>SCQT01000102.1 GCA_004322015.1 Chitinophagaceae bacterium
GCATCTGATTATATAGAAAAAAGTTTTGAATACAAGTTCTTAGAAGAGATTGGATTAAAAGAGCCGTTTTTATAGGATAGGATCAATGTTATTAACTTGAATCTTTTGTAAGAGAAAGGGTTTTGCCCGAAGGGCAAAAATATGATTTCAAAAATGTTACAAGTTATTGAGCAAGCCCTAATTAAATGACTATCAATTAGCTGTAGGGAAGATACCACCGGCAGAATACTTGATAGATTAAGTATGGATTAAGTATGGATTAAGCATGGTAAAAGCGCACTAAGAGTATCAATGAGTAAAGTGTACCTACGGGGGTTAGGGAAAGATGAGGCATGGACATAGCCTGCAAAAGGAGGGTAACTCCCTGTCTTCTCCCTACCTTCTCCCTACCTTCGCCCTATTAAAAGCGCACTAAGGGTATAAAAGAGCCGGAGCTATCTGCTGGGTTAGGGAAGGGTAAGGCAATAGACCGTCTATATCACTTGAAACGGCGAAAAAAGAATAGATAAATAAAAATACTTTATAATATGAAAAGAGTAACAGTTTTTTGCGGTTCAAGTGAAGGGAATGAAGAGATTTATTGGAGAACAGCCACACTGCTTGGTGAAACATTGGCTCAACAAAATATTGAATTAGTATATGGCGGTGCAAAAGCAGGGCTTCCGGGTGGCTTTGGGATATTGGATGAAGTTTTTGAAATGCTGACCGGGGCTCAATTGGGTCTGCATAAAAAGCGTTTTTATTTTTTGAAGAATTATGACTCAAAAACTATATCGTAACCCCAATTGCATTCCCCACACCCTTGATGAACTGATGTCCGGAGTGAAAGCCTGAGTGGCCAATTGTCCACTGTATTTATTCATCTGAAATTCAGGTTGTCCTTTTGAATCCACACCTTTAAATATCAAAGGATTATTGATAGTGTACATCTGGCTATAGCCCCAGTTTTTCCATTTGCTGCTGATCAGGTTGGGCAGGTTGATCATATCGAGGCTTATCTCTATGGTATGACGGGTTCCTCCTTTAGACTTAACGAAAAAGTCTTGTAAGATTCGCATATCCAATTGATTGAACCAGGGAGTCAGGGCAGTATATCTGTCTGCATATTTCCCTTTATGTTTTTTCAGATAAGGGCTGCTGTTGATGAATTGATCATAAGCTGCTTGTTGCTGGGCTATGGTAGAGATGATATTACCACTTTTATCCGTAATATTTATGAACGGTACGTCAGCCCCGCTTTTGTATATATACATAAGTTGTTGATTCCCGTCTCCTACAATGCTTCCATTATACACATAGCTATAGTTGGAGAGACTCATACCCTGGTAAAACAACGAAATGGTGGTAGCCATGTGATTCACATATTCAATATGATAAGAAAGGTTAGCCAGGAGACGGCTCGGAGTCGCATATTCAGAGCCTCCTAATTCGGGGTCATTAGTGGGGCCCACATTATTGATGGATTGCCAGGCTGAGGTAGCGCGGGATCCCGGGTTGGGGCTTACCTCTTCAGCTTTGGTGTAGGTGTAAGCTATTGATCCATAAAAACCATTAGAGAAGGATTTGGATATTTGTATAGTACCGAACATGGAATACCCTTTAGGAGTATTTTCAAGGAGAATTTCCTGTCCCAGATTCGGATAATAATTCAAGGCTGCGCCGGTTTGTGTAGATGGATAATATGGGCGGGGATCCAATCCGCTGAGGGTACCTGTCGGTGGCATCAAATTGACATTGACCATTCTCACCGCATGGATATCTTTTGTAAACTCCAGATCTGCCGAAGCAGTAAATCCGTATCCCAATGACTTATCAGCCCCTAAATCAGTTCTCCACACTTCCGGAAATTTGAATTTCGGATCTATCAGCACAAAACTTTGCGGAGCCACCGGTGGATTGGGTGCCTGGGGAAATAAATTTTTGTATGCATTGGGATCAGGGTTGAAAACAATCCCCTTCTGTGCAATGGCTGCGGGAGTATTCAAATAAACACTACTCTGGTACATTCCATTATTGGAAGGCATATTGGTCAGCCATACCAACGGGATTTTACCTGTAAAAATACCTGTTCCACCGCGAAGAATCAAAGATTTATCACCCATAGCGTCCCATCGAAAACCCACTCTGGGAGATAAATAGACCGATGTTTTGGGCCATTTTCCCGTATTAAAGTGCTCCATCTCTCCTTTACTGTTGGGGAATGATAAAGCAGTGATGGCAGGATTACTGATTGGCGGCGTGCCATATACCGGCATATCTGCACGAATTCCCAAGGTTAATTTTAATTTATTGTTTACCTGGCATTCATCCTGAGCATAAAGGCCTGTCTGTCCGTATTTCAGGTTGGCTGAGAAAACTTTGGATTGGCCATAATAGGCATAAGTAAGACCGTAATAAACGGGTGGCGCATCATTCAGGAAATCATTTAATGAATTGTAAATATAGTAACTGTTGGATCCTCCCATAAACATGTTCCCCACCCGCTGATGTTCGTAAGTAGCTCCGAAAGTGAAAGTATGTGCTCCTGCAAAGAGGGTGAAATTATCCGTCAGATCCAGCACATTGTTGATCACTTCATTATTATTTGTAAATGGATCCGTGCCGGCGCTTAGCTGGTTCTGTCCTGCTCCGTTGAAAATGTCAATAGTCGGGAACACCTGTCCTCCCGGTATCGTACGTTTATCATTAATATGTGTATAGGTTGCCAGGAACTGGTTTGATAGTTTACTATTGAAGTTGCTGTTCAACTCAGCGGAGGCGGTTTGAACTACGTGATTAGTTCCGTAGTTGGAGTTCGCAAATGACATGGATTTACTGCTGAAACGGTTATTGGGCAAACGGGATAGCGAATTGGCCTGACTGGTTACAAAAAACTTTCCATTGGTTGGGTTGCTGCTCCCGTTGAGCGGTGACATATCTGAGCCCCTGAAATCAGTATATTTCACTGTCAGTTTATGCACGGAACTGATATTCCAGTCAGCTTTAGCCAATATTTTATGGTTTTTGGTAACAAAATTGGGGAAATCCTGATATGCTCCGGTATTATAATTGTATTTGCTTTTCAAGTACTGGGAAAGCGCCTGTAATGAATCCACCGGTGTGGAAGAAGGATTCCCTGATGAATTTGATCCGGCAGCGGAATAGGTAATTCCCTGTGCAGACTGATTTTCTATTTCCCCATTTACAAAAAAGAATAATTTATTTTTAATAATGGGCCCGCCCAGGTTAAAACCAAAAGTTTTATGACTTTGCGGAGTAGTTGTCAATGTGTATCCATCTACTGTTTTCCCGTTGAAATTCTGATTACGGTAAAATCCATATATGGAACCTTTAAAGGTATTGGTGCCGCTCTTGGTAGCCACGTTAATACCGGCCCCTGTGAAGTCAGACTGCCTTACATCAAAGGGGGCGATATTGACGGATATTTCGCTTAATGCGTCCACTGAAACAGGGGAAGCGCCACCTCCGGGTAACAGATCGCTTGAAAGCCCAAAACTGTTATTCAGATTGACACCGTCCACCTGGATGTTATTATAACGACCGTCACGCCCGCCGAAATCATTGAGACCATCTGTCTGTGGCGTTATTCTGGTAAAATCCGAAATGCTGCGGTTAATACTGGGGAGTGTGGCCAGTTCCTGCGAGCTGATATTGGTTGAAGCTCCAGTTCTTTCCTGGTTTAACTTCCCGCCGGAAGCTACCACAGTTATTTCGCTGAGCTGCTGACCTCCTTGTGCGAGGGTGGTATTTAATGAATAAGGCTCTCCTAACACCAGACTGATCTGGTTAATGATTTTGGTTTGATAACCAACGTAGGAGATTTCCACTTTATAAGGACCTCCGATACGCATGTTAGGAATAGTGAATCCGCCATTGGATTGCGTAACGGTTCCATACACCGTTCCCGAAGGAACATGGGTTGCCTTCACGGTAGCCCCTATTAAAGGCAGGCCCTGTGCATCTTTCACCGAGCCGGTGATGCTGCCGGTGGTAACCTGTCCGAAAGAATCAGCAACGAATGCAAACAATAAACCAACAATAAGTAAGGGTTTTAACGATTTCATAAAAGGAAGTTTTGGATGTTAGGTGTCTGCAAAGAAAATAAATAATATTCATTCAGAAATGCACATAAAATGAACAAATTGTTATGTTTTAACGGTCCCTCTGCGTGCCAGATATTCAAATATGTCTGAATTCAAATGTTTCTAAAAAAAGAGCCGGAATGCCCTATAGTCTAAAAAGCATTAATTTTGTCAGGGAATAGACCGGGCATTGGAACATGTATCATTTAAAAACTATAAAACTAATATGTTCGACAAAATAGAAGAGGCCATCGAATCCATCCGCCAGGGAAAGATGGTCATCGTGGTGGACGATGAAGACAGAGAGAACGAAGGCGATTTCGTAACGGCTGCTGCCAATGTGACGCCTGAAATCATCAATTTTATGTCCATGCATGGCCGTGGACTTATTTGTGCGCCGCTGATAGAAGACCGTTGCGAGGAATTGAAGCTTAATCTGATGGTTGGCAACAACACGGCATTACATGAAACGCCCTTTACCGTTTCCGTGGATCTGCTGGGACATGGTTGTACCACGGGTGTTTCTGCTTATGACCGTTCACAAACCGTCAGGGCGCTTATTAACCCTGATACCAAACCGGAAGAATTAGGGCGGCCCGGACATATTTTCCCCTTAAAAGCCAAAAGAGAAGGCGTACTGCGCCGTACTGGACATACGGAAGCCACCATTGATCTGGCGCGGTTAGCCGGTTTTGAACCGGCAGGAGTGCTGGTTGAAATTATGAATGAAGACGGTACGATGGCCAGACTGCCGGAATTAGAGAAAATTGCGAAAAAGTTTAATTTAAAACTGATCTGTATCCGGGATCTGATTGCTTATCGCATGCGGAACGAGACGTTGATAAAAGAGGAGGTACGCGTGCACATGCCGACCAAGCATGGAGATTTCGAATTAATAGCCTTCAGTCAGTTAAACACCAATGATCTGCATCTCGCTCTGAAAAAGGGCCATTGGAAAGAAGGTGATCCGGTGTTGGTGCGAGTACATTCTTCCTGTTTTACAGGGGATATTTTACATTCCTTGCGCTGCGATTGCGGGGATCAATTGGAAAAAGCCATGGAAATGGTGGAAGCGGAAGGGCAGGGGCTTGTGCTATACATGAAGCAGGAAGGTCGCGGCATAGGACTTTTAAATAAGTTAAGAGCCTATAAACTGCAGGAACAAGGACACGATACGGTAGAAGCCAACCTGATGCTCGGTTTTGATATGGACGAACGCGATTACGGTATCGGCGCCCAGATATTGCGCTACCTGAAAGTAACCAAGATGCGTCTGATGACCAATAACCCGCGTAAACGCGCAGGGTTGGATGGTTACGGGCTCGAAGTGGTGGAAAACGTACCCATCGAAATTTGCCCAAATCCTTACAATGAATTTTATTTGAAAACTAAAAGGGATAAAATGGGGCATGAAATTTTGAAGGGCTGAGATGTTTCAGAGTTTCAGGATAGTTCCAGAATAGTTCCAGGACTGTTCCAAAAAACCCGAACAAACCCGAAACCCCAAACCCGAAACCTCAGACCCTAAACCCGAATAGTTAAATACATCATGTGAAAAAATTAGATAAGCTCATCATAAAAGCATTTGTCGGTCCGTTCGTGATCACTTTTTTTGTGACGCTTTTCGTGCTGGTGATGCAGTTTTTATGGAAATGGATTGATGATTTGGTAGGGAAGGGCCTGGATGCATTCACGGTCGGTAAATTGCTTTTTTATATGAGCGCTACAATGGTTCCCCTGGCGCTTCCTTTAGCCATTCTGTTATCTTCCATTATGACTTTTGGCAACTTAGGGGAAAACTTTGAGCTGGTAGCCTTAAAGTCTGCCGGTATTTCTTTAACGAGGTTTATGCGGCCTTTAATTATCCTTTGTTTATTTATTTGCGGCGGAGCTTTTTTGTTCTCCAATTATGTGATCCCCGCCGCTAACCTGCAGGCAGATTCTTTATTATATGATATAGTTAATTTAAAGCATGGCTTTAATATTCGTCCCGGAATATTTTTTAGTGAAATTGATAATATGGCCATAAAAGTGCAGCGTAAAAGTGCAGATGGTGTAACTATTTATGGGGTTATGATTTATGACAGCCGAGATCCCCTGAACAAAAAGCTGATCCTCGCCAAAAGCGGAAAAATGGAAGAATCAGAAGATAAAAAATTCGTGTATCTGATCTTAAAAGACGGTTGGGAATATGAAGAAAGAGGTAACCGCTCTATGGATAATAATGAATTTGTAAGAAGCAGTTTTAAGGAATTCAGGGAGGTCATAGATCTGAGTTCTTTTGCATTATCCCGCACACCTATTGATCTTTTTAAGACCTCTTATCAAATGCTGAATGTAGGTCAACTCACCAAAGCCATTGATTCCATTCAAACGCAGCTTAAATTTAATTTGCAGACTGTCACCGCCAACATGAATAGCCGATACGCTTTTTCCCGCTGGGGAGACACCGGCTGGCTGAAAACACAACCGCCTCCGCTTAAAGTAGCCGCTTTTGACAGCCTGATAGCTCCGAATCAATTAGGTTATGTATATGACAGGGTAAAGATGAATTTGAAGGAGATCAGCAATAACATGGGGTTAACCGTCAGTGATTATGACCAGAGAGTGGATTCCATCGTTCGTCATAAAATAGAATGGCAGAGAAAATTTACGCTGTCTTTTGCCTGCATGGTACTTTTTCTGATCGGCGCTCCCTTAGGATCTATTATCCGGAAAGGCGGGTTAGGGACTCCCTTGGTTTTTGCCGTAGCATTCTTCGTAGTATTCCATGTCATATCTACTATCGGTGAAAGGCTTGCCCGCAATAATGTACTGACTCCGGGAGGCGGAATGTGGATGGCCACTGTTATTCTGACGCCGATAGCAGGATTTTTGGTTTACAAAGCTTTAAATGATTCTCAATTATTTAATCAGGAATTCTATTTTCGTTTGCTCAGGGATATGCGCAGGCTATTACCCTGGAAGAAAACGATTGTGTCAACGGCTTTACAAAGTGAATAAGTTTTTGTGCCTGCGAAATTGAATTTTCCTGCTTAAAATGCTGTTTTTTTATAACAAAAAAATATTTACCTTTGTAAATATACAACGCTTCTATGCGCATAGAAGCGTTGCTTTTTTTTCTGCTGTCCGTTAAACAGAAAGAAATACATTGTAAGAATACACCCATATAAAATTTGATAAACTATGTCTGACATAACATATGTAACCAAAGAGACTTTGGAGCAAATGCAGCAGGAGCTGACGAGGCTGAAAACCAAAGGAAGGGCAGAGATAGCCAAAGCCATTGCTGAAGCGAGGGAAAAAGGTGATTTGAAAGAGAATGCCGAATATGACGCTGCCAAAGAAGCGCAGGGCTATCATGAAGCGCGCATTGCCCAGTTGGAAGCTACTATTATCAATGCCCGCATCATAAATATGAAAGATATTGACATTTCCAGGGTGTCTATCCTTTCGAAAGTCACTATCCTGAATCTTAAAAATCAGAAGCAGATGACTTACCAGTTGGTTTCTGAAAATGAAGCTGATATTAAATCAGGTAAATTATCTGTAGGTTCACCCATTGGCAAAGCGCTGCTGGGTAAAAAAACAGGTGAAGTATTTGATGTGAATACACCCGCAGGAATCTTACAATTCAAGGTAGAGAAAATTGCTATTTAATGGTTAGATCGAACAATGTTAATTTGTAGATATCATGACAGTATTCAGTAAGATCATCAAGGGTGAGATACCCGGCTACAAGATAGCCGAAGATGATCATTTTTATGCTTTTCTGGATGTGTTTCCTTTGGTTCCGGGTCATACTTTAGTCATTCCAAAGTATGAAGTGGATAAATTTCTGGACATGAAGGATGATTATCTCAGTAAAGTATTATTGTTCGCGAAGCCCATTGCACAGGCGATTGAGCGTGCTTTTCCGTGTAACAGGGTAGGGCTGAGTGTAGTAGGACTGGAAGTGCCTCATGCACATCTGCATCTGGTTCCTTTAAATACCATGAATGATATTAATTTTACAAGGGGAAAGATGAACCGGACTCCCGATGAGCTGAAAGCTGACCAGGAAAAGATATTGAAAGAATTAAACAAACACTAAATAGCCATGCCGGACTCCGGGCCTTCGGAGGTTGAAGCATAGCAATGATCCTCATTATGAATTCATTCGGCAGATTATTCCGGGTCCATATTTTTGGAGAATCACACGGTGAAAGTGTGGGTGTAAATATTGATGGTTGCCCTGCAGGCATTCCTGTAAAAGTGGAAGATTTTTTACCGGATCTGGAGAGAAGGAAGGGAGGACAAAGGGGGGGGACTCCGAGAAAGGAAGACGATCTGCCTGCTTTCAAATCAGGTATTTTCAATGGGTTTACCACCGGCGCTCCCATTACAATTTTGTTTGAAAACAATAATATCCGGTCCCAGGATTATGAGAAAATACGCGCATTTCCCCGCCCGGGTCATGCCGATTTTATTGCCACTAAAAAATTCGGCGGTTTTGAAGATTACAGAGGGGGGGGGCATTTTTCCGCCAGGCTTACCGTGGGATTTGTAGCCGCAGGTATTATTGCAAAAAAGATATTGTCTCCCGTAAAAGTAGAAGCATTTATTAAAGAAATTGCGGGAGAATCCGACCCTGAGAAGGGATTACAAAAAGCTATCCGGGAAAAAGATTCCGCAGGGGGAATTGTGGAATGTGTCGTCAATGATTTACCTATAGGATTAGGAGAACCTTTTTTCGATTCGGCAGAATCTTTATTAGCTCACATAGCCTTTTCCATCCCGGCTATTAAAGGGGTGGAATTTGGTTCGGGTTTTGCAGCAGCAAGGATGTTTGGCTCTCAGCATAATGACCCTATTTTAGATACTACCGGAAAAACAAAGACCAATCATGCAGGCGGTATTGTAGGGGGCATTACTAACGGGAATCCTTTGGTGTTTCGCGTGGCTGTGAAACCCACTTCTTCCACCCCCAAAGAACAACAAACGTTGAATATTGAATCGGGAAAAGTGGAATCCTTCAGCGTCAAAGGGCGTCATGATTTGTGTATTGCCATGCGTGTTCCTGTAGTGCTGGAAGCAGCTACGGCCATCGTGCTGGCAGATCTGATGTTATTGGAGCAACACAGAAAAAGAATATACCGGTAATAAAATTTCAATCTTATTTGTGACCTTTCGCCGTTAGTAGCCTGTCCACAGACAACCATCCGCTGCCGTAAAAGATGATAGCAATAGCCATTCCGATCCCAAGAATGTGAAACTCAAATCCTTCCCCGTGCATGGTGCCTGCCCAGTTCATAAAAAAGCCATTGGAAACATGGACAAAAAGCATGGCAGCCAATAGAAATATTCCCTGTAAAAAAGCCATAATACGCCCCCATAAACCGATGATAAGTAAAACAGCTCCTAAAGATATAGACAGGATGCCTCCTAAAGAAATTATCCAGGGGATATGATAGAATCCGTGGTAATATTTCATGGTTCCGGAGAAACCGTTTCCACCAGACCATCCCAATGTTTGCTGTAATCCGTGTGCCAGCATAACGATGCCCAATGCAAGCCTGAGGAAAAAACCGACTGCAGAATTGCCGGTACTCACGATCTTTTCAAACATAGTTATCTTATTTATTTTCGTTATCATAGTCACGAGGTCACTCCTGCTTCGTGTCAGTATCTACAAACCGGTCATCAAATTGTTTTAAATAATGGAAAGTCAGCAGCACATGAATAATAAGCAACAGCATACAGCCAATGAAAATAAAGATAACGTTATGCAACATAAAAACGGGAACACTGGTGGCTTTGCTTATCTGTTCAATATAAGATTTCTCAATTAATCCGAAGCATATAACCCCTATGACAATTATTGCATAAATAATGGTCACAAAGGCATTTACCTTAATCCATTCTTTCAATTTATAACGCAGTGAATTCCCCTTTGCCATGACGTGCCGGGCAAAAACGGCGCTGAGATTAGTATATAATAATACGGAAAGCCATATAAATAAGGAAAATAATAATTTTGGATTAAATCCTGCCGCCGTGAAACTGATGATAATCCCGAACAAAAACAGAATAGCTATAAAATTATCTATGCTCCCTATGATCCTGTATGTCCAGTATTGTTTCTGTTTCTGCTCTTCCATAAAGCACCTCACCTAAATTATTCGTTCACCGTGTCAAGCCGTAACTCTTTCAATTGTTTCTCATCAATTAGAGCCGGCGCATCCAACATCATATCTCTTCCCGAATTATTTTTCGGGAAGGCGATAAAATCCCGGATGCTTTCGCTGCCGCCCAGGATTGCACATAGCCTGTCAAAGCCGAAAGCGATTCCCCCATGCGGCGGAGCGCCGTATTCAAAAGCCCCCATCAGGAATCCGAATTTCTCCTGAGCTTCTTCCTCACCCATTCCCAATGCTTTAAACATTTTTTCCTGCAGCTCTTTTTGGAAAATACGGATAGACCCCCCCCCGATCTCATTTCCGTTCAATACCATGTCATACGCATTGGCCTTAATTTCTCCGAAATGATCCGGCTGATCCATCAACGCTATCTGCTCTTTCCTGGGTGAGGTGAAAGGATGATGAAGGGCTGTCCACCTCCTTTCTTCTTCAGAATATTCAAATAAAGGAAAATCAGTGACCCATAATGCCCGGAACTCCTCTTTTTTACGAAGCCCCGAACGGTTGCCCATTTCCAAACGCAATTCACTCATGGCCTTACGCGTTTTAGCCTCCTTGCCTGCGAGGATCAGGACCAGATCACCCGGCTGTGCCTGACAGGCGGATGCCATTTCTTTTAATCCTTTTTCATCAAAAAATTTATCAAAACTGCTTTTATAGGTATTATCCGTGTGGCATTTTATATAAGCCAATCCCATCATGCCGATTTGGGGACGTTTCACCCATGCAGTAAGCTCATCCAACTGTTTCCTGCTGTATTCGCTGCATCCTTTTGCCGTGATAGCCACCACTAATTCTGCCTCATCGAAAACCCGGAATCCTTTCTTTTTTGCCAATATGTCAAGATTCACTAATTTCATTCCAAAGCGGATATCGGGCTTATCATTTCCATAATCACGCATGGCATCTTCCCAGCTCATTCGCGGAAACGGATGAGGGTCTTCCATTCCTTTAATTTCCCTTAATACTTCTTTGATCATTCCTTCGAAGACCCGTAAAATATCTTCCTGCTCCACAAAACTCATTTCACAGTCAATTTGTGTGAATTCCGGTTGACGGTCTGCGCGCAGATCTTCATCACGGAAACATCTCACAATCTGGTAATACTTGTCATAACCGCTGACCATGAGTAATTGTTTTAAGGTTTGCGGTGATTGCGGCAGTGCATAAAACTGCCCGGGATTCATACGGGAAGGAACCACAAAATCACGTGCCCCTTCAGGGGTGGATTTTATGAGATACGGGGTTTCTATATCCATAAAACCGTGACTGTCCAGGTAATTCCTGACAATCCTACTCACACGGTAACGCAATTCGAGGTTCTTTTTAACCGTATTTCTCCGCAGGTCTAAGTAACGAAAACGCATGCGCAGGTCATCACCGCCATCCGTATCATCCTGAATGGTAAAAGGCGGTGTTTGAGATTTATTGAGTATCGTGTACGTCGTAATATCAATCTCTATATCGCCTGTGGGAAGATCCGGATTTTTATTGCTGCGTGCTGTCACTTGTCCGTTTACCTGTAATACGAACTCCCTTCCGATAGGATTTTCATCCAATAGATGATTCATGTTTTCCTTTAAAAGAAGCTGAGTAATACCATAACGGTCACGCAGATCTATAAAGGTAATGCTGCCGAATTTGCGAATGGTCTGTACCCATCCGGCTAAGGTTACGGACTGACCTTTATCGCTAAGCCTGAGTTCGCCGCAGGTATGTGTACGGTACATAATTATCCGGTCTTGCTATGATTGAAGATGAAGGATTTTCAAAAACAGCGCAAAGATAGGAAAAGGTGAATAGTTAAATCTTTTTTATTGATATGCAGCGTTTGGGAAACTTTTTTGTCTGCAGTTTAGCACCCTTTAAAATCTTAGCTCATGAAGATATGAGCATAAAATTACTTCCTGCATTTCCGACTGGTTTTATATTATTTTAAAAAGATCAGAAACAATCTGTTAAATTCTTTTACAAACAGATTTGCTTCTCCACCATCATTTTCCGGAGATTGATCAGTCCGTAGCGCATCCTTCCCAGGGCGGTATTAATGCTCACATTTGTCTGGTCCGCAATTTCTTTAAAGCTCAATCCTCCGTAATGACGCAGAATGATCACTTCCCGTTGCTCGGCAGGCAATAAATTCAGCATCTTCCGGACGCTTTCATGACTTTGTCTGGTCATTAATATTTCCTCGACACAAGGCTCGGCAAATGGCAATACGTTAAAAATATCTTTGTCATCACTGGTGCGGATAATGGGCGCGCGTTTGATACGCCTGAAATGATCCACACATAAGTTATGAGCGATCCGGACGGCCCAGGGCAGAAATTTGCCTTTTTCAGTATAACGCCCGGAACGGATAGTATCTATGACCTTAATGAAGGTTTCCTGGAAAATATCTTCGGCAAGATACTGATCCCTTACCAATAATACGATGGAAGTGAACAATTTATCCTTATGCCTGTTGACTAATTCCGCCAACGCATCTTCATCCCCATTGCCATACAGTTCAATGAGTTCCTGATCAGTCAATTTGCAGGTGATTTGCATAAACTTTTTAAGTTTCAGGTTAGTTGAATTCTTGTAACAACACCAAATGTAAAGTTTATGCAATAAGGCGGCTTAGTATGAATGAAATATTAAAAGAATGTTAAATGTTACAACTTGCAAATATAAGTGTATATCTGAAACTGACAAATTTTTGATAAAAAATAAACATAAAACGGTGGACATTAATTCTCTTTCCTGTTTACCTTTGACACAATGAACGAAACAGAAGTTAAAACAAAGAAGCAAACGAGATTATCCCGTCAGGACTCCGGTAAGGAAGACATATTTATCAAAGGAGCGCGGGTGCATAACCTGAAAAATATTGATGTGACCATCCCACGCAATGAGTTGGTGGTGGTTACCGGTGTTTCAGGATCAGGGAAATCATCTCTGACAATGGACACGCTTTTTGCCGAAGGTCAGCGCCGTTATGCAGAAAGCCTGAGCGCTTATGCCAGGCAGTTTCTGGTGAGAATGAACAAGCCGGATGTGGATTATATCAAGGGTATTTGCCCGGCCATTGCCATCGAGCAAAAAGTAATTACCCGGACACCCCGTTCCACGGTGGGTTCCATGACGGAGACTTATGATTACCTGCGGCTTCTTTTCGCCAGGGTGGGGAGAACTTTTTCACCTGTTTCCGGAAAAGAAGTAAAAAAACATGATGTGACAGATGTGGTGAATTTTGTTACAAGTCTGCCTGAAGGCGCCAAGATCCAGATACTGATCCCTTTTCCCGAAAGTAAAAAAAGAAAACCGGCTGAAGAACTCAATATTTTATTGCAAAAAGGCTTTTCCCGGATGTATGAATATAAAGGCAGGGAAGCAGGAGAGACACTGCGTATAGAAGAACTTTCTGCGGACAAAAAATGGATTCCCAGCAAGAATACCTGTATTTTGATTGACCGGATGGTGATAAAATCTTTTGGAGAAGAAGAACAACATCGCCTGGCAGACAGTATTCAGACTGCCTTTTATGAGAGTGAAGGAGATTGTACGATAGAAGTTATCGGAGATAAATTATATCATTTCTCGAATCGTTTTGAAGCGGATGGGATCCATTTTGAAGAACCTGTTCCCAATCTGTTTTCCTTCAACAATCCTTTGGGCGCCTGCCCGGAATGTGAGGGATTCGGTCAGGTATTGGGCATTGATCCCGATCTGGTCATCCCGGACAAAAACCTGAGCATTTATGAAGACGCTATTGCCTGCTGGCATGGAGATAAAATGAAAGCGTGGAATCAGGCCCTGATCAGGGCGGCTAAAAACTTTAATTTCCCTGTTCATAAACCGGTGAAAGAACTTACGAAAGAGCAATACCAGGTTTTATGGACAGGTAATGAATATTTCGACGGTATCAATGACTTTTTCAAAATGGTGGAGGAGAATTTGTACAAAGTGCAATACAGAGTGCTGCAGTCCCGCTTCCGCGGGAGGACTCTTTGCCCTGTTTGCGGGGGCAGCCGGTTACGCAAAGAAGCATTATATGTAAGAGTGGGTGGAAAAAATATAGCGGAATTAGTGGAGATGCCGGTATCTAAACTAAGCATTTGGTTTGAAGAATTACGGCTTAATGCGCACGAGGAAAAGATTGCAAGGCGGATCCTATTGGAGATTAATCAGCGACTGCAAACATTGCTGGACGTAGGGTTAGGGTATCTTACCCTCAACAGGGTCGCGAATACGCTGAGCGGCGGCGAAAGCCAGCGTATCCAGTTAACGCGTTCCCTGGGCAGTAATCTTACTGATTCGTTATATATTTTGGATGAACCGAGCATCGGGCTGCATGCCAGGGATACTCATCGTCTGATCGGGGTGCTGAAAAATCTGCGGGATCTGGGAAATACGGTGGTGGTGGTAGAGCATGATGAACAAATGATGAAAGAAGCGGATCACATCATAGATATGGGACCGCTGGCAAGCTATCTGGGAGGTGAAGTTATTTTCAGCGGGACTTATCAGGAAATACTGGAGCATCCGGAGAGCCTGACCGGACAATATCTTAGCGGGAAAATGTTCATAGCTCTGCCAAAGCACGTTCGTCTATGGAAAAGATCCGTTACATTGACCGGTTGCAGCCACCATAATCTCAAAAATATGACGGTGGAGTTCCCTCTCGGCATTTTTACCGTAGTGAGCGGTGTCAGCGGATCAGGGAAAACCACTTTAGTAAAACAAATCTTATATCCCGCTCTGCGAAAATTAAAAGGAGAATCTTCCGAAAAGCCAGGAAGCTACAGAAGCCTGACGGGAAATACAGACGGTATTGCCCAGGTTGAACTGATAGACCAGAACCCCATTGGAAAATCTTCCCGTTCCAATCCGGTGACGTATATCAAGGCCTATGATGAAATACGTAATCTTTTTGCCAGGCAGCCTTTGAGTAAAATGCGCGGTTTTCAGCCGAAACATTTTTCCTTTAATGTGGATGGCGGGAGATGCGATACCTGCAAAGGTGAAGGGGAAATATTGGTGGAAATGCAATTTCTGGCAGATGTGCATTTGGTTTGTGAAAGTTGCAACGGCAGGCGTTTTAAGGAAGAAGTGCTGGAAGTAAAATATCACGATAAAAATATTTATGAAGTATTGGAAATGAGTGTGGATGAAGCTATTGATTTTTTTAAAAGTGAAAAGGAAGTAGCTGAGAAAATTCAGCCGCTCAGTGATGTAGGTCTGGGATATATTAAATTAGGGCAATCTTCCGGTACGCTGAGCGGGGGAGAAGCGCAAAGAGTGAAATTAGCTTCTTTCCTGGGGAAAGGCCGTCAGCAGGGCCATGTGTTATTTATTTTTGATGAGCCTACGACAGGATTGCATGCGCACGATATCAATAAATTATTGACTTCTTTTGATGCGCTTATCGCGCAGGGACATACCATTTTAGTCATCGAACATAACCTGGATATTATCCGTTCCGCTGACTGGCTGATCGAGCTTGGTCCCGAAGGCGGTGAGGAGGGGGGGTATCTGATGTATGCAGGAGAGCCAAAGGGGATTAAAAAGGTAAAAGAAAGTTATACCGGAAAATTTATTTGAATTTTGGAATTTATTATTTGTTTGTTATTTAGCTGGTTCAACATTAATTTGTCATCACATAGCAGGTGAATTCTTTCATGGCACTCCCTTAAATATTACTTTTGCAATTAAAACAAAGGTCTGGTTCATGGCACAAATTATTCCCTTGTCAGAAGGAAGCTATACAATAGATGCGACCAAAGAATTTATTCCTTTTGATATAACCACAGATCATTTACAGCAGCGTAACAGGGGGTCGCTGTTGGTGGAGATCCAACCGTTTTTATTAATAACTGATAAAGATTATTTATTATTGGATACAGGATTAGGTTTCAGCACACCACAGGGAAACTGGCAGCTCCATCAAAATTTAATGAATCATGGAATTGATCCTTCCTCTGTTACAAAAGTATTGATGAGCCATTTGCATAAAGATCATACCGGAGGTATCAGCTTTAAAAATGAAAAGACGGGAGAGCGGGAATTAGGTTTCCCGGATGCGGTTTATTATGTGAATAAAGATGAAATGAAATATGCTTTGGCTCACGACGGAAAATCTTATGTGTCTGAAGAATTTAGTCTGTTGAAAGAAGCGAAGAATGTTATTTTCACGGGAAATGAAGGAACCATTGATGGATATATTGATTACAGAGTTACGGGCGGACATTGTCCCTATCATCAGGCTTTTTGGATTCGGGATGAAAATAAAACTTATTTCTTTGGCGGAGATGTGGCTCCGCAACTTTCACAAATGAAGAACCGCTTTATTGCCAAGTATGATTATGACGGGAGGAGAAGTATGGAGCTGCGCCAACAATATGCAGAGCAGGGAACAAAAGAAAAATGGACCTTCTTGTTTTATCATGATATAAAAACTCCTTTTCTGCAATTATCCACTCTCCGTAAATAAGACCTTTCAAGAATTAACGTCCTATTCCGTGCGGAATTCTTGGCAGGTGAACGTGCGGGGGTGGCATCCGATGCTCCATCCTTTGCATCTGGCGCATCGGCTGTGGTAGCGGTTTTCTTTCCTGTGGTCTTTCCTGACGTTGCACCTGCTGTATATTATTTTCATTCGTGCCTGCATTTTGCCTCCTGTGGAGCTCCTGGATCAGCGTCATATTAAATTCTCTTTCCGACTGGTATAATTTTGCCACTTTGTGAGAAGGGATCACTTTCCTGAATTGTTGACTGTACTTTTCTTTCAACTGTAAGGCTTGCTGACGCAATTGAAAATCCTTATCCAAGGATTGTTCAATTTGCTGGTCAGTCGGGTTTTTCAAATTATCTCTTGCCTGACGATTTGCTCTTTCTTCCTTATTGATTTGTTGCAGATCCTGTTCATATTGATTATATACCGGCCAGAATTTTTGTGCTTCTTCCGGACTTAAATTCAGTTGATTGGTGAGATAAGCCATCTTCAGCGCCTCGATCTTCTGTTGATTGTTTTCGTTGTTGCCCTGCTCGTCCTGCGGATTGTTTTGTTGGGAAAAGGCCGGAAGGGATAATGTGACGGAAACAAGTAAGACGGGCAGCCCTACTATTATTTTTTTGATATGATAAAGAAAAGAATCCATAAGTTTCACGTTTAATAAACAGGTTAAAAAGATGAGGAATCCGGTTCGTTATTTTGCAGGTATTCTTTTATAGCTGACGTGCTTAAGCCGCTTGTCAGGGCATCCTGTAAATCCTGATCACTCAAGTTCTTATATACTTCGTTCATATTGGAAGAATTTATTTGAGTGCTTAAGTATTGCTCGATAGCCTGGTTGCTTACAGATGCTAATTGCTGATTGAAAGAAATGGAAGCCTGCGGGTTATTTTGCAGACGGGGAGGAATCAGCCACAACATGCCGCCTGCCGCTACAAAAGCTGCAATTGCGGCGGCAGCAGCCCAGTTTGGCCACTTCCGCCGGCTCCGCGGCAATCTTACCAGCGGTGTCTTTTTATTTTCTTCATTTATTTTGTTTAAAATCCTTAACGGCAGATTTTCAAAATATCCTGCTGGCGTGTCAAAAGCGTTTTCCCGGCTTAAAGGAACAGGTAATTCTTCCCTTTCATGGCCGTTGATCCTGTTCAAAACAGTATCCGGGAGCTCTGTAAAATATCCTTCCGGAACCTCAAAATCAGCGTGCTTTTCGGGCCATCCGAATCCGGGTACAAGCTCTTCCAATTCCTTCAATATATTTTTATTAACAGACATGGTAAGGTTTAGACATTTGCCTGGATAAAAGGTTTAATTTTCAGGTCAGGGATTCTCCGCTGGTTTTAATGTACGCTACTATCTTCTGTACTGCATGATGATAAGAGGCTTTTAACGCTCCTTCCGATGTCTTCAGTACGCGGCTCATCTCCTCATAAGGCATTTCATCAAAGTATCGTAAATTGAACACTATACGTTGTTTTTCAGGAAGTTGTAAAATGGCTTCCTGTAATTTCCATTCCAATTTACGGGAATCATAATTAGATTCCGCCTTTAACCTGTTTTCAAGACCTGTTTCCACCTCATTCAGCGATATAATATTCCGCTTTTTTTGCTGTTCCAGAAAGGTCAGGCATTCGTTAGTAGCGATTCTGTAAAGCCAGGTATAGAGTTGGGCATTCTCCTTGAATTCTCCGAGATGATCCCAGACTTTTATAAATACATTCTGAAGGATATCATCCGCATCATCATGGTCAATCACCATGCGGCGGATATGCCAGTAAAGGCGTTCCTGGTACTTACGCATGATAGCTGTAAAGGCAGCTTCCCGGGTCTCCGGCTTGTGGAATTGTTGCAGTAAAATGCTGTCGCTTTCCATGAAAAGCATTAATGAACTGAAAAAAGCGAAAAATAAACTATTTTTAGCTTTAAGCAATTAGCTTTAAGCCTTGGGCTTTCAGCTTTCGACCTTATATCATTCCCTATCCGGGCATCCTCGGAATATATTTATCCAATTGTTTCAATTGCTCTACTACTTCTTTGGTCTTAGGCCGTTGTTCTTTGGCCATTTTGTGATAGCGCCTTACATTTTTAAAGTCGCGGCGGTTCATGGCAATGGAAGCTAATTGCAAATAGGCGGCAGCCTTGCTTTCATTATCCGGCAATCCCGCACTGAGGGCTTTTTTCAGATAGTTTTCCGCATCCTTGAGCTTGCTCTTTTGATAAGAGATAGTACCTAACTGGAAATAGGATTGGGCCTGCACTTCTTTCATGGGCGTGCCTAAGGAAACGCTTTTTTTCATAGCGCTTTCCGCTGCATCTAAGTCCTGGTTGGTGCTGGCAATGATTGATTTTAAAAAATAATAAGTTGAACGGACCGGTTTGTATAATAATCCCGGGAATCTTACCTTATCCAATATCTTCTGAGCGCCTTCCAGATCTGCATCTTCTAAATATTCCTGTGCCAGGCTTAGCGGGCCAATAAAAAAGTGCAGAAAGACCAGGATAATGCCTATCAGGTAAAATATCCAGGCAAGGCCTATTCCGCTGGTAAAAGTGAATATCACACTGATTATCAGCAATAGAACTCCTAAAAGCAGCCTGTATTTTATAAATAACTTCTTTACCATACCCCGTTGAATAAGGGCGCAAAAGTAAGAAAAAGCTGCCGTTTCCGGCGAGTTTATCTGTCGTATTTACCGGTTTTTTCTTCTATAGCCACATCAGCTTGTGGCCTGCGCTGGATTTTAATGTTTACCAGCACTTCTTCGGCGCCCGCATCAAAACAGGCCTTCTGCGCATCATCCACGATTTGCATCAGTTTGTCATAAGGTCCTTCCATTACCGTTTCGAAGGGGCAAACCCGGTATTTTACTCCTGATTTTTGAATCACTTCAATGGCTTTATCTACGACAGCATAGACTTTACCATCTTTTACTTTTGGCAAAACCTGAATGGCTAAATTGATATTATTGGGCATGTTAATTTGATTTTATTACGTTACATTACATAGAGAGGCATAGCGGCGCAGCTCTGCAAATTTATTGTCAGAACCTCAACACAAAATGTTGTTTCTCCTTAAAATCTTTTCTGAAAAAAACCAATCCCAGGAAAAATAAATCTATGGTCAAAGTTACGGCAGGATTTGCTTTAATAGTTTCCCACGCGGCTTCCATTTCATTTGTCCAGTGAATGTCATCAAAAATGATCAGGCTGGAATCGTGTATTTGAGTCAGGCATTGGGAAAAATATCTGAGAGTAGGTTCTTTACGATGATTCCCGTCAATAAAGGCCATATCTAACTGCTGAATCCGACGCAGGACGGGGGCTAAGGTATCATCAAAATTTCCTCTTACAATGCTGATATTTTGGAGCTTGAGTTCCTGGAAAGTTTCTAAGGCAATATCGGCTATTGCTTCCGAGCCTTCCAGCGTTTGGAGTTGTGAATGGGTGCCGGCAGATGCCAGGTAAGCGCCGGATATTCCTAAAGAGGTACCTAACTCTATGATATTTTCCGGATGAAAATGATTCACTAATCGGAATAAAAGCTTACCGTATTTCGGAGATTTGGCTGCCGAACGAGCGATGTCGCAAACGCGCCTTTCTGTAACTTTTTGCAACGAAGCGCCTGCTCCCAGGTCGGAGACGGGGATCAGATGAGTGTCTGACAGAAGTTGTTTCCTGCGTTTTTCGATTGCCTCAAATGCATAAAATGCACGCTTGTCATGAAGCACTTCCTGCGTGAACGTGAAAACAAAAGGAGAATGAACCGCATATGCCGTATCTGATTGCAGGAAATAACGGATATATTTTAATGCAAAGCGTGTTTCAAGAGCCATGTCCGTTTCAACGTTTTAAACAGGTCAAATGTAGAACTAAATCCTCTTTAAACCGTATATAAGTAATAGAAAGATAATCTGTTAAATGAAAAGAGCTTTGGTACTCAGCGGCGGCGGCTCAAAAGGGGCTTTCCAGTATGGCGCTTTGCGGTATATCGTGGACCATGAAATGCATGGCGGATTACCTGCATATTATTTTAATATTATTTCGGGCGTTTCTGTCGGATCGCTGAATGGGGTGATGCTGGCTCAAAATCATTTTGAAGCGCTTACCTATTTATGGGAAAATATTACAACGAAGGATATTTATAAGGGCAATTTGGATATTATAAGAATTTTCTGGAAGCTGTTAACTCACAAACTCGGTGTTCTCAACGACCAACCTTTGCAAGATTTAATTGATAAAAATATATCGCTGAAAGCAGTTGATCAAACGCATTGTGATTTTATGTTTGGAACCGTGTCTCTGGATTCAGGGCTGTATTATTCATTTCATGCGTATGATTTTGATGATGAAGATCAATTCAGGAACGGGATCCTGGCGTCGTCTTCCATGCCGGTACTTTGGCCTCCGGTAGCGGAAGTCCGCAATAAAGAAGGTATCCCGTTCCGGCAGTTGGTAGATGGCGGGATCAGGAATGTCAGTCCACTCGGGGATGTAATTGATTATAATCCTGATGAAGTGGTGATCATCAATTGCAACGCACATGATTTCAAACCTTATCCCAATCCGGCGAAAAATATGATTAAAATTGCAGCCAGAGCATTGACGGAGATTACCATTAACCAGATATTCCAGCAGGATATACGCGAGTTTCTACACATTAATGATATCATCAGCCAGTTACCGGATGGAGTGAAGGTAAAAAAGACGGATGGCACTTTTTATAAGAAATATAAAAGCATTTTGATTGAGCCTTCTTATGACCTGGGCGATGCGCTGGATTTCAGCAGGTATAAGATTGACAGATCTATTCAAGAGGGTTATGAAGCCGCGAAGAAAACTTTTGAAGGTTAATGTGGTATTCAGTCCTTCGTACTGAGTATATTTACTGCTTACCATTTACCCCTTTAGGCTTTTTCTCTATTCCATAAGGTGTCCATGTCGGTTGTTCCTTTTTAGTTTTTCTGCGAATGTCTGCATTACGTTGAAGATCGGCCTGGTTTACGTAACCTCTTGAATGATCCAAATGAATACAAACAGCGCTGTAACGTATCTGAATCCCCTTTAATCCTTTATTCATCAGCCGTTCACCGAACTCACGGTCTTCGGCGCCATACCGCATCCGTTCATCAAACCCATTTACTTCTATAATATCTCTTTTCCACACGCTGGCGTTACCGCCATTCCATGTAGCTTTGGTAGGAGTGATCTTATTCATCATCTCCCCGGTTGATTTATTCTTTGTGAGCTTTAAATTTTTAACAAAAGATTGTTTTAATCCATGTCTGACCAGCCATTCTTTATTAAAGGCTTTTTGATTTATGATATCCTCTTCACTGATCTTTTTACTTAAAGCCATGGGTAAACGAATGGCTCCACCTGAAAGAAAAGCACCCCGCTGCCTTTTTTCAACATGCACCTGTAAAAAATCTTTTCTCGGGATACAGTCTCCGTCAGAAAAAACAAGATAATCTGCCTGAGCGGTCACAATGGCTTTGTTTAAGATCTCACATTTCCTGAAACCCTTGTCCTCATGCCATACATGATGCAAAGAAAAATCAATTTGACGCTTTATTTTCTTTATAAGATCCGAAGTAGGCGCCGATGACCCGTCATCAGCGATGATCAGTTCAAAATCTTTGAAAGATTGACAGGAATATCCCCATAAAACTTTTTCCAGCCAGTCATGTGAATTATAAGTAGTAATAATCACAGATAGTTCCATAAAAAAAATTAGTTTTACATCTTGCAAAAATAGGTTTTTATACATACAAATGATGCTGCAAGTATTAGTCATTATCGTAACCTACAATGGGGAAAAGTGGATAGAAGCCTGTTTAAATTGTTTGTCAAAGAGTGCTCGGGAAGCGTCTGTGATGATCATTGACAATGCATCTACGGATAACACAAAAAAAATCATCAAAGATAAATTCCCTTCTTTTCAATTGATTGAAGAAGAAGATAATCTCGGCTTCGGGCAGGCAAATAATATCGGGATGAAATATGCTGTGCAAAATGGATTCGATTACGTATTTCTATTGAATCAGGATGCGTATGTCTCTCCTGATACAATTTCCGTTTTAGCATCAATCCATGAAAAGCACCCTGAATTCGGTATCATCAGCCCTTTACAACTCGATGGTAAAGGAAAAGCATTGGACGAATTATTCCGGAGATTTATTGTCAATAATTATCCGGAGGATTTCGTGCAGAAGATAGAAAGCCATTCGGGAGATGTACCCGAAGTATTTCCAGTAAGGTTTGTCAATGCCGCTGCCTGGTTTATTTCAAAAGAATGCCTTCAAAAGGTGGGTTTATTTCATCCTTTATTTTACCATTACGGTGAGGATAATAACTATTGTTCCCGATCGCAATACCACGGCTTTAAAGCAGGTATCACACCATTGGCTGCAGTATGTCATGATAAGATATATGACCACGACAGGCATAAACTATTGTTGCGCCAGATACATCTTGTTCCGTTATACATATTGCTGGATTTGAGAAAAAAAAGGACTCACGCGATTGTTGGCCACCTGGAAGATTATCGGTTATTATTGGAAAGGAATAAGATTTCACTCCTCCGATATAAGACGATTGGTTTTTTCGGAGTTCAAATGGATACTTCGAAACAGGAAGATTATATCTGACGCCAGGGCAGAAATGAAAGATCTTTACTCTTGAGTATGCTGTTTTATTGCAGCGTTGATACTGATTTTTGTACTTTTGCCGCGTGGACTTGCTTCATTATTCTGTTGAACAGGCGCTGCATGTCTTACGTGCGGGCGGTATTATTCTTTATCCGACAGATACTGTCTGGGGTATTGGCTGCGATGCGACGGACGCAAAGGCTGTTTCCAGGGTTTTCCAATTGAAGCAACGAGACGATGCCAAGAGCATGATCATTTTAGCTGCGGATGAGCGTGATATTTTGAAATATACCGCTAATCCCGATCCGGCAGTTTTTGATTATCTCCGGAACTCCGCCACACCTACCACTGTTATTTATGAAAATGCGCTTGGGCTTCCGGATAATTTAGTTAATCAGGATGGGAGTATTGCCATCCGGATAACGAAGGAGGTCTTTTGTAAAACATTGATCAAACGGCTGGGGAAACCCATTGTGTCCACTTCTGCCAATATAAGCGGACAACCTTCACCTAAGAGTTTTAGAGAGGTTTCAAAGGAAATTATCAGGGGCGTGGATTATGTGGTAGATTACAGGGAGCATGATGAAACAGAAGCCAAACCTTCCCGCATCATTAAATTAAAGGCAAACGGTGAGATCCTGGTAATCCGGGAATGACCTGATATCTTACCTGTTTCCTCAACAAATTGTTAAAGTCGGTAATAAGAGAAAACTTTTTCTTTCAGGCTTCCGTAATTTTAAGGAAACTTATTTATCATGATTGCAGGATATCTTTTATTGGGAAGCATAGGTTTTTTTACCTTTGCTTCCTGCGCTTCAAAAGCAAATAATAATATGAATCATTTCAAAGAACAGCCGGTGAGCGAAGAAATGGCGCCCGGCCATGATCAGTTAGATACAGCTACCTTCGCGGAGGGCTGCTTTTGGTGTACGGAATCTTTTTTCCAACAATTGAGAGGAGTTAAAAAAGTGGTAAGCGGCTATTCAGGCGGCTTTACACCCAATCCCACTTATGAAGAAGTGTGTTCTGGAACTACAGGCTATGCTGAAACCTGCAATATCATTTATGATCCGAAAGAGATCAGCTATGATATGCTGCTGGAAGCTTTCTGGGAAAGTCATGATCCAACCACGCTGAACAGGCAGGGCAACGATATAGGCACTCAATACCGTTCGGTGATTTTTTATCATAACGAAATGCAGAAAGAAAAGGCCGAAAAGTATAAACAGAAACTGAATGCGGAAGGCGCTTATGATAAGCCTGTTGTAACCGCGATAGAACCATATAAAAACTTTTATGCGGCAGAGAATTATCACCAGGATTATTATGAGAGAAATCCTAACCAGCCATATTGCCAGATTGTCATACGGCCTAAATTAGAGAAATTCAAAAAGGTATTTAAAGATGAATTGAAAAGGGATTAGTTCCATTAGTTATGAATCCATCACAACGATCAGCGATTATCAAATCTGTAACTGCAAAGTTGGGTTTTGATTACTGTGGCATAGCCAAAGCGGTTCGTTTGGATGAGGATGCCAGGCGATTGGAACAGTGGCTGAACAAGGGCATGAACGGAACTATGCAGTATATGGAGAATTATTTTGATTTACGCACTGATCCTACTAAATTAGTTCCAGGCGCTGAATCAGTCATTACCTTAATGATGAATTATTATCCCGGAGAAATACAAAAGCCGGATACTCCTAAGATTTCCAAATATGCTTATGGGCAGGATTATCATCATGTCATCAGAAAAAAATTAAAGCAACTGTTACAATTTATAAGAGACCACATCGGAGAGGTGCAGGGGAGAGGGTTTGTGGATTCTGCGCCGGTGCTGGAGCGTAGCTGGGCGCAGAGAAGCGGGTTAGGATGGATAGGAAAGAATGGGAATCTTATCACCCGACAACACGGTTCTTTTTATTTTATAGCTACTTTGATTACGGATTTAATATTGGATTATGACGATCCTTTTGCCAAAGATTATTGCGGGAGCTGCAGGCGATGTATAGATGCATGCCCTACCGATGCGATTCAGGAAAATAAAGTGATTGATGGCAGCAAATGTATTTCTTACTTCACTATAGAATTAAAAGAACAACTGATCCCTGATGAAATGCAGGGGAAATTTAAGGATTGGGTCTTTGGATGTGATATTTGCCAGGATGTGTGCCCGTGGAATCGTTTTGCCGTTCCGCAACAGGAGCAGGCATTCACTCCTGTTCCCGAAGTGCTGAATTTTACGACCGGTGATTGGGAAGCATTAACGGAGGAAAAATTCAATGAAATATTTCAGCACTCTCCAATCAAAAGGAGTAAATACGCAGGTATCAGAAGGAATCTGAGATTTATTCAACAAAAAAACAAAACGCCCTGAAGAATTCAGAGCGCTTGCTTTCGGTTTTGGTGAAAAGGACCCGTTACAGATTTCCGCGCAGAGCCTGTTCTCTTTCTATGGCTTCGAACAGGGCTTTAAAATTACCTGCGCCAAAAGATTGTGCTCCTTTGCGTTCAATGATCTCAAAAAAAACAGTAGGACGAACCTGCACCGGCTTGGTAAATATTTGTAAAAGATACCCTTCCTCGTCGCGGTCCACTAATATCCCTAACCTTTTTAAAGGAGCAGCATTCTCATCTATCTTTCCTACTCTTTCAAGCAAATGATCATAATAAGTTGAAGGAACTTTCAAAAACTCCACACCCCTTTCATGTAATTCAGTGACCGTTTCTATAATATTATTGGTAGCCATGGCCACATGCTGGACACCCTCACTGCGATAATAATCGAGATATTCTTCTATCTGTGATTTCTTTTTTCCCTCTGCGGGCTCATTGATCGGGAATTTAATCCTGCCGTTGCCATTACTCATTACTTTACTCATGAGAGCAGAATATTCCGTAGTGATAGTCTTGTCATCAAAAGAAATAAGATTGCGGAACCCCATGACCTCCTCATAAAATTTGACCCATCGGTTCATTTCATTCCAACCGACATTGGCCACACAATGATCCACATGAAGCAATCCAGTATTTTTAGTTTTAAAATGAGGATCCCATGGCTGGTATCCGGGCAGGAAAGCGCCGTGATAATTTTTCCTTTCCACAAAAACATGTACTGTATCGCCATACAGGCGGATACCGCTCCTTTTTACCTCTCCCTGTTCATCCTGTTCAACGACCGGTTCCAAATAAGGCTCGGCCCCCCGTTTTACAGTTTCATTAAAAGATTTTTCGGCATCGTCCACCCATAATGCCAGCGCCTTTACGCCATCGCCGTGTTTCCACACGTGTCCGGCAATATCACCTTCGGGCTGTAAGGGAGAGGTCAGCACCAACCGGATCTTATGTTGCTGAAGCACATAAGAAGCGCGATCCCGGATACCTGTCTCGGGACCTGCATAAGCAAGCGGTTGAAATCCAAAAGCAGACTGATAATAATGGGCCGCTTGTTTAGAATTTCCCACATAAAATTCGATATAATCCGTTCCATTGACCGGAAGAAAATCTTTGGTTATATTCTTTTTGATTTCAGTCATCGTTTCCATGGTATAATTTTTAAGTGCTTATAAAAGTGAAACACTTTTCAATCCGTTTCGTTTGAAAACAGGCCATTCTGAGCCAAGATCAGGCTTGAAATGAATCCATGGCAAGCGTACTCATCAGGAAATAATAATGGGTACGCTGATCATCGAAAACCGGGTATGATTTAACGGCGGACATGTAAACGTTTGGGCAAATATAGCGTACTTTAAAAGTAACCGCAGCCTGACCGAAATTGATATTTTCAGTCAATTGAGGGTGCGTGTAAGAGGAAACTTTAATTCCTTCCGTATTAATTGTTTATTTTAAAACAAAAAGGCTGTTTTTTACACAGCCTTAAAAAAATAGAATTTTTGAAGTGCGGCAGAGGAGATTCGAACTCCCAAACCCTTTCGGGCACTACCACCTCAAAGTAGCGCGTCTACCAGTTTCGCCACCGCCGCATGAAGGTTGCAAAAATAAGATGTTTTTATTTTCGGAAAAAGAGGAATATCCATAGGATCAGATTTTATATCAGGAATTTTTATGTTTCACAAAACTGTCAGTGATGCGGTCTTTGAATGATTTCAGCCGTTTATTTCCGAAGAGAAATGAAACTCAATTTCAGGATGATTTTGTCTTTCGGTATTCAGATACCATTCGGATTGTGCCAGATAGACTAAGTTCCCGTCTTTGTCTTCTACGATATTGGCCTGCTTAAAACGGGCAAAGCTTTCTAAATCTTCTTTTTTACCGGTGATCCAGCAGGCCTTATAGAAAGGCAAAGTATTGAACTGACAGGCTGCACCATATTCATGCAACAACCGGTATTGGATTACTTCGAACTGGAGATCTCCCACACAACCTATGATTTTTCTGTTGCCGCCGTGCTGGGTAAAAAGCTGAGCCACACCTTCATCCGTAAGCTGGCGAATGCCTTTTTCCAATTGCTTGGTTTTCATCGGGTCTTTATTCACCAATTCTTTAAATAATTCCGGTGAAAAACTGGGTATTCCGGTAAAATAAAAATCTTCTCCTTCGGTAAGCGTATCACCGATTTTAAAATTACCCGTATCAAATAATCCGACTACATCACCCGGGTAAGCGTCTTCCAGTACGCTTTTTTCCCTGGCAAGGAAAGTATAAGGATTGCTGAATCGTATATTTTTATCCAGACGGACATGGTGATAAAATTTATTACGTTCAAACCTTCCCGAACAAACACGCAGAAAGGCGATCCGGTCGCGATGGCGCGGGTCCAGGTTGGCATGGATTTTAAAAACAAATCCGCTGAAGACGGGTTCCATGACACTGACCTCGCGCACATTCGTTTCACGGTTTTGAGGAGGCGGAGCTATCTGTATAAAGGTGTCCAGTAAATCTTTGACTCCGAAATTATTCAGGGCGCTTCCAAAAAATACCGGAGCAATTTTCCCTGCTAAATATTCTTCTTTATCCAGCACATCATACACGCCTTCGATCAGTTCCACATCATTTTTTAATTGTGTACTATCTCTTTCATCAAAATATTTTGAAAGTATTCTATCGCTTAATTCAGGTAAAGGAATGATGTCGTCGTCTGTAACTTTTTGGTTGGGGAAAAAACGAAGCAGACTTTTATTGAAAAGATCATACACGCCTTTAAAATCCCTGCCCATGTTAACAGGCCAGCTTAGTGGCCGCACCCTGATATTGAGCTTTTCTTCCAATTCATCTAACAAATCGAACGGATTTTTCCCATCGCGGTCTAATTTATTAATGAAAATAATAACCGGCGTATCGCGCATACGGCACACTTCCATCAACCTTTCCGTTTGCTCTTCCACCCCTTTCACGCAATCCACCACCAAAATCACACTGTCCACCGCAGTGAGCGTCCGGTAGGTATCTTCAGCAAAATCTTTGTGGCCCGGTGTATCTAACAGGTTGATGAGCATTTCTTTATATTCAAAGCTCATCACGGACGTAGCCACCGAAATACCACGCTGGCGTTCTATTTCCATAAAATCGGAAGTAGCGCCCTTTTTGATCTTATTGGATTTTACCGCACCGGCAGTTTGAATGGCGCCACCGAAAAGGAGTAATTTCTCGGTCAAAGTGGTCTTACCCGCATCGGGATGAGAGATGATGGCAAAAGTTCTTCTTTTCCGGATCTCGGAAGCTAATTTTGAGTCTGACACGGTGGCATTTTCGCCGGTAATCGCATCCATTTTTACGAAAATAAGGCTGCAAAGGTAGGATATTTATTCCTTCATTTACTGCCTGAACTCATGCCTATTGGAATAAGATGTGTTATAGATTTCTTTTATCCTGTTATTGCTTTCTCCTGAAAAATTCAGGTCGCAGATATGTAACAGTCCTTGTTTTCCGGTTTAATAAACGGGAAAATCACTATTCCTAAACGGAAAATTATCCTTTAAAACCACGTCAAAGCCTAAATGTACTACCAAATGAAGGCAAAATGAGGTAATTTTGCCCCCATGAGTGATCAACAAAAAATATTAGAGGAGGTAACCGGTTCAGAGTACAAATTCGGCTTCACGACGGATGTCGAAATGGAAGTAGCTCCTGCCGGTTTGACTGAAGATACCATCCGATTCATCTCAGCCAAAAAAGAAGAGCCGGCGTATTTTCTGGAATGGCGGTTAAAAGCATTTCGTCATTGGAAAAAGATGACGGAACCGCATTGGGGATATTTTAAATATGATCCTATTGATTATCAGGTGCAATCCTATTATGCTGCGCCAAAACAAATGCCTAAAAAAGCCAGTATGGATGAGGTAGACCCTGAAGTGCGGAAAACCTTTGAAAAGCTGGGTATTTCCCTGCAGGAACAAAAACGTCTCTCCGGTGTGGCTGTGGATGCGGTATTTGATTCAGTGTCTGTTGGGACCACTTTTCAAAAACAATTGAGGGATGTCGGGGTTATTTTCTGCTCTATGAGCGAAGCTATCCGTGAACATCCTGATTTGATCCAAAAATATCTGGGTTCTGTAGTACCGTATTCTGATAATTTCTTTGCAGCCCTGAATTCGGCTGTTTTTTCGGATGGTTCATTTGCCTATGTACCCAAAGGTGTACATTGTCCGATGGAGCTTTCCACTTATTTCCGGATGAATGCCCAAAATACCGGCCAGTTTGAAAGAACATTAATTATCGCCGATGAGGGGGCTTATGTCAGCTACCTGGAAGGTTGCACCGCACCCATGCGTGATAAAAATCAATTGCATGCGGCGGTCGTTGAACTGATCGCCTTAGACAGGGGGGAAGTGAAGTATTCTACGGTTCAAAACTGGTTCCCGGGTGATAAAGACGGGAAGGGCGGTGTGTTCAACTTCGTGACCAAGCGGGGCTTGTGCGCCGGGCATCATTCCCGTATTTCCTGGACTCAGGTGGAAACAGGTTCTGCCATTACCTGGAAATATCCAAGCGTGATCCTCAAAGGAGATCATTCTCACGGAGAATTTTATTCCGTAGCAGTGACTAATAATCATCAGCAGGCAGACACCGGCACCAAAATGCAGCACCTCGGTAAAAACTGTAAAAGCCGTATCGTGGCAAAAACCATTTCCGCCGGAAAAAGTAACAGTTCTTATCGCGGGTTGGTTCGCGTAGCTAAAAACGCCGACAATGCGAGGAATTATACGCAGTGTGATTCCTTATTGGTGGGGGATAAATGCGGAGCGCATACCTTTCCATATATTGAAGTAAAAAACAAATCGGCGCAGGTGGAGCATGAGGCTACCACTTCCAAGATCGGAGAAGACCAGATATTTTATTGCAATCAACGTGGGATTGGAACAGAAGAGGCAGTCAGCCTGATCGTGAACGGTTATTGCCGGGAAGTGTTAAATCAGTTACCGATGGAGTTTGCCGTGGAAGCGCAAAAACTGTTATCGGTAAGCCTGGAAGGAAGTGTCGGATAATCAATTTTTAAATTAAAAAAAGCATCAATCAAAAATGTCAATGTTAATAATCAATGAGTTACACGCCTCTATCGAAGAGAGGGAGATTTTGAAAGGGATCAGCCTGACTGTCAATCCGGGTGAAGTACATGCTATCATGGGCCCGAATGGATCAGGGAAAAGTACCTTGGCTTCAGTACTGGCAGGAAGGGAAACTTATGAGGTAACTTCAGGCAGCGTGGCTTTCGACGGAAAAGATCTGCTGGATATGGCGCCTGAAGAAAGAGCACGGGAAGGAATGTTCCTGGCTTTTCAATATCCTGTGGAAATACCCGGTGTCAGTACTACTAACTTCCTGAAAACAGCCGTGAATGAGAAACGCAAAGCTGTGGGGCTGGCTCCTTTGGATGCCGTCCAATTTATGAAAATGATGAAGGAAAAAATGAGTTTGGTGCAAATTGATCAGACGTTACTCAGCCGTTCATTGAATGAAGGTTTTTCCGGCGGGGAGAAAAAACGGAACGAAATTTTCCAAATGGCCATGCTGGAACCTAGGTTGGGTATCCTGGATGAAACAGATTCCGGTTTGGATATTGACGCCCTTCGTTTGGTGGCTAATGGTGTGAATAAATTAAGAAATAAAGACAATGCTTTCGTGGTCATCACACACTATCAGCGTTTGCTGGAATATATCGTTCCCGATTTTGTACATGTGATGTATAACGGACGCCTGGTAAAATCCGGCGGAAAAGAACTGGCATTGGAATTGGAAGACAAGGGATATGACTGGATCAAGGAAGAAGCCCACGAGATGGCATGATCCGGTGGATTTTCCCATATTGGGCAGGGACAATGCATATATTTGTCTCGAAGAAATAATATCTTGGCTATACAAATTCAAAATCATGGATACCATTATCTTCATCCCAAATCAAGAGAGCAGGCAAGCCTGTTTGAACAGTTGACAAGCCTTAAAAGTGCCGATTGAAAAGAAGATATCCGAATAAAGTTTAAAAATCGCAATGAATACATTAGAATCAGCCATACAATTACCGGTGCGTATAGAACAGTGGTGGCATGCACAACAAAAAAAAGAATCGGCTTCACCGGTGATAGAACGTATGCAGAAAGCTTATGCGTCGTTTAAAACACATGGTTTTCCTCATGTCAAAATGGAAGACTGGAAATATACCGATGTCAGAAAAGTGACGGAGTATCCTTATGCATGGCCGGTGAAAAATGAACATCGTCTCAGCAGGGAATATTTCAAATCATTTTTGTTAGCCGGATTAAAGGATGTGTACCGGCTGGTATTTGTGAACGGTTATTTGCAGGAAGATTTATCCATCCTTCCGGGGGGAGATAATCAATTTACAGTGACGCATCTGGGTGATGATAAAGGAACAGACCATTATGAAGAATATCTGGGCAGGGTGGCGAATATGGATACGCCTTTCACTGCACTGAACACGGCTTTGCATTCGGATGGTGTATTGATCCATATTAAGAAAAATGCAGAGGTGGATAAACCGGTCCTGGTGTATTATGTGGCATTAACGGATAATGATCTGTACCTGATCCAGCCGAGAAATATTGTAATTACGGAGCCTGGCAGCAAAGTACAGTTTGCGGAAATATTTGTATCCAAAGGCGTGGAACCTTCACTGACGAACGTGGTGACTGAAATTAAAGCGGGAGAAGGCTCTTATGTGGATTATTCCCGTATTCAGATGGAAGAGAACAGGAATTTTCAAATCAGTTACACAGGTATTGAACAGCAAAAAAATTCGCGTATTGATACGCATGTATTATGCCTGAACGGCGCTTTTATCAGAAATGATCTGCATTTTACTTTGCAGGGTTCCAATTGTACGAGCATCATGAACGGTTTGTATATTTTGGATGACGAGCAATTTCTGGATAACCATACCCGGGTGGACCATGCAGTTCCGAATTGCATGAGTGATCAATTGTATAAAGGAATTTTAAATGGCAAATCAACGGGTGTTTTCAATGGGAAGATCATAGTCCATCCGGATGCGCAAAAAACCAATGCCTATCAGCGCAACGTGAATGTATTGCTTTCCGATAATGCGACTATCAATACTAAGCCGCAGTTGGAAATTTTTGCAGATGATGTACGCTGTACTCACGGAGCTACAGCAGGGTTCATTGATGAAGAAGCCATCTTTTACATGCAGGCCCGCGGTATTTCCAAAGAGGAAGCCCGTAAGCTTTTGATGAATGCTTATGCGAATGAAATTGTGGACAAGATGAATGTGGAAGCGTTGAAAGATCCTTTGAGAGAATACATAGCTCAAAAGCTGAAGTGATTTTTTAACTGATCAACATGCCAACATTAACCGCTGTAAAAAAAAATAAGTTTGATGTATTATCCGTGAGGGCAAAATTCCCTGCACTTCATCAACAGGTAAACGGACATCCCCTGGTATATTTTGATAATGCCGCCACTTCTCAGAAACCGGAGGAAGTAATTGATGCGTTATCCCATTTTTATAAAAATGATAATGCCAATATCCACCGGGGTATTCATACTTTGGCTGAACGCGCTACGGCCGAATATGAGAAGACGAGGAAAGCAGTGCAATCTTTCATCTATGCGGGAGAACCCGAAGAGATTATTTTCACGAGCGGTACTACGGGAAGCATTAATCTGGTAGTACAGACATACGGCAGAAAATTTCTGAAGGAAGATGATGAAGTCATCATCTCTGCTATGGAACATCATTCCAATATTGTTCCCTGGCAAATGATCTGTGAGGAAAAGGGAGCAAAGTTGAAGGTAATTCCAGTCACAAAACGGGGAGAATTGATATTGGAGGAATATAAAAAGCTGCTCAGTAGTAAGACTAAAATTGTTTCCATCGTTTATGTATCTAATACCCTGGGAACCATTAATCCGGTAAAAGAGATTATTGATATGGCGCACCATGCAGGAGCGAAAGTACTGGTTGATGCAGCCCAGGCCATTATTCATATTCCCATCAATGTGCAGGATCTGGATTGTGATTTTCTGGCTTTTTCAGGACATAAAGTATATGGCCCTTCAGGAACGGGAGTCTTGTATGGTAAAAGAGAATTACTGGAGGCCATGCCACCCTGGCAGGGGGGGGGCGAGATGATCAAAGAGGTGACTTTTGAAAAGACAACTTATAACGAACTCCCTTACAAGTTTGAAGCAGGTACCCCCAATATAGCTGATGTGGTGACGATGAAATATGCCATTGATTTTGTGGAAGGTCTGGACAGGGAAGCTGTAGCCGCGCATGAGCATCATTTATTGCAGAAAACCATGGAGGGACTTGCTGAAATCGAAGGTATCCGTTTAATTGGAACTGCAAAGCATAAAACGGGAGTTGCATCATTTATTTCTGATCGTATTCATCATTTCGACATGGGAATGATGCTCGATGCGAGGGGTATTGCGATCCGTACGGGCCATCATTGCACCGAACCATTGATGAATGTTTTAGGCATTGAAGGAACAAACCGCGCTTCTTTTGCAGTATATAATACCGAAGAAGAGGTAGATTATTTTTTGGGAACCGTCAGGGAGATTGTTCAGAAAAAAAAGAAATGAATCAAACGATCAATGAAATACAGAATGAAGTAGTGGATGAGTTTTCCATGTTGGGCGGTGATATGGAGAGTACGGTTTTTTATATTATGGAATTGGGAAATCATTTGCCGCCGATGGATGAGAGATACAAAGTGAAAGAAAATCTGGTAAAAGGATGCCAGTCGAAAGTTTGGTTGAGCACCTATTTTAAGGATGGAAAAGTTTTCTTTCTGGCTGACAGCAATACGGACGTAACCAAAGGTTTGATCAGCATGCTGATCAGGATATGGAACGGCAGGACACCGAAGGAAATATTGGGAACGGATCTGTATTTTATTGATAAAATAGGTATGCAGCGGGTTGTTGGCTCCCAGCGTTCTAACGGTTTTGCATCCATGATCAGGCAGATGAAGTTATATGCATTGGGGTATCAACAACAGCATGCGCTATAACAATAAATATTCAAAATCCAATATTCAAGGTTTGAAACGATTCCTGAGGAGGAACTGCCTGTCGGTCAGGCGGGCTTGATATTTTGAGATTGTTAATTGGCGCTTATTTGTATTTTGTGATTTTATTTTTGAATTTAATATAATTTTCTCATGGCGGATGAACAACCGATAAACAAAAGAGTAAACACCCCTGCTGATGATGAATCAAAAGCCATCGGAGCACAAGCGGTTGATTTAATTCAGACTTGTTATGACCCTGAAATTCCGGTGAATATATGGGAATTAGGATTAGTGTATGAAGTGAACCTGAAAGAGAATAAGGATATCGAAGTGATTATGTCTCTGACCTCGCCCTTTTGTCCGGCGGCGCAATCCTTACCCGAAGAAGTAAAAACAAAACTGGAAGGGATAGCCGGTGTCAATGATGTCACGGTGGAAATTACTTTTGAACCGCCCTGGACTACCGATATGATGAGCGAAGAAGCGAAGCTCGAATTAGGATTTATGTGACCCGGTTGCTTGTTTCTCGTAATCACCCAATCACTCGATCACTCAATCACTCAATAACTTTTCAAACATGCTATCTGCTATTCACACCGGGAAAAAAGCTGCAGGTGAAAAAGCTGCAGAGTATATTCGTTCGGGTATGACCGTAGGATTAGGAACGGGTTCCACAGCTTTCTGGGCTATAGAAAAAATCGGCAGGCTGGTTTCAGATGGACTGCAGATCAAGGCAATTGCCACTTCCCTTCAATCAGAACAACAGGCTGAAAAGCTGCATATCCCATTGGTCTCTTTTGCAGAGCTGGATCATATTGATGTGGATATTGACGGCGCCGATGAGGTGGACGAAGATCTGAATCTCATCAAAGGGGGCGGAGGCGCTTTATTGCGTGAAAAAATTATTGCTTCTTCCAGCAAGAAAATGATCGTAGTGGCAGATGAGCATAAACTGGTTAAAATATTGGGAAAATTTCCTCTGCCTGTAGAGGTGATACCTTTTGGTTGGGAAATGACGTTGAGAAAATTAAAATCTTTCGGTTGTATTCCCGTCTTACGGAAGAAAGGAGATCAGGTCTTTGTGACCGACAACGGTAATTATATTATTGATTGCAGTTTTGGCGCTATCCCTTCTCCCGGAGACCTGCACAGCAGGCTGAATAATATCCCCGGCGTAGTGGAGAACGGATTGTTTACAGGCATGTGCGATACCGTTATCGTGGGTTATGAAGACGGCAGTACAAGGGTTATCACAAAATCCGTTTGAACCTATATTTTGCAGTTGGCTGCAAAATCCGGTAAAAAAAACGGCATGAAGAACATGCCGTTTTAGAAACAATGGTTTGATAAAGTCCCCTGTGTTTATTCCTTCAAAGCAGAGGCGGGAGCATTTCCCAATAGCCGGATCTCATTCACCACTATTTCCGTGATATATCTTTTTATACCATCCTTATCGGTATAATTCCGGTTGCTTAATTTCCCTTCCACTGCCACTTCGTTGCCTTTGTGCAGGAATTGCTCGGCGACCGTTGCCTGCCCGTTCCAGGCGACAATATTATGCCAGGAAGTATTGGTTACTTTGCTGCCCTGGGCATCTTTGTACGTTTCATTGGTGGCAATGGAAAAACGTGCTACTTTTTTGTCTTTTCCAATGGTGCGGATTTCAGGATCCATTCCGAGTCTTCCGATGAGCCTTACGCTGTTGCTGATGTTGTTCATGACTTAAAGTTTTAATTGTTTTAACTGATTAATTGTTTCCTTTTATTTTCCACTTCGGTGCACCTTGTTTGAAGTGTTGACGCAAAGATAAGTTCGTGAAAAGGCGATAGTCGGTATTTATACATTTACTTACGAATATAAACGGGTGTAAATGTTTTTAAGCGTTTAAAAACGGATAATGTATGCCCCATCTTATTGACCATCAATTCACTATGATTTTCAGGGATAATATTCGAGGCGGAGGGAGAAAAGGATTATTTGAAAATAATTATTAGCGGATTACCTGTTTATTGCATGGATGCTTGTTATAATCCGGTGATCAGGGAAGGATCGAATACTTTTCATTATTTTTTCAAAAATTTTTTTTGTACATTGCTCTTCCATTTTTCCTAAATCTTTCATGCTTTAACGCTATGGATGTACGTACCTGCCTGGAATGCGGCGCCAAGATCCGCGGAAGAACCGATAAGAAATTCTGCAATGACCAATGCCGGAATGCCTATCATAACCGGCTTAAAAACGATAAGGCTGTCGCCGTGAAAAAGGTGAATCATATCCTGCGTCATAACAGGCAGGTCCTTCGCCATTTAATTCCCGAAGAAAAAGGCAAAACTACCCTGCACCGGGACAAATTAACTTTAGAAGGTTTTAATTTTACTTACCACACCCATACTTACACCACCCGTAATAACCATACTTACGTCTTTTGTTATGAATATGGCTACTTGCCCTTGGGAAACGATATGTTCATGCTGGTGAAAAGAGAGGGCGGGCCGGGGTAATCTGTGATGTTCGATCTGTGATGTTCGATCTGAGATGTTCGATCTATGATCTGTGATCTTTGGCCTTTGTTTATCGCCTTTTGCTTTTAGCCTTTCGCTTTCGGCTTTCGGCTTTCGGCTTTCGGCTTTCAGCTTTCAGCTTTCAGCTTTCAGCTTTCGGCTTTCGGCTTTCGGCTTTCGGCTTTCGGCTTTCAGCTTTCGGCTAATAGAAGATTATTGTCCTTAGCCCTAAAATTTAACAAATGATTTGGAAAATTCGAAAATAGCTATACTTTTGTCCCTTACTTTCAGTTCCTATATGTCTTGCAATTCTCCATTAGCTGTGAGCGTTTGCCTGCCCGGGGAGTACGGATGTTTCGTAAAGCAGGCGGGTGCAAGCGTTGTTGCATAGTAGTAAGCCCGTCAGACAGGATATCCTTAAAACCATATCATATAAATAACACATATTAAAACCTAAAACTAACAACTATGAAAAACATGGTACGTGTAAGGTATTTACTCCTTACTTTAGCCTTTGCTGCGTTTGCCGTCATACAGGCAAGCGCCCAGATGAAGATCGGTAATCATCCGACACAAATTCAACCCGCCTCCATTTTAGAATTAGAAAGCAATAATCAGGCTTTAAGGTTAACGCAGGGTGATACATTAAAGGTGAATGGCATTATTGCCACTGAGGCTACGCTCCCCGATGGGGAAACACCTTATCAGGCCGCAGAGGGTATGATCATGTATAATGAAGGAGACAGCAGCTTTTACATGAGGATGAATGGCTGGTGGCATAAGGTGATGTCTGCAGACCAGGTAAATGCGCAATACTTTAAGTTAGGCGGAAACACCATAAGTACTTCCAGTACTTTTCTGGGACTAAAAGGCCATTCGGATTCGCTAAGAATTGGAACTGACAGTACCGCGGCAAGCATTATCATCATGCCAAATGGGGTGATCAATATGCTGGATAGTTTACATGCTGTGTTGGCAAGGATAAACAAACTCTATTCCGGAGTGGCAAGCATTGATACGCTCACGGTCAATGATTCCTTGAATGTGGCCGGCAATTTCATTGTAAAAAAAGATACCTCCAGGATGCTCAATTATTTTGTTATGCAGGATAGCGTAGTGATGACTAATCTCATGAAGGCCTATGGCGCCGATACGGCCTTGTTAAGCATTGGACCCGGTGGCGTGGTGCACAGAATGAGCATTGATTCGTTGTTGGGAGCCAATAAGCCTACCATTAACGGTATCAACAGTACTATCTTTCATTTGAAATTTGGGACAGACAGCACCCGGAAGGGTCCCTGGATAGACAGCACTTCTATGGCTAAAGATTCTATCCTGATTTTTAATATTCCGGATGCCGCTTTGGGGGTAAGAGGATTGGTGGATACAACCAGTCAGGTTTTTCAAGGTACTAAGATGTTTAGGGATTCGCTGGCGGTTGGACAAACCACTACACCGAATTCTACCTTCCAGGTAAATGGAAACGTGAGTTTGGCGCAGAATCTTGTTTCTGCGACTTCCTATGATATGACTACTGCTGCTAATGCAGCGTATAGAACAATAGTCTTTAACGTCGCGGCTCTGACAGGACCTGTTACAGTAATCTTACCTAGTGCATCTTCCATTCCGGGTAGATTATATACCTTTAAAAAGATCGGATCAACGGGAGATGGTCAATTAGCGGAATATGTAAAATTAAAGACAAGCTCGTCTCAGACTATAGATGGAGATGGAACTTCGTTTACGCTGTATAATAATTTTACTTCAGTGACACTTCAAGCACAAAGCGGTAATTGGGTCATAATAGGCCATTAAATAAAACCGCCGGAAAGGAAATTAAAGATGATTTTCTTTCCGGTACGGCTTATTGCCGTATAGAAAACTTAGGCTGCTTCCGTTTCTTTCATCAAACGGAGGAAACATAGCCGTTCTTAAGCGTCAATTATTTAATGTGCGGACATGCGAGAACCTGTATCAATTATATTTCTTTTCTTTTTGGCTTTAGGCTTTTCGTTTTTTTCAGTCAACGTACAGGCGCAACAGTTAAAACTGGGTAACAATCCGACTTTTATTAATCCGGCCGCAGTCCTGCAATTAGACAGCAGGAACCAGGGACTGCTTTTGACAAGGGTGGAAGACACGGCAGCCATTAATTCGTTCATTCCTCCCGATGGCATGATCATTTATTTTACAGATAGTTCCGCTCTGGGTGTTTACGGGCCGAATGCGGGCGTTTATCAACGAAAAAACGGTGTATGGAGGCCTTTATGGGTTGGCTATGGGAACGATGGGCAGATATTGCGTACACGCGGGGCTAATTTCCTCCCGATATGGGAAAATTTATTGCTGGATAGCTTGTATAATGTAAAAATATCTTCTGCCTCCGCCGGACAAATACTGCAATATAACGGAACTAAGTGGGTAAATACAACCGGTAGCGGCTTATATTGGTCACTCTTTGGGAATAGTGGAACGGACACTTCTGTCAATTTTTTAGGAACTACTGATGATAAACCGTTAATATTTAAAGTGAATGGCCATAAAGCCGGGTACCTTGGTACATCGGATGATAATAGTATTTCTTTAGGATATAATTCTGTAGTAATAGGTCCTTATTCCACCGCTATCGGAGGTAATGCATCGGTCACTTCAAGATATTCCACTGCCATAGGAGGCAACGCATCTGCGAACAATCAAAATAGCACTGCGTTAGGTTATAATTCCCAGTCGGTAGGCCAATCTTCCACAGCTATAGGGAGTAGTTCTTATGCAAATCCGCAATACGCCACTTCGTTAGGTAGTAATGCTTATGCCAACAATCAATATACCACTGCTTTGGGCAGTTACTCTTCCGCAACAGGCAAAAATACTACCGCCATTGGAGAAAGTGCTTATGCCTGGAACCCCAACACGCTTATTTTAGGTGATACAATTAATAATATTAAAGTAGGCATAGGAACAAATAATCCGGCATATAATTTAGAAGTACGGGGGACAAGTGGATTTGACAGCACTTTAACCTTAGCCAGGGACCTGATAGTGAATGCAAGTTCCGGTTCAAACGGAAATATCCTCCGTTCACGCGGGACAGGGCTGTCCCCTGTATGGGAAAATCTGTTGCTGGATAGCTTGTACAATGTACAGATATCTTCTCCTGATACCGGACAGATACTTCAGTATAACGGGAGCAAATGGATAAACTGGACACCCACCTATACTTCACTGAATGGCACAGGATATGTAAAGATGAACGGTACCACACCAACTTATATTACAGCCATACCGAATAGTGATTTAGCTAATTCCACGATTTCAGGAGTAGCTTTAGGAGGGACTTTATTTTCATTGAGTCCCGGATATGGTTTAGTCGGAAGCGCTTATAATGGTACCGTTAATCAACAGTTTAATGTAGATACTTCATCAGGGAAATTGGCTACTCAATATTATGTCAATACTCAGGGCTTTTTAAAAGGCAATCAAGCCATAACACTATCAGGTGATGTTACGGGCAGCGGAACTACCTCCATTCCGGTTACTCTCAATACGGTAAATTCAAATATAGGGACATTTGGTAATTCAACCAATGTAGGGACATTTACGGTTAATGCAAAAGGCCTGATAACGGCTGCCTCCAACATGCCTATATCTTTTCCCGTAACAAGCGTAAATGGATTTACAGGTGCTGTTTCTTTGGGGTTGAATAATCTTAACTATGTTACTATTACCTCACCAAATAGTGGAGATATATTGCAGTATACCGGATCCGCTTGGGTAAATGCTTCAGGAGGTGGGTTGGCCTGGTTAATAGGCGGTAATGGGAATGTAACATCAAGTAATTATATCGGCACTAATTCTTCTGCATACGTGCCGTTAATATTCAAAGTGAATGGTTTACAGGCAGGTTATCTTGGAACACCCGGCACCTCTTTAAACGTTTCTTTTGGTATTGGTTCCTCAGCCAATTTTAAATCCATTGCTATCGGAGGAAATACTATTGCCGCGCTAAATGAATCAGTTGCTTTAGGCTATTTGGCAAACTCGAATGCTTTTCAAAGTATTGCCATAGGGGAGGCTACAACAACCGGTCAAAGTTCTGTAGTTATTGGGCAAGGTGCATCTTCCAATTCTTATCAAAGTATAGCTATCGGAGCAAGCGCAACGGCCAATGGAAGCAATAACGGTGCTATCGCAATTGGTTCTGGCTCCTCAGCGACTGCGCAGAATTCACTTGCGCTTGGCGTTAGTGCTTCCGCATCTGGACAGAATGCTACAGCTATCGGTACCGGAGCTATTGCTAATGTGGCAAATACTTTAATTTTAGGAAATGGCGCTAATGTAGGAATTGGAACTAACACCCCCGGTACGAATAAGCTTTATGTGAATGGTAATGTTTATGTTGCTGGAAGTATTACAGCAAGTGGTGCCATTACAGGGTCATCAGACATTCGTTTCAAAAAAAACCTCCTCGAACTTCGTCATGTTTTGGCTGCTATAGACAGTCTCCACGGTTATACCTATTTCTTCCTGACAAAAAAATTTGAGGATAAAGATTTCCCTAAAACCAAACAAATAGGTATGATAGCCCAGGAAGTAGAAAAATATTTTCCCGAATTGGTATCAACAGATAAAGAAGGATATAAATCTTTGAACTATCCGCAGTTTACCGCCGTATTGCTGGAAGCCGTCAAAGAGCAGCAGGCGGAAATAGATTCTTTGAAAAAACAAAATGAACAATATCAACAAACGGTGAATGAGCAATTAAAAGAACTGACCGAAAGAATACAAGCATTGGAAAAAAAGGAGAAGAATTAGAATGGTTGCTGAATGATATTCCATAGATAAAGCATGGATAAAGCATGGATAAGGCATGGATGAAGCCTATTAAAAGCGCACTAAAGGCGTGGATAAATTAGGAAGTTATCGGGGTTATTCGGGGTATAAGCTATCAAACCTCCCTCAAATGAATAACTTGATAATTTTAATCTATATTTGGAGATCATTAACAGAATGGCATAAAAGACAAAGAAGATTTTTGCAATTTCATATAGAGTACTCAACCTTAAACCCTTTGAAATATGGAAATTGCTTTGATTCAAAACAGGATCTATGAAATTCGGGGTAAGAACGTAATGATGGATTTTGATTTGGCAGCGTTGTATGAGGTAGAAACGAAGTACCTTAAAAGAGCAGTTAGACAAAATCGTTCACGTTTCCCGGATGATTTTATGTTTGAATTGTCTCAGAGAGAATTTGAAGTTTTGAGGTGCAATTTTAGCACCTCAAAACAGCGAGGGGAACCAGGTATCCTCCCTTCGCATTTAGGGAACAAGGAGTAGCCATGCTAAGCGGTATCCTCAATTCCCCAAGGGCTGTGCAGACTAATATCACCATCATGTGTGCATTTGTGGCTATGCGGCATTTCGCCCTGACTTATCAGGAACTTGCCCAAAAGCTGAATGAATTGGAAAAGAAATATGATGGACAGTTTAATGAAGTATTTAAAGCGCTTAATCTTTTACTGGAGAAAAAAAACAGGAAAGTAAAGTGGGAAGAAAGGGAACAAATTGGGTTTAAGAAATATAAGAAATAATTGTGCCTGATAGGCTTAAATGCTTATGCAAAAACATTTACTACATATCTTTTCCCGCCTGTCACCTGCCGGCTTTTTGCATAAAATATGGAGATATTTATTTCCTGATGAATTAATTTGTATTCTTAAAAAGGATAGATCCCAATGGCCATGGTTCGACAGGCTCACCATGACAAGAGAACTCACCATGACAAGAGGACTCACTATGACAAGAGAACTCACCATGACAAGGGAACTTTCCACCAGGAAGCGGGAACTATATACCATGATTTTGGGAAGGGTTAAAATGGGTGAGGATACAAACCCGGAAAAACCTATTCACGATTCACGATTCACAATTCATGATTCGCGATTCACGATTTACGCTTTACGCTTCACGCTTCACGATTTACCCTTCACCATTTACCGACCACTTCTTCCGAAACTTCAGGCATGCTTCTGCTTACTGCTTACTGCCTCCTGCTTACTGCTTACTGCCACTGCTTCCCCTGCCCAACAACCCGTTTACATTCCTCCCACCGGCAAAGTATTCTCTCATCCCGCTGACTCGGTAGGTATCTTTGGGGATATGACGAATGACGGCAACCTGGGTTCTGCTCCCGGTTCAGTGATTAATTTTTATGGGAAAAGTTGGGAAAATGCGTCCACGGCATTGCTTCCGGGTGTAACAGGCGCTGCAGGCTCTCCGGGCGGGCAGTTTCGTTTTTTGGGGTTGCAGTCGCAAAACCTTTTTGCAGGATATAATTTTAATGCTAAAACGGGTCCTTCTTTTCCCAATTTATCGGTCGAAAATAAATCCGGTGTCTGGCTGCAGGATTTGAATGACCTGCACGTCCGGAATAACCTGAATTTCAATAAAGGATATCTTTATCTGAATGGTTGGAATACACTGGTGGGTCAATCTGTAACAGGCTATTCAGATAAAGGTTTCGTAGTGACCGGCAGCGGTATCGGAGGCGGGAGCCTTTATCGGGAACCGCCGCAGAATGACACACTGATGACTTTTCCGGTAGGTACGGATCCGGAAAGCTATTCACCTTTTGCCATGCAATCAGCCACGCCTTTCAGGGGTATGGTGGGCGCCACGGTTTTTGATAATGTATATCTGCATGCCACTTCAGGCGGGATGCCTGACAGCGATTATGTAATGAAGTCCTGGCAAGTCACCTCAGGCGAGGGCTCTCCGCAGACGACCGTCCTGCTCCAACACCGGGAGGCGGATGAAGGTGTTCGCTTCGCTCCGTATCGCGACAGCAGTTATGTTTCTCTCTACCGGGTGGACAACGGAGCCTGGGATATGGATCCTTTACCCCATAAGATATTTAATCCGGGTACGCTGACTACGGGGAAACAATATAATGATGTCTGGATGAATAACAGGCATTTCCCCGCAGGCCTGCCTCATCAAAATACCGGAACGAACAGAGACTCCGTGAACTGGTTAACAGTTTCCACTACCGCCTATAGCAATACGACATGCCCCGTAGCTGATTTCAGATTATGGGTGGCGCAGCGGTACAATTATAAATGGGTACAATTGTTCTGGAGAACTTTACGTGAACTGAACGTGATGCAGTATGAAGTGCAGAAGCGGGTGGACACCTCAGAGAATTTTCACACGATTGCCACCATACCGGCGAAGAATGTCAACGGCTTTAGCGATCACCTGCTGTATTACTATGATGCAGACAGCGCCATTTATGACGGAACGGTATATTACAGGCTGAAAATGACGAGCTCCAGCGGTTGTGTGGTTTACACCAATGTGCAGAAGGTAATATGGGGTATTTATGTTCAGGTATGGCCTGATCCAAGCCCCGGCCCGACGAATATCCACGTCTATGGTGTAAAACATGATTTGATGATGCAGGTGATAAATACGCTGGGGCAGATCCTTGGGACTTACACCATTCCACCCAATACGGATTATATGATAGATCTGAGCAAATTGCCTGATGCCATTTACCAACTCTATTTCCGGGATCCCAAACAAAACGGTAAGATCGTAGCATCGGTTAAGGTAGTGAAGATAACGGTGAGATGAGGGGTTTCATTGTTTGGGGTTTCGGGTTTTGAGTTTGAGGTTTTTTGAAACTGTTCTGGGACTATTCTGGAACCATCCTGGAACCATCCTGAAACCATTCTGAAACTATTTTGGAACTATTCTGGAACTATTCTGAAACTTTAATAACAATTTTACATTGTACTTTTGCCTCTCATGGCAGAGAAAATACTCATCATTGACTTCGGCTCGCAATATACCCAGCTTATTGCCCGTAAAGTAAGAGAATGTAATGTCTATTGTGAAATACACCCTTGTACAAAACCTATCGCACCTGATGATGCAGTCAGGGGCGTCATTCTGTCCGGCAGTCCTTTTTCCGTGAATGATCCTGAGGCGCCTAAGCCTGATTTCAGGGTCTTTGCAAAAAAGGTTCCTGTGCTGGGAGTGTGTTATGGCGCTCAACTGATAGCGCAGGAATTGGGTGGAGAAGTGGCGAAGAGCCGTCACAGAGAATACGGGAGAGCTATCCTGAAACATCAGGATCAGGAGCCATTGTTAGATCATGTGTCTCCTAAGAGCCAGGTGTGGATGAGCCATGCGGATACTATTGTTCGACTGCCGGAAAATTGCAAGGTAGTGGCAAACACCGATGATATCCCTGTAGCAGCTTTTAAATGTGAGGAGGATGCATTAGAGTCTGTTTACGGATTACAGTTCCATCCCGAAGTGTATCATTCTACGGAAGGTTTGCAAATACTCAGGAACTTTTTAATCAATATCTGTCATTGTTTGCAGGATTGGACCCCTGCGGCGTTTGTTCATGAAACAGTCAATCATATTCAAAAGGAGGTGGGAAACCAACAGGTGATCATGGCATTGAGCGGCGGGGTGGATTCTACGGTGGCGGCTACTTTGATTCATCAGGCCATTGGTAAAAATCTTCATGGCGTGTTTGTGGATAATGGATTGCTGCGCAAAGATGAGTTTGATCAGGTATTAAATTCTTATCATGCTATCGGGTTAAACGTGACAGGCGTGGATGCCGGAGAACGTTTTTATGCGGCATTGAAAGGCATCATAAACCCGGAACAAAAGCGAAAAATTATTGGCGGCCTGTTTATAGATATTTTTCAGGAGCAGGCCGGTAAAATTCCGGGAGTTTCTTTCTTAGGACAGGGAACCATTTACCCGGATGTGATAGAATCTGTTTCCGTGAATGGCCCTTCAGCTACCATTAAATCACATCATAACGTAGGCGGATTACCTGAAAAGATGCATTTGAAATTAATAGAGCCATTACGCTTTTTATTTAAAGACGAAGTCAGAAAAATAGGGAAGGAGATCGGGATTGAGGACAATTTTCTGCATCGTCACCCTTTCCCCGGGCCCGGCCTGGGCATTCGTATATTGGGCGAAGTGACCGCTGAAAAAGTGGCGCTTTTGCAAAATGCAGATGCCATTTATATTCAATCTTTAAAAGACGCCGGTTTATATGATCAGGTATGGCAGGCAGGGACTATTTTGTTGCCGGTGCAAAGTGTAGGCGTAATGGGAGACGAACGGACCTATGAATACACGGCCGCTTTGAGGGCAGTCACTTCTACTGACGGCATGACCGCAGACTGGGCGCATCTTCCTTATGATTTTTTAGCTAAAGTTTCTAATGACATCATTAATAAAGTCAAAGGGATTAACCGGGTAGTATACGATATCAGTTCAAAACCTCCGTCCACTATTGAATGGGAATAATTTTTGCAAGTGATGAAAAACATGAAACGAACGGCTGCTTCTCTTTTGCTCTTGACAGGAATGGGACTGTTATTTTCCTCCTGCTTTTTATTCAGGAAGGCTGCTACGCCCCCCCCTTCTCCCCATCAGGAGATTCCCCGTGCTTCACTTCCCCCTAAAGTGACGCCTCCGCCTTCTCAAAAAACAGTTCCTCCGCCATTTGGGGTGTCTGCATTTGCGAAAAAGATCTACAAACCCGTTTACAATGTAGTACTATTCACACCCCTCGACATAGATCAGGTGGTTTCTGACACAGGATTTTCTGTAAGCAACCGGACTCCGCTTCCGCCTGCCTCGCTGGCAGGACTGGAATTTTATGAAGGCGCTTTACTGGCTATGGACAGTTTGCAGGATGAGGGAATTTCCATAAAGCTCACTGTGTATGATACCAAATCGCTATCCAAACCGTTAGCCGGTATTTTAAGAAGCAATGAATTAGATTCTGCCGATTTAATGATAGGTGATGTGAACAGCAGAGAACTGCAAGAGATCGGCAGTTTGGCGAAAGCAAAACAAATCAATTTTATATCTGCTATTTATCCGAATGATGCGGGCATTACCGGGAATCCTTTTCTTACTATCATGAATAGCACGCTCTCTGTTCACTGTCATGCGATCCAGAATTTCGTGCAACAGAAATTCGGCGATAAAAATATCCTGGTGATTTATCAGGATAATGCACAGGAAAAGCAGAACTTAACGTATATGCAACAGGCATACAGGGAAATGAATTATAATTTTAAATCACCGCTGCAACCGTTTGAATGGAGCAACAATACCACTGTGAATGACCTTTTGCCTCACCTGAAAAAAGATAAAAATAATGTGATCATTATTGCAACTTTATACCCGCAGGTAGCTCTGAGCATTATAGGGCAATTGATCCCATTGATGAAAACTTACATGATCAACGTGGTAGGAATGCCCACGTTGGACGGTAACCAGGATTTAAAGACAAATGAATATTACGGCATTAATGTGTATTATTCTACTCCTTATCCCTATTATAATGCCGGAACGGATCCTGCTATCCGTAGTATGATGTGGCAGTTTTTCAATAAATACCGGTCTCGTCCTTCAGATATAGCTTTAAAAGGAAATGAGATAATGTTCTATTTCGGGCATTTATTGCGTAAAGAAGGAGTTTATTTTAACTCTAATATGAATGATCCGGGCGGGAAAATATATACTGCGTTTAATATCCAGCCGGTTTACAGGAATGATGGTATAAAGGAGCCTGATTATTTTGAGAACATGCGCTTATATTTCGTGCAGGTGAGGGACGGCAAATCGGTACCTGCAAATTAGCATAAACAGCGAAAGATAAATGAAATAGTAAATGAATGCTAAAAGTTTACCCTGACTATTTACCATTCAATGTCGTTTAGATAAGGTTATGGAGAATGTTGGCGAGGACGCCAACATAAGCGTTTGCTGCGGTCGGCGTCCTCGCCGACCGGTTAACTAAACGACATTGATTTACCGTTCACGATTCAGTGTCGTTTAATTAAGGAGTTTAAGATTTAAAATTAACGATTTTTGGTCCGAAAGTTCGGATTCAGATGTACTCACCAGATCGAAAATCTTAAATCCTGCCTACAGGCAGGCGTTAATCGGTGTTCTTAAATCAAACTGAAATAGAAAATTCATTATCTAAACGACATTGATTCACGATTCACGATTCGCGATTCACCATTCACGATTCCAGTCCAAACACACCCTTATTTAATAATTGGAGCGCTTCTGTTTTCTGCGTTCCTTTTATCAGAATAGAAATGTTATGCCTGCTTCCTCCATAAGAGATCATTCGCAATGGGACGGGTTCCAGTGTTTCGAATATCTTTTTCAGGATCTCCGGGGTAGCTGCGATTTCATTCCCAACTAAGCTGATAATTGTTTGGTCGAAATCTATTTCAATGCTTCCGAATGGTTCCAGTTCGCTTTGAATTCCCTGCAGATGTGCAATATCATCAATCGTGATAGATACGGCTACTTCCGAGGTGGTGATCATATCTATGGAAGTTTTGTACTTTTCAAATACCTCAAATATTTTTCTCAGGAAACCGTACGCCAACAACATGCGGCTTGATTTTATCTTGATAGCAGTGATGCCGTCTTTGGCAGCAATGGCTTTTACGCCGTTCCCGTCAGGAAGCTCAGTGATCACGGTTCCTTTGGCTTCAGGCTGTAAAGTGTTCAGCAATTTTACAGGGATGTTGAAATGTTGGGCAGGCCAGATGGAGGCAGGGTGCAGGATCTTGGCGCCAAAGTAAGCCAACTCAGCAGCCTCGTCAAAAGACAGTTGATGAATAGGCACGGTGTGTTGCACAATTCTCGGATCGTTATTATGCATACCGTCTATATCCGTCCATATCTGTATTTCAGTGGCATTGAGCGCTGCGCCGATTAATGAGGCAGTATAATCACTCCCCCCCCTTTTAAGATTATCCACTTCTCCTTTGGCATTTTTACAGATGTATCCCTGGGTAATAAAAAGTTTTTCTTTGGGATGCTGATTGAGCAAAGCCATCAGGCGTTTTTTGATCTTAGGTATTTCCGGCTCATTTTGTTCATCAATGCTCATGAAATCCAAAGCCGGGATCAAAGTGGATGGAATACCCTGTTCTTTTAAATAAACGCAAAACAATTTAGTGGACAGTAGTTCCCCCTGGGCGAGAATGTCTTTATTCAACGCTTCGCTGTATGATATTTTTAAAATGATATTTAAAAATTCAAAATGCTCATCAATAACGGCAAGTGCTTCTTTTCGCGCTTTTGGTGTTTTTACCAGCGCCTGATAAAATTGGTCATAGTGTTCGCGCAGCTTCCCGATCTGTGACTTTGCCGCATCTTTATGACCTGAAGCTAAGGATTGACCGATCTCTACTAAAGAATTGGTTGTACCGGATAATGCGGATAAGATCACTAATTTGGTTTCATCTCCTGTGGCTGCCAACTTTGCCACTGAATGCATCCGTTCCGGTTTACCTACCGAGGTTCCGCCGAATTTTAAAATTTTCATTTGAAGTTGAATATTTGATATTTGAGTGCTGATGTTTATTCATGTTTGCCGACCGTTTCCAAAGCTTTATCCTGAAGCTTCCCGATTGCGAACCCCCGCTCATAACCTTACTGAAAATTCATTACCTACCTTTCTCAGATCATTGATTACGTTGTCCAATAAAGGAATGCCTTTTTCTCTGCGTTCAGCTTCCATTTCCCTTTCAGGGTCTCCGGGAATAAGTACTTTTTCATTCTTGTTTATAGGCTCCGCCTTCCTGAAACGGCGTATCCATTGATCTATATGCTGCAAATATTCTTCTCTTGGCCTGAAGCCGTCAACACGCAGGGCTCCGAAAAAATGTCCTATACCTTTGCCCGGCGGATTTTGAGGTAGCGGCAAAAAGCTGACAAATGGCGGCACCCAGGGTCCGTAATTGGCGCCGGATAATACTGCAGAGAAAATATCAACTACCGAGCCTAAGCAATAACCTTTGTGACTTCCGTGTGAGCGATCTGTCCCTAAAGGGAGCAGGGCCCCACCGCGTTTCTGTTCGTCAGGTTGTGTAGAGGTTTTTCCGTTTTTATCCTGTATCCATCCTTCAGGGGCCATTTTTCCTTCCCGTTGTAATATTTCCAGCTTACCATTTGCGACTGTAGTCGTGGCGAAATCCGCCACAAATGGAGGTTCTTCTCCTGCAGGAATAGCTACAGCAATAGGATTGGTGCCCAACATCCTTTCTTTGGCAAAGGTGGGTGTAACCAGCGGACTCGCATTTGTCATGGCCATACCGATCATGTCATGTTCTAAAGCCAGCATGGCATGATAACCGGCAATACCGAAATGATTGGAATGACGCACGCTGACCCATCCGCTACCGCAATTTTCTGCTTTTGAAATAGCTATTTGCATTGCTTTTGGCGCTACTACCAATCCGAGCCCTGAATCTCCGTCCATAGTAGCAGTAGAGGGCGTTTCATGCACTATTTTAACCTCCGGCCGGGTATTGATACGACCTGCTTTCCATAAACGTACATATCCCGAAAGCCGTGCCACCCCATGTGAGTCTATTCCTCTCAGGTCTGCAGATAACAATACCTGTGTGGCCAGCATAGCGTCCTCCCCGGGCAAATCCAGGGCAAGAAAAACTTTTTCTGTAAAGTCATGTAATTGCCTGTAAGGTAATACAGTGGTGATAAGTTCGCTCATGAACAGGTAGTCAATTTTAATGAATAAAGCTTATGCCTGTGCGGCCGGCCCCCCGAAATTCATGGGAATATTGACAGGCTCCTGGTCCTGTATGGGACCATTCATGGATTCATATTTCTTGATGTTATCCGTTAAAGCTTTCATGAAACGTTTCGCATGCTGCGGAGTCAATATAATGCGGGATTTCACTTTGGCTTTGGGTATTCCCGGCATTACATTCACAAAATCCACCACGAATTCTGCATTGGAATGGGTGATAATGGCTAAATTGGCATAAATCCCTTCGGCCATTTCTTCACTTAGCTCAATGTTCAATTGGTGCGGGTCATTATTTTTCTTTTCCTCCATGATAAAACGTTGATTCAGTTTTGCTGAATTCAAGCCACAAAGGTAGTGGACTTTCCATGTTTTTAAAACTCAGGACAAAAAATAAAACTGATTTCGTATTTTTAGAAAAAATTAAGCCCATGGAAGAAAAAATTACTGACCCGAATACGACTGCCCGGTTACAGGCAAAAGGAATCAAAGCATGGTCAAAAGATGACCGTCCCCGTGAAAAAGTATTGTTGAAAGGAGTCGAGTCTCTCAGCCATGCCGAATTATTGGCCATTCTGATCAGAACAGGCGACGACCAAAACTCCGCCTTAGGATTGGCACAAAACCTCCTGGCTTCAGTAGATCATGATTTACGGCAGCTTAGCAGGCTCAGTGTGAAAGATTTTATAAAAATAAGAGGACTGGGTGAAGCGAAAGCGTTGGCTATCATCGCGGCGCTGGAATTGGGAAGACGCAGGCATTCTGAAGTACCGGAAAAAAAGAAAGGCATACGCACAAGCAAAGAAGCGGCTGCATTCCTTCAACCCTTACTGGCGGATCATGGTCATGAAGTGTTTTCGGTCATGTTCCTGAGCCAGGGTAACAAGTTGTTACATTATGAGGTAATCAGTACGGGGGGAATGACAAGCACCATTGTGGACCCTAAAATCATTATGAAAAAAGCTTTGGAGTACAGGGCTGTCAATATGATCTTATGTCATAATCATCCCTCCGGAAATTTGGATCCAAGCCGTGAAGATAAAAAACTGACAAAAAAGATATCTGAGGCCGCCCTGCTGCTGGATATGAAGGTGCTGGATCATGTGATCGTATCCTCACAGGGTTTTTTCAGCTTTGCAGACAGTGGGTTATTACCATAAAATTTTCAATTTCCCACCCTTGTTTTTATTTCGAGCATCATTTTTGCAGCAGGGAGAGGAATAAAATTTTTTATCATCTTTTGCGTTTGTATTTAAATGCCGCATTCCTTGAAAAAACTAATAGCTGTTTTCGTATTGGTATTCAGCGCTCCCGTGATCCTTTATGCACAGAGTGCTCCCGAAGTGGGGATTTTTTCCGGAATAAGCACCTATAGCGGCGACCTGACCCAACATGCCGTCACTTTTCGCCAGTCGCATCCTGCTATTGGTTTTCTTATCAGAAAATCTGTATATAAGAACTTCGGACTGAGATTAGGTGTGGATTTTGGAAAAATTTCAGGGGCTGACAGTTTAAGTTCAGACAGTTCTCTTCGCGTGCGTAATCTGAGTTTCCGGTCCAATCTGGTGGATGTGCATTTGCTTGCAGAGTATAATTTCTTTGATTACAGTGAAACGGGCTTTACTCCCTACGTTTTTGTGGGTATCTCTGTTTATCATTTTGATCCTTATGCGCTTGATTCAAGCGGGCTTAAAGTTTATCTGCCTCCGTTAAGCACAGAAGGCGAAGGGTTGCCTCAATATCCTGACCGGAAGCCTTATGCGCTTACCCAGATTTCTATTCCTTTTGGAGTAGGTGTAAAATATGCGCTTAGTCCGAAAATTAATTTAGGATTTGAATTCAGGATCAATAAGACATTTACTGATTATCTGGATGATGTAAGCACTACTTATGTAGATCAAAATGTGTTGTTGGCAGCACGGGGACCCAGCGCTGTTTATTATGCTTACAGGACTAATGAATTGCCGGGGCATACCAAAGATATATATCCTCCTGCAGGCTCCCACCGTGGCTCCCCTGCCCATAAGGACTGGTATTATTTCACCGGAGTAACGCTTACTTTCAATTTAAATGGAGGTGGAAATGGGCTTTTCGGCAAAAGCATCCGCCAGCTTCGTTGCCCTCCCTATAAAAAATAACCGGCTGCCCTCTTCTATTAGCAGTAGATGGTCTGTTTTTAAATGATTGAGGAAGTCTAATCTTTTGTATAAAAGTGAAAGTTTTTATGCATTTTTGTGTTATCATAAAATGTATATTTTTTGAAAAGACTGGTAACACTCTCCGGAATTTTAATGCTTCCCATCTTTCTGTTCGCTCAGAGTTCTCCTGAAATAGGTATGTTTATAGGTATAAGTACGTATAGCGGGGATTTAACTGAGAGTTCCCTGACTTACCGTCAATCTCATCCTTCTACAGGCGTTTTATTCCGTACGCCCGTATATAAAAATTTCGGGATCAGGGCAGGAATAGATTGGGGAAGGCTTTCAGGCTCAGACAAATTAAATGCAGACAGCAGCTTGTTTCCCCGTAATCTAAGCTTCATTACCAATCTGGCGGACATGCATCTGCTGGCAGAATACAATTTCTTTAATTATGGGGATAATGGTTTTACTCCTTATTTTTTTGCCGGTATTTCCGTATTTCATTTTAATCCGTTTGTATTTGATTCCACAGGAAAAAAGGTCTTTCTCAGGCCATTGAGTACGGAAGGAGAGGGATTTCCGGAATATCCGGACCGAAAGCCTTATAATCTGACCCAGATTTCCATTCCATTCGGAGTAGGTATAAAATATGCGCTTACTTCCACGATTAACCTGGCTTTTGAATTCAGGATCAATAAAACTTTTACAGATTATATTGATGACGTAAGCACGGCGTACGTGGATAGAAATATCTTGCTAAGGGAAAGAGGATCTGCTGCAGTGTACTATGCCTACCGCACGAATGAATTACCGGCCTACCGCAATGATCCGTATCCGGCGGCCGGGGCTCAACGGGGTAATCCCAGGATCAAGGACTGGTATTATTTTACCGGCTTTACCATTACATACAATTTGAATGAACCACACAAGAGTTTTTGGGGAGCCAAAATAAACCCTTTACGTAATCCCGGCGCCAAATAGTAAAAAGTTACCTTTGAGCAAAAGAGGCATTATGGCATTCAAGCACCTTCGTCATTTTATAGAAACACTGGAATCTGCCGGTGAATTATCCAGGATAAAATATTATGTCAACCCTAAGCTCGAAATTACTGAAATTACGGACCGGATCAGTAAGTCCCAGGATGGTGGGAAAGCATTGCTTTTTGAAAATACCGGGTATGATTTTCCTTTACTGATCAATGCGCTGGGGAACAATAAACGGATGTGTATGGCATTAGGAGTGAATGATCTGAATGATATTGCAGTGGAAATTGAAGGCTTATTTAAACTGCTTACAAAGCCAAAAGAAAACCTTTTAGATAAGATCTCGCTTCTCCCAAAGTTGAACCAGTTCGCATCCTGGATGCCCAGGGTAACCAGTGGAAAGGGGGCATGCCAGGAAGTCATCATGGAAGAACCTGATTTGTATAAGTTACCCGTTATGCAATGCTGGCCTCAGGATGGGGGACCTTTTATAACTCTTCCGGTTATTCATACCAAAGATCCGAATACAGGTATTCGCAATGTGGGCATGTACCGCATGCAGGTGTTCACCAAAAATATGACCGGGATGCACTGGCATAAGCACAAAGTGTCGGCGCGCCATTTTAATGAATATAAGAAGTTGAACAAACGTATGCCCGTTGCAGTGAGCCTTGGCGGTGATCCGGTTTATACGTATGCTGCTACGGCGCCCTTGCCGGACAATGTGGATGAATATATGCTGGCGGGTTTTATACGAAAAAAAAAGGTGGAGTTGGTTCGTTGTCTGACACAGCCGGAAATGGAAGTGCCTGCAGATGCGGATATTGTCATTGAAGGATATGTGGATCCGGAGGAAGAAATGATTTGGGAGGGCCCGTTTGGCGACCATACCGGGTATTATTCTCTACCCGACTGGTATCCACGTTTTCATGTTACCTGCATCACTCACAGAAAAGAGGCGGTTTATCCGTCCACGATTGTAGGGATTCCCCCGGAGGAAGATGCCTGGATTGGAAAAGCAACGGAAAGAATTTTCCTGGCGCCGATTAAGATGACGCTGATTCCTGAAATAGTGGATATGGAAATGCCCGTTGAAGGCGTATTCCATAATCTCGTGATTGCCAAAATAAAAAAAGAATATCCGGGACAAGCCCAAAAAGTGATGAATGCCATGTGGGGAGCGGGGCAAATGATGTTTAATAAGATTTTGGTGGTGGTGGATGAAAATGCCGATATAAGAAATTACGAGAACCTTGCCCGGTGTGTTTTTCAAAATATAAATCCTGCTACCGATATTTATTTCAGCCAGGGACCGATGGATGTGCTGGACCATTCTTGTTCTAAATTAGGATTCGGCGGGAAAATGTGTATAGACGGGACAACTAAATTTGAAGAAGAAAAAATCCCGACACCTCAGCAAAGTGATATTCGGGGAATTGACAAAGAAAAGTGTATAAAAGTATTCCCCGAAGTACAGGATATAAATGTTTCGCTCTTGCCGAAGGGTATTTCCTGCCTGCTGATCTCCATTGAAAAGAACAGGAAAGGGCTGGTGGCGGACCTGACCAGGCAGTTGTTTGCCCTGAATGAAATGGAGAATATTAAGATGATATTGTTTGTGGAGCATAGTGTGGACGTGCAGGATATCGGTTCAGCGCTTTGGAGGTTTTGCAATAATCTGGATCCCAAAAGAGATCATTTGATGATAGATAATCATATTGCCTTTGATGGAACCCGTAAAACTAAAGAATACGATGACTTTGGACGGGACTGGCCTAATATTATTATTTCAGATAAAGAAACCATCCGGGTTATTGATGAAAAATGGAGCAGTCTCGGATTAGGTGATTTTATTCCTTCACCTTCCTTAAAATATCAGGGTCAGCTATATGGCAACGGGGCAGCAGTGTCGGATAAATGATTTCTGATCTTTTATAATTTGTCTCCTAATTTCGCATACCGATAGGTAAACTTAAACCACCTCATCAGGTTACTCCTTTTTTCCATATCAATGATCAGTGATTTCCTTGGCAGGGTTTTTAAATCGGGTAGCTGACCGGCATCTCTCTGAATTTCTTTTAGCTGATGAATGGCAATTAATCCAAAGGAATAAATACCTGCCATGGATAAGCTGAATTCTTTTTTTCTCTTAAAGGAATAAGGTAAAATCTGTATGGCCTTCTTCATTTCATGAATTCTCTCGATAAAAAATTCTTCAAACCGGACGGCGTTGGTCATACGGTTTGGCAAAGTGGAAATATCGTCCTGAAGATCTTTATAAATATCATATAGATCATTCGTTAGTTGTATCAAAGTTCCTATTGTGTACCAACAGGTATCTTCCGCTCTATCGGGTGAAAATTCCAAATAATAACGGCACAATAAAACAGAATTACCACCTTTATTGAAAGTGATCTGCTTTATTTCTTCATTACTCAGTTTGCTTCCAGACTGTTGCTTGGATTGCATCTGGGCATCATATAGTTCCTGGGAAATCCGGTCATAAGAGGATTTATTTTTAACAAAATTTCTTAGTAATAAATGACAACGTTGAAAGGCCTTTTCATCAAAAGTCTCAGCATTATATTGTGCAGGTTGAAATGAAAGTTCTTTTAATTGTTCTTCACTTATCAATTCATCATCTGTAAAATCATCAAACAGAGAGCTGCATATAAAATAGTGGATATATCTTTTTTTCTCGTCATCATTAGTCAGTCTTCCGTGAAGGCCGGCGAACGCATCGCAGATCATGGGGTTATAGATACCATAGCTGACGGCTATTTTTCTTTTGGTTTTGGGATTAAATCGTCCATTCATATTTTTTTCAATGGCATCCAACAGCTGATGAGCCCGTTTGGTCTCTATTCTCCTTGAACGGATAATAAAATTTGCTTTTTTAAAAACATGGAACCAGAACCAGAAAAAATATTGCATAAAAAGTATTAAAAGAAGTCAGATCAATTCGGTGATTGTACTCTCATCAGATTCTATCCGCCAGGGCTTTTTATTCTTTAACCATCTCGTGCTGCTGTAAAATAAACAACTATTCACTGATCTGCGCTTTTTTGAAAAACGCCCTGTTTCAAGTAACTTTGCGGCTCAAAATAAGTAATATTTATCTTAATAATTCTTACACCATGAACAATGCGTATTTTTATTTCCCGGAGCCTGAGAATGAGCCGGTATTAAGCTATGCACCTGGAACACCGGAAAGAGGAGATTTGAAGGAACAATTGGATACTTTTCAAAAAAACAAAACAGATATCCCGATGTTTATCGGTGGCAATGAAGTGCGTACAGGCGAGAAAGTGGAGTTATATCCTCCGCATAATCTTGGGAAGGTTTTAGGATTTTATCATAAAGGAGAAAAAAGACATGTGGAAGATGCCATAAAAGCTGCTTTAAAAGCACATGAGCAGTGGGCAGCCACCAGTTGGGAACACCGGGCTTCCGTTTTCCTGAAAGCGGCCGAGTTAATGACCACCAAATACAGGGCACAAAGCAATGCGGCCACCATGCTTGGACAAAGTAAAAATGTTTTTCAGGCTGAGATTGATGCAGTGTGTGAACTGGCAGATTTTTTCCGTTTCAATGTGCATTTCTTAAGCGAAATATACAGACAACAGCCTTATTCTCCTAAAGGAGTCAATAACCGTATGGAATATCGTCCGTTGGAAGGTTTTGTTTTGGCTATTACTCCATTTAATTTTACATCCATCGGTGGTAATCTGCCTACTGCTCCCGCCATGTGTGGCAATGTGGTCGTGTGGAAACCCGCTCATACACAAATCTATTCTGCCCATTTGTTGATGAAAATATTAAAAGAGGCAGGTCTGCCGGATGGGGTGATCAACCTGATTTATGTGGACGGACCTGTGTTGGGAGACGTTTGTTTCAGTCATCCGGATTTTGCAGGCTTGCATTTTACCGGCTCTACTGCCACTTTTCAACACATGTGGAAGACCATTGGAAATAATATTTCAAGATATAGATCTTATCCGCGTATTGTGGGTGAAACCGGCGGAAAAGATTATGTGCTGGTTCATAAAAGCGCGGATGTGGACGCTGTGGTGGCTAATCTGGCCAGAGGGGCTTTTGAGTACCAGGGGCAGAAGTGTTCTGCCGCCTCCCGTGCCTATCTTCCTTCTAATCTGGCATCGGACATTAAGAAAAAATTAGTGGCTGAGGTAAAAACTATGAAGATGGGAGCGCCGGATGATTTCAGCAACTTTATCAATGCCGTGATTGATGAGAAATCTTTTGATAAAATTGCCGGGTACATTGAGAATGCAAAAAAGGACAAAAGCACGAAAATACTTGCAGGCGGCAGATGTGATAAGAGCAAAGGATATTTTATTGAACCAACCATCATAGAAACTACAGATCCGAAGTATGTTTCAATGTGTGAGGAAATATTCGGGCCGGTGTTGACCCTGTATGTCTATGAGGCGGACAAATTTGAGGAAGCTTTGAAATTAGTTGATAATACCTCCGATTATGCTTTAACGGGCGCTGTCTTTGCACAGGACCGCTCTGCCATTGGACTTGCCACTAAGAAATTAGTGAACAGTTCCGGTAATTTTTATATCAACGATAAACCTACGGGTGCAGTGGTAGGGCAACAACCTTTCGGTGGTGCGCGTGCATCCGGCACGAATGATAAAGCCGGCTCTATGATGAACCTTTATCGCTGGCTGAGTGCAAGAACGATCAAGGAGACTTTTGTTCCGGTAACTGACTACCGTTATCCTTTTTTAAAAGAAAAATAAAAATGACTTCCTGTTTTTATTTTTTATTCTAAACAATATTTTATGCCAGTCATTATTGAATCTGTTGAAACAGTAGATGTAAGGTTTCCTACAAGCAGGGAAAGAATAGGTTCTGATTCCATTAATAAGAATCCCGATTATTCTGCCGCTTATGTCATTCTTAAAACTAATAAAAGCGGTTTGGAAGGACACGGGCTTACTTTTACAGAAGGGCGGGGTAATGAATTGTGTACTGCCGCTATTCATGCTTTCGCGTATTTAGTAAAAGGAAAATCCATGGAGGAGATCACTTCTGACATGGCGGCTTTCTGGCGTACGATGATAGACGAAACCCAATTGAGGTGGTTAGGGCCGAGAAAAGGGGTCATCCACATGGCGACCGGGGCCTTAATCAATGCGATATGGGATTTGTATGCAAAAATGGAAGGCAAACCGCTATGGAAACTCGTGGCCGACATGTCGCCGGAAAAACTGATATCTTGCATTGATTTCAAATATCTGACAGATCTGATCACGCCGGAAGAAGCGGTGAAGATGCTCTCTGCACTGGAAAATTCAAAACAAGAACGAATTGATTATTTATTGAAGAACGGTTATCCTGCTTATACTACTTCTGCCGGATGGCTCGGATACAGTGATGAAAAGATACGCCGTTTGTGTAAAGAAGCTAAAGCTGAAGGCTGGACACACATGAAGATGAAAGTGGGGGCTGATATCAGGGAAGATGTGCGCAGGGCACAGATCATCAGAGATGAAACAGGATGGGAGGTGAAGCTGATGATGGATGCCAATCAGAACTGGGAAGTGCGGGAAGCTATTGAAAACATGAAGCAGTTGGCAAAATTTAATCCGTGGTGGATTGAAGAACCCACCAGTCCGGATGATATTTTGGGGCATCTTGAGATCAAAGAGGCGGTGGCGCCCATTAAAGTAGCTACCGGCGAGAATTGTCAGAATAATATCATGTTCAAGCAGTTTTTGAAAAGCGGCGCCATTGACATTTGCCAGATAGATAGTTGCAGGGTAGGAGGGGTCAATGAGGTATTAAGTATTATGCTGATGGCTGCTAAGCTGAATATTCCCGTATGTCCTCATGCAGGAGGAGTGGGTCTATGTGAATACGTGCAACATTTATCCATGATAGACTTTATTTGTATTAGCGGCACTATGGAAAACAGGATCACCGAATATGTGGATCATCTTCATGAACATTTCAAAACCCCGGTACGTATCGAGCATGGCTGTTATATGCCGCCATTGGCGCCCGGGTATAGCGTTGAAATGAAAAAAGAGTCTTTGACAGATTTTAGGTTTCCTGATGGAGAGACTTGGCAAAAGGAAAATCATGTATAGGACCAAAGAACCATTTTGGCTTTTATTTTGCTTTTGCCAACCAGTAGTTCTTTTTCCCCTTTTGCACCAGGATATATTTTCCGTTAATCAGTTTCTGAATAGTAACGGCTGAATCAATGCCTTCCACCTTTTCTTTATTCAGACTTACTCCTCCGCTTTGCACCGTTTTGCGGGCCTCCCCCTTGGATAAAAATATTTTTGTTTCTGCAAGAAAACTGACAATGTCTATTCCTTCATTCAGCCTGGATAAAGATATATCAACTTGCGGTACGCCTTCCATGACCTGCAATAATTGCTTTTCATTCAGGGATTGCAAAACATCTGCTGTGGCATTTCCAAAAAGTATTTCTGAGGCCTTTACGGCAAATTCATATTCCTTTTCACCATGGATGAAACATGTAACTTCGCCGGCTAATCTTTTTTGTAAAGTGCGAAGATGTGGCGCTTGTTGATGTGCAGTGATAAGGTCTTCTATTTCTTCTCTGGGCAAAAAAGTAAATATCTTAATGTATTTCTCCGCGTCTGCATCGGCGGTGTTGAGCCAGAATTGATAAAATTGATAAGGCGAAGTCCTGTTCGGGTCCAGCCAAATATTTCCCTTTTCTGTTTTACCGAATTTACCTCCGTCTGATTTTGTAATCAACGGACAGGTAAATGCGAAAGCTTCACCCCCAGCTTTACGACGAATGAGTTCAGTTCCCGTTACGATATTTCCCCACTGGTCGGAGCCTCCCATTTGTAACTTGCAGTTTTTCTGCGTATAGAGATAATAAAAATCATAACCCTGCACCAACTGATAGGTGAACTCTGTAAATGACATCCCTGTCTCACTTTCCAGGCGTTTTTTTACGGAGTCTTTTGCCATCATATAATTCACGGTAATGTGCTTACCGACATCGCGTATAAAATTCAGAAACGAGAAATTCTTAAACCAGTCGTAGTTGTTGACGATATCGGCGGCATTGGGTCTGGAAGGATCAAAGTCTAAAAATTTTTCCAATTGTCTTTTAACACCTTCCAAATTATGTTGAAGTGTTTCTTCGCTCAGCAAAACCCTCTCCTCCGATTTTCCCGTAGGATCGCCCACCATGCCGGTGGCTCCTCCTACCAAAGCAATGGGTTTATGACCTGCTCTCTGCATGTGTACTAAAACAAGTATAGGCACCAGACTACCTATATGTAATGAATCTGCGGTGGGATCGAAACCAATATATCCGGCAGTCATTTCTTTTTGCAGTTGCTCTTCGGTACCCGGCATCATGTCCTGGATCATACCCCGCCAGCGTAATTCTTCCACCAAATTAGTCATTAGCTAAAACAAAAATTTTTGCAAACGTACGATATTAGGTTGGAAAGTGGAGAAGCTTAAGAGATTGTACAATGGGGAAGTGAAAAGATTGTAAAGTTAGTATGTCCAAAAACGAGGCGAAAGAGAAAATATGGAAGATATTAGCGGAAAAGAATAAGAGCTATTTGAAATACAGCCCACAATCAGCAGGACGGTTACGACAAAGAGGCTTACTCCCCATTTGACCATATCAAATTTTGCTTTTGCGATTTCTGCTTTCAGACCTGATTGTAAATCTGAAATATCGCTTTTGGTTGCCAGATTCACACTTTGTAAATTCAACTCTTTTTCGATTTTAGCTTCAATATACTCAGTCAGGTTTTCAGCCGTATCCCGGCCGAGTTTTTCACTCAAAAGGTTATAGAGTTTAGTAATGGTAATAGTCATGGGTTTAAACTTTGTATAAAGATAGCGAAAAATAAAACGAGAGTCAAATCTTGTACAATCTCGTAACATATTTTCCAATCAGATCAAATTCCAGGTTTACAATATCATTTTCTCTGAGTAAATGCATCGTTGTATGCTCGAAGGTGTAAGGAATCACAGCCACTGTAAATTCATTTTCTGTGACACTGAATACAGTAAGACTGATGCCATTTAAGGCAATAGAACCTTTTTCAATAATTAAATGGGCGAATTTTTCCGGGAACCTTATCCGGAATTCGGTACTCCCGTTTCTGTTAGCAATTTGCAAACATTTTCCGGTGGTATCCACATGTCCCTGTACGAGGTGTCCATCAATAAACTTTTGCAAAGTGAGTGAACGTTCCAGGTTTATCTGATCTCCCGGTTTTAAGGTCCCAAGATTGGTCTTTTGCAAAGTCTCCGCCACTGCAATTACCTGATGCCTGTCATGATCAATGGCAGTGACCGTCAGGCAGGCACCGTTATGGGAAACGCTTTGATCCGGCCTGAGCTCCCGGCTGATGGGAGAATGGATGGAAAAGATAAGATTATCTTTATCCTGCCTGATATTCGTGACGGTACCTAATGCTTCAATGATGCCTGTAAACATACCTGTGCAAATTTCGGTTTTTGCTTTTAGAAAATTTGATTTATTTCCAAAAAAGAATATATCTTTGCACCCCTAAAACAAGGAGATACATGTTAATTATTGATTCCAAAGATTGCGAAAATATTGACAAGGCGCTCAAAAAGTACAAAAAGAAGTTTGAACGCGCCCGCATATTAACTCAACTACGCGATCGCCAGGCTTTCACTAAACCATCCGTAAGACGCAGAGATGAGGTGCTGAAGGCAGCTTATCGCCAGCAGATTATGAGCGGAAAATTGGATAAGTGATCCTGCAGCCTCCTTATTTTACCTTCTTGAAAAAATAAGGTATTTTCATTGACAATTACAGAGTTTTTTTAACTTTACAGGAATAAATGTTTTCTGGAGGATTGTCATTTTTTTATGTGGAAGAATCAATATCCTGCTATACTTGCTCCTTTTATTGACTATGTCAAGTTCGAGAAACGTTATTCCGGTCATACGGTTATCGCCTACCAGAATGATTTGACGGAATTCCTGCTTTTTATAAAAGAAAAATATGAGGAAACGGAGCCTGCAAGGATTTCAGCCCCGATGATACGTTCGTGGCTCGTTTCTTTAAGGAATGATAATATTCAGCCCAGATCCATCAACCGCAAGCTTTCTGCTTTAAGATCGTGGTATAAATTTTTATTAAAAAATAAAAAAATAGAGGCAAATCCTTTGCAAAAGATCAATCCTCCTAAATCAGGGAAACGGCTGCCGGTTTTTGTTGAACGTATTCCCATGGACAGATTGTTGCATCAGATTGAATTACCGGATACTTTTGAAGGGCATACTCAGCGGTTAATAGTGGAACTTTTATATGCCACCGGTATCAGGAGGTCTGAATTGATTAACCTGAAGATCATGGATATTGATCATTCGGCCGGAACAATAAAGGTCCTGGGTAAAGGCAGCAAGGAACGGATCATCCCAATCAGTACCGAACTGCTCGGTAAGATGGACGCTTATCAGGCAGAGAAAGATCAAATGGTTTCAAGTGATCTTCCTTTTTTATTGGTTACAGGGAAAGGCAAAAAATTATATCCTGAATTTGTGTATCGTTCCGTGAAAAAGATGTTAGGGTTGGTAACCACACTGGAAAAGAAGAGTCCGCACGTTCTGCGCCATACTTTTGCCACCCACCTGGTAAATAACGGAGCCGATCTGAACGCTGTAAAGGAGCTTTTGGGCCATGCTAACTTATCTGCCACCCAGATTTATACGCATAATACCATCGAACAATTGAAGTCTGTATATGAGCAGGCGCATCCCCATTCGGGGAAATAAAAAGAGGTTTATTCTCCACGGAAAATAATTTTCCAAATAAAAGTTAAAATCTGAAGAAAAGAGATGAATGAATCAAAAAAAATTACTACATTAGGATCGTCATTTATTTAAACCGTTTAAGCTATGAACACACAAATTCAGACTGTGCACTTTGATGCTGATGCTAAATTGATTAATCATGTAAATAAGCGGCTGGCAAAGCTTCCCACTCTTCATGACAGCATCACCCACGTAGAGGTTTATTTAAGATTAGAGAATCTCGCGCATCAGTTAAAAGATAAGATTGCAGAGATAAAGGTGAATATTCCACAGCATCAGTTTTTCGTAAAACATGAATCCAAATCATTTGAAGAATCTTTTGATCATGCATTTGATGCCCTGCTGACGCAAATCAAGCGTAAGAAAGAAAAGAAAGTCCAATAAATTTTTTGCTTTGTGTATGCACTTTACTACCTTTGCCTTCCCAAATTTTGGGGTAGCAGGGTATTATTCACTTTTTAGGGATAATGAAACGCTGGAAATAAGGCGGACTGCGGGTATGTTCTTTAAGCGGGTAATCAATACAATCTGATATACGGAATTGCCAGCATAGCTCAGTTGGCCAGAGCAGCTGATTTGTAATCAGCTGGTCGGGGGTTCGAATCCCTCTGCTGGCTCGCGAATGGCAAGTTTTCTCAGAGAACATTACCGGGCAGGTTCCAGAGCGGCCAAATGGGGCGGACTGTAAATCCGCTGTCTTTCGACTTCAGTGGTTCGAATCCACTCCTGCCCACCAGAGACAAATGATTTTGAGACTTTTGAAATAAAGCAGGATGGAAAAGCTGTTGTAGCTCAGCGGTAGAGCACTTCCTTGGTAAGGAAGAGGTCGGCAGTTCAATCCTGCTCAACAGCTCGGCAGTTTTTTGAAAAAGGAATATAAAATTCAAGCGGAAGTAGCTCATTTGGTAGAGCGATAGCCTTCCAAGCTATAGGTGGCGGGTTCGAGCCCCGTCTTCCGCTCAAAAGTTCGAAATAAACCATAGTAGGTTAATATATTTTTTTATAATTACAAATCTGTAACACCAATTTTTAAAAACAAATAACGATGGCAAAAGAAACCTTTAAGCGGGATAAACCCCATGTAAACATTGGCACCATCGGTCACGTGGATCATGGAAAAACTACGTTGACCGCAGCTATTTCCTCTATTTTAGCATCCAAGGGATTGGCGGAAAAAAGAGATTATGCTTCTATTGATAATGCTCCTGAAGAAAAGGAAAGAGGTATTACAATCAATACATCACATATTGAATATTCGACCGAACACCGCCATTATGCGCATGTGGATTGTCCGGGTCACGCAGACTATGTAAAGAACATGATTACCGGCGCTGCCCAAATGGACGGAGCAATATTAGTAGTGGCAGCCACTGATGGCCCTATGCCTCAAACAAGAGAGCATATTCTGCTGGCCCATCAGGTAGGTGTGCCTCGTATGGTGGTTTTCATGAATAAAGTAGATCTGGTGGATGATCCTGAATTATTGGATCTGGTGGAAATGGAGATTCGTGAATTATTGACAAAAAATCATTTTGATGGTGATAAAACACCAATTATAAAAGGATCTGCCACCAAAGCCCTTGAAGGTGATCCGAAGAGCGTTCAGGCTGTATTGGACTTAATGAATGCGGTAGATGAATATATCCCGCTGCCTGTCCGCCCGATTGATCAGCCTTTCCTCATGTCTGTGGAAGACGTATTCTCGATTACAGGTCGTGGTACAGTAGCAACCGGCCGTATTGAGCGTGGTAAAGTAAAAGTTGGCGAAGGAGTGGAAATTGTGGGTCTGGTTGAAAAACCACTGACTTCCACAGTTACCGGAGTAGAAATGTTTAAGAAAATACTGGACGAAGGACAGGCAGGTGATAATGCGGGATTACTATTGAGAGGTATTGAGAAAAATGATATCCGTCGCGGAATGGTTATTTGCAAACCGGGTTCTATTACTCCTCATACACACTTCAAATGTGAAGTGTATGTATTGAGCAAGGATGAAGGCGGCCGTCATACCCCGTTCTTTAACAAATACCGTCCTCAGTTCTATTTCCGTACTACTGATGTGACCGGCGAGGTAAAATTACCTGATGGTGTTGAAATGGTGATGCCGGGTGATAATGTCACTTTGGATGTAACCTTAATTTCGCCTATTGCCATGGATAAAGGGCTGGATTTTGCTATCCGTGAAGGCGGACGCACGGTAGGTGCCGGTCAGGTAACTGAGATCATTAAATAATCAGCGATCCTTTATACAGATAAGGGATTTCAGAATAATGAATAGTGACTTTAAATTTTTGGATTTTAATTTCAGATTTTAATTTCATTATTCATTATCCCGTTAATTGAAACACGGGTGTAGCTCAATTGGTAGAGTACCGGTCTCCAAAACCGATGGTTGGGGGTTCGAGTCCCTCCTCCCGTGCATTTATACAAAGAGGATGAATAAAATAAGGCAATATATCCAGGAATCTTACCACGAACTTTTACATAAAGTATCCTGGCCCACGTGGGAGGAGTTGCAATCTTCAACCATGGTAGTGCTTATTGCTACCGTGATTGTTACCTTACTGGTTTGGGGGATGGATATTGTTTCAAGTACCGTATTACAAAATTTTTATAAACTCTTCAGGTAATGGATGCAGCAGAAAAACAGCAACCTCAGGTACAGGAAACGAAATGGTATGTTTTGCGCGTAGTGAGCGGGAAGGAAAAAAAAGTAAAGGAATATTTAGACGCAGATATCAAACGTTCCGGATGGGGAAATATCGTTACCCAGATATTCGTGCCTATGGAGAAGGTTTATAAAGTGCAGAGCGGTAAAAAAGTGATGCGTGAGCGTAACTTTTACCCGGGATATGTAATGATTGAAGCCTTAGAAGGTAAAATGACCAGTGAGATCATTTCCCATATCAATAACACCACCAATGTGATCCATTTCCTGGGGAAGGAAAACCCTATAGCTCTCCGTAAGACTGAAGTAAATAAAATGCTTGGAAAAGCCGATGAGATGGCAGATCAGGGTGTAACTATCAGTGAACCCTATATTGTGGGTGAAACCATTAAAATAATTGACGGTCCGTTCAATGACTTTAACGGTATCATTGAAGAAGTCAATGAAGAAAAAAAGAAATTAAAGGTCACCGTAAAGATATTTGGCAGAGCTACCCCTGTTGAACTGAATTATATGCAGGTTGAGCGTATAAGTTAAAATTTTTTTTGCAAAGGATATTTTCGTACCTTTGCACTCCTTTTACACAAACAATATTGATTATTTTGGAAGTTCTGCCTGAAAATCAGGACGTTAATACCAAAGAAAATTCTTCAAAATGGCAAAAGAAATCACAGGCTTTGTTAAGCTGCAGGTGAAGGGTGGTCAGGCCAATCCGGCTCCCCCTATTGGACCTGCATTGGGCTCCAAAGGAGTGAATATCATGGATTTCTGTAAACAATTCAATGCCCGGACCCAGGATAAAATGGGAAAAGTGCTTCCGGTGGTATTGACGGTTTATGTGGATAAATCTTTTGATTTTGTAATCAAAACTCCTCCTGCTTCCGTTCAACTGATGGAAGCTGCTAAAGTAAAATCCGGCTCTAAGGAACCTAACCGAACCAAAGTAGCCAGCGTATCCTGGAAGCAGGTAGAAGGCATCGCTAAAGATAAAATGTCCGATTTAAATTGCTTCACTGTGGAAAGCGCCATGAGAATGGTAGCCGGCACAGCCAGAAGTATGGGAATCACCGTAGATGGGGAATTTCCGGGTAAACACTAATTTTCAATTGTTAAACGAATGGTAAACCATGGGAAAACAATCTAAACAAAGAAAAGCAGCAGAAGCCCGGACTGATAAATCCAGACAATATTCGCTGAAAGAAGCTTCTGCCTTGATGAAAGATATTAATTGCACTAAGTTCGACAGTTCTGTTGATTTGCACGTTCGCCTGGGAGTAGATCCTAAAAAAGCAGACCAAAATGTAAGGGGTTCTGTTACTTTACCACACGGCACCGGCAAAACAAAGAAGGTATTGGTGCTTTGTACTCCCGAAAAAGAAGAAGAAGCCAAAAAAGCCGGCGCCGATTATGCAGGCTTAGATGAATTTATCCAGAAAATAGAAGGCGGATGGACTGATGTGGATGTCATTATAGCCACTCCATCGGTCATGCCTAAGATTGGTAAATTGGGTAAGGTATTAGGTCCACGTAACCTGATGCCCAATCCTAAGACAGGTACTGTAACGCAGGATATTGCTAATGCTATATCCGCAGTAAAAGGCGGCAAGATTACTTTTAAAGTGGATAAAGCAGGAATTATTCACGCTTCTATCGGCAGGGTCTCATTTCCCGCTGAAAAGATTGAACAAAATTCCAGCGAATTACTGAATGCCATCATTAAATTGAAGCCCTCCTCTGCGAAAGGGATTTATTTAAAAGCGGTGTCTATGGCTACTTCCATGAGTCCCGGGCTGAATGTTGACACTAAATCAATTTTAAACTGACAGAACCATGACTAAGACACAAAAGAACGAGGCCATAGAAGTACTGAAGGAAAAATTCTCTCAATATACTAATTTTTATCTGGCGGATTCCTCTTCCCTGACTGTAGGGCAGGTAAATGCCTTACGCAAGGTTTGTTTTGAGAAAAAAGTAGAGATGCGGGTTGCCAAAAATACCCTGATCCGTAAAGCGCTTGAATCCATCAACAGTAAAGGATATGCAGGTGTATATGATTCATTAAAAGGCCAGACGGCTATTATGTTTTCGGAAAATGCAAAAGAGCCTGCTGTGATTATCAGTAGCTTCCGCAAAAGCAATAATGCCGAGAAGCCGGTAATGAAAGCTGCTTTTATTGATACGGACGTATTTGTGGGAGATGATCAATTAGAGTCATTGAGCAGGCTGAAGTCGAAACATGAACTGATCGGCGAAATTATAGGATTGTTACAATCTCCGGCCAAGAATGTAATCAGCGGGTTGCAGTCCGGAGGAAATAAACTGGCTGGTATATTGAAAACGCTGTCTGAAAGACAGTAAACACTCAGCAGCAGCAGTAGGCAGTGAGTAAAGTTGACTGCATACTGAAAAGTGCGGCTGCATACTGTAAACATGGCTTCCAAGTCCAAACATAAATCAAATTTTGTAATCATTTTTTAAACAATTGTAAAAATGGCCGATTTAAAAGTATTTGCTGAACAATTAGTTGGTTTGACCGTGAAGGAGGTCAATGAACTGGCACAGATCCTAAAAGAAGAATATGGTATTGAACCTGCCGCTGCTGCTCCCGTGATGGTTGCCGGTGGTGGTGCGGGTGCCGGCGCTGCTGCAGTAGAAGAAAAGACTGCATTTGATGTAGTGCTGAAATCTGCAGGCGCCAATAAACTTCAGGTAGTGAAAGTAGTGAAAGAACTGACCGGTCTGGGGCTGAAAGAAGCCAAGGAACTGGTGGACGGGGCTCCGAAACCTGTGAAGGAAGGAGTTTCCAAAGCTGAAGCAGAAGAGTTAGCTGCTAAATTGAAAGAAACGGGTGCTGAAGTGGAGGTAAAATAATATTACCTGCTTCAACACATGCCGGACTTTCAACCAACTATTATCATAAGATGTTATATCAGGTCAAAAGTGCGTAAGCGCCTTTGACCTTTTTCCCTGTCCCGCCATGCCGGGACTTATATGTGTCTTAATCCAGAACACAAAATATGTCTCAAAAAGCAATCCAGGCCGACGGAAGAGTTAATTTCGGAAAAATAAAACAGGTGGCAGAAACCCCTGATTTATTGGCCATACAAATCCAGTCTTTTAAGGATTTTTTCCAATTAGAAACCACACCGGATAAGCGTATTGATGAAGGGCTTTTTAAGGTGTTCAACGAGAACTTCCCGATTAATGATACCAGAAATATCTTTAACCTGGAATTTCTTGATTATTATGTAGACCCTCCGCGATATACAATTGAGGAATGTATAGAACGCGGGCTGACTTACGCTGTTCCTTTGAAAGCTAAGCTTCGTCTTAGCTGCAATGATGAAGAACACGTAGATTTCCAGACCATTGTGCAGGATGTATTTTTAGGAAATATCCCTTATATGACCCCCAGGGGTACTTTTGTTGTCAATGGTGCGGAAAGAGTGGTTGTCTCTCAATTACACCGTTCACCGGGTGTATTTTTCGGACAATCTGTCCACCCCAATGGGACCAAAATATATTCTGCCAGAGTGATCCCTTTCAAGGGTGCATGGATGGAATTCGCTACTGACATCAATAATGTCATGTACGCGTATATTGATCGTAAAAAGAAGTTCCCTGTAACTACCTTATTGCGTTCTATCGGTTATGAAACCGACAAAGATATCCTGGAACTTTTCGGTATGGCTGATGAGGTGAAAGCAGAGCGTAAAACACTGGAGGCAAATAAAGGTAAAAAGCTTGCCGCCCGGGTATTGAGAAGCTGGGTGGAAGATTTCGTAGATGAAGATACCGGTGAGGTGGTTTCCATTGAAAGAAATGAAGTAGTGCTTGAACGTGACAACGTGATTGATGATGAGAGCATAGACCTCATTATGGAAATGGGTGCAGAAACTATTTTCGTGCAAAAAGAAGAAGTCAGTGGCGACTATTCTATCATTTATAATACACTGAATAAAGATACCTCTAATTCTGAATTGGAAGCCGTACAACACATTTACCGCCAATTGCGCGGTTCTGATGCTCCTGATGATGAAACAGCCCGAGGTATTATTGATAAATTATTCTTTTCCGATAAGCGTTATGATTTAGGAGAAGTAGGTCGCTATAAGATAAACCGCAAGCTGAGTCTGGGTACACCTTTAGAAACCAAAGTGCTGACAAAGGAAGATATTATTGCTATTATTAAATACTTAGTTAGGCTTACTAACGGAAAAGCAGAAATTGACGATATTGATCACTTGAGCAATCGCCGTGTACGAACGGTGGGTGAGCAATTGTATGCTCAGTTCGGAGTAGGGCTGGCACGTATGGCAAGAACTATCCGGGAAAGGATGAATGTCAGAGATAATGAGGTATTTACTCCGGTAGATCTGATCAATGCCCGCACACTTTCTTCCGTGATTAACTCATTCTTTGGGACATCTCAGTTATCCCAATTCCTGGATCAGACGAATCCGCTATCTGAAATTACACATAAGCGCAGGATTTCGGCTCTGGGACCCGGAGGCTTAAGCCGTGAACGTGCGGGATTTGAAGTACGCGATGTCCATTATTCTCATTATGGCCGCTTGTGTACCATTGAAACGCCGGAAGGACCCAATATCGGTTTGATATCCACCCTTTGTGTACATGCTAAGATCAACAGCATGGGCTTTATTGAAACACCTTACCGCAAGGTGAAAGAGGGGAAAGTGGACCTGAATCATATAGAATATCTGAGTGCCGAAGAGGAAGATGAGGCAAAGATTGCACAGGCTAATGCCCCTTTGGATTACGACGGCAACCTTACAAATGATAAGGTAAAAGCAAGAGAAACGGGTGATTTCCCGGTATTGGACAGGTCTGAGGTAGAATATATGGACATCGCTCCGAATCAGATCGTAGGATTAAGCGCTTCGCTAATTCCGTTCCTGGAGCATGATGATGCTAACCGGGCGCTGATGGGGTCGAACATGCAACGTCAGGCCGTACCGCTCATAATTCCCCAGGTGCCTGTGGTAGGTACGGGACTGGAAGGAAAAGCTGCACGGGATTCACGACTGCAGATAACCGCAGAAGGAGAAGGTGTGATTGAATATGTGGATGCCAACCAGATCCACGTTCGTTACGATCGCGGAGAAGCGGAAAGATTAGTATCCTTTGAGGGTGATCTGAAAGTCTATACTTTAACCAAATTCAAAAAGACCAATCAGAGTACTTGTATGAACCTGCGGCCTTGCGTTAAGAAAGGTCAAAAGGTGAAAGAGGGGGATTTCCTTACAGAAGGGTATGCCACCAAGGATGGCGAACTTGCTTTAGGCCGCAACCTGAAGGTAGCTTTCATGCCCTGGAAAGGGTATAACTTCGAAGATGCTATCGTCATTTCCGAGAAGGTAGTAAGAGAGGATCTGTTTACATCCGTACATATTGACGGATATGAATTAGAAGTGCGTGAAACGAAACTTGGGCCGGAAGAACTGACGCCTGATATCCCGAATGTAAGTGAAGAGGCCACTAAAGATTTAGATGAGAATGGTATTATCCGCGTAGGCGCTCATGTGAAAGAGGGAGATATACTTATTGGAAAAATAACTCCCAAAGGTGAAAGTGATCCCACTCCTGAAGAAAAGTTATTGCGGGCTATTTTTGGAGATAAGGCAGGTGATGCTAAAGATGCATCCTTAAAGGCGCCTCCATCAACTGAAGGGGTGGTATTGGAAAAGCATCTTTTCTCCCGGGTGAAAAAAGATAAAAGCATTAAAGCGCAGGAGAAAGCCTCCTTGGAAAAGCTTGAGAAAGTTCACAAGAAAAATGTGGATGATCTGAAAGTGATTCTGATCGAAAAACTTCAACACTTGCTGAAGGATAAAGAAAGTGCGGGAGTAACTAATAATTTCGGAGAAATTCAAATTGCGAAGGGGGCTAAATTCACTGCCAAAAGCCTGGGTGGAATGGATTATCTGAACGTGAATCCATTGGAATGGACTGATCACGGAAAAACAAACGGACAGGTAAATATTCTTTTGCACAATTATAATATTAAATATAACGAAGAACTGGGTCGTTATAAGCGCGAGAAATTCAATATTTCCATTGGTGATGAGTTGCCTGCCGGAGTGCTGAAACTGGCTAAGGTGTACCTGGCAAGTAAACGTAAGTTGAAAGTGGGTGATAAAATGGCAGGGCGCCACGGAAATAAAGGAATCGTTGCCAAAATCGTCCGGGAAGAAGACATGCCGTTCCTGGAAGACGGGACTCCTGTGGATGTTGTGTTGAATCCGTTGGGTGTGCCTTCGCGAATGAACATCGGGCAGATATACGAAACAGTTCTCGGTTGGGCAGGTGAAGAACTGGGTGTGAACTTTGCCACTCCTATTTTTGATGGTGCCAACACAGATGAAATTGCGGCGTATATTGACAAAGCGAAATTACCCAGCTTCGGCCACACATACTTATATGATGGAGAGACTGGAGAACGTTTTGATCAGAAAGCCACAGTAGGTATTATTTATATGCTCAAGTTGCATCACATGGTGGATGATAAGATGCATGCGCGTTCGATCGGCCCCTACAGTCTTATTACCCAACAACCACTGGGCGGTAAAGCACAATTTGGCGGCCAGCGTTTTGGAGAAATGGAAGTGTGGGCATTGGAAGCTTATGGCGCTTCTAATATTTTGCAGGAATTGCTTACTATCAAATCTGATGATATTATAGGCCGCGCTAAAGCTTATGAAACTATCGTAAAAGGTGAAAACCTCCCCAAGCCAGGTGTTCCCGAATCATTTAATGTGTTGGTTCATGAATTGAGAGGCCTGGGACTGGATTTAAAATTTGAATAAATCTTATAAGGAGATAAACAAATGGCGCTTAAAAAAGACAATCGTCCGAAATCAAATTTCAGCGAAATTACCATTACCCTTTCATCACCCGATGTGGTACTGGAGCGTTCTTATGGTGAAGTGCTGAAGCCTGAAACCATCAATTACCGTACTTATAAACCTGAACGTGACGGGTTATTCTGCGAACGCATTTTTGGTCCAGTAAAGGATTATGAATGTTATTGCGGAAAGTATAAGCGTATCCGTTATAAAGGTATTGTGTGCGACCGGTGCGGCGTGGAAGTAACAGAAAAAAAAGTGCGGCGTGAACGCATGGGGCACATCAAACTGGTAGTGCCTGTGGTACATATCTGGTATTTCAAATCTTTGCCTAATAAAATAGGTTATCTTTTGGGTACCAGCTCCAAAAAGATGGAGTCTATTATTTATTATGAACGCTATGTGGTTATCCAATCCGGTGTGCTGGGCGACAAGGTTAATCAGATGGATCTTCTGACAGAAGAAGAATATCTGGATATATTAGATACACTCCCGAAAGATAATCAGCTGCTCCCGGACGAGGACCCCAATAAATTCATTGCCAAGATGGGTGCGGAGGCTGTTCAAATGCTTTTATCACGCATTAAGTTAGATGATTTATCATACCGATTGCGTAATCAGGCGGCCACCGAAACCTCGCAGCAACGGAAGGCGGAGGCCCTCAAGCGGTTGAGCGTGGTAGAAGCGTTCCGCGATGCGAACAGCCGGATAGAAAATCGCCCGGAATGGATGGTTATGCAGTATATTCCGGTGATACCTCCAGAATTACGCCCGCTTGTTCCACTGGATGGCGGCCGTTTTGCTTCCTCCGATCTGAACGATTTGTATCGTCGTGTGATAATCAGGAATAACAGATTGAAGAGATTGATGGAGATCAAAGCTCCGGAAGTTATTCTACGCAACGAAAAAAGAATGCTACAGGAAGCTGTGGATTCTTTGTTTGATAATTCCCGTAAATCCAATGCTGTAAAAGCAGAAGGTGGCCGTGCCCTGAAATCTCTGAGCGATGTGCTCAAGGGCAAACAGGGGCGTTTTCGCCAAAACTTATTAGGTAAACGTGTGGACTATTCAGGCCGTTCTGTGATTGTGGTGGGTCCCGAATTAAAATTGCATGAATGCGGGCTTCCTAAAGATATGGCGGCAGAATTGTTTAAACCGTTTATCATCCGCAAACTGATTGAAAGAGGTATTGTAAAAACAGTGAAATCTGCGAAGAAATTAGTTGACCGGAAAGAATCGGTAGTATGGGATATCCTTGAAAATATTTTGAAAGGACATCCGGTTCTGCTGAACCGTGCCCCTACGTTGCACAGGCTTTCCATTCAGGCTTTCCAGCCTAAATTGGTGGAAGGTAAAGCCATTCAGTTGCATCCGTTGGTATGTACTGCTTTCAACGCTGACTTTGACGGTGACCAGATGGCGGTTCACGTGCCACTGAGCAATGCTGCTGTTTTAGAGGCGCAGTTGCTGATGCTTTCCTCTCATAATATATTAAACCCGCAGAATGGCACACCTATCACGTTGCCTTCTCAGGACATGGTCCTCGGGCTTTATTATATTACCAAAGGAAGGAAATCAACTAAAGAAGTAAAGGTTAAAGGCGAAGGTAAGGTATTTTATTCCCCGGAGGAAGTACTCATCGCATATAACGAAAAACGGGTGGAATTGCATGCCTGGATCAAAGTGAGGGCGAAGATCAGGAATGAGAAAGATGAATTGGAAAATAAATTAGTAGAAACTACCGTCGGAAGAGTATTCTTTAACCAGGCGGTGCCTCAGGAGGTAGGGTACATCAATCAGTTGCTGACCAAGAAATCGCTGCGGGAAATTATCGGTAATATTACCAAACTGACCAATGTTCCCAAAACGGCTAAATTCCTGGACGATATTAAGGAATTAGGATTCCGTATGGCTTATAAAGGCGGATTGTCTTTCAATATCAATGATCTGATCGTGCCGGATGAAAAGCAGGCTTTAATTGACTCCGCCCAATCAGAGGTAGATGAGGTTTGGGATAACTATAATCTTGGTTTGATCACCAATAACGAACGTTATAACCAGATCATTGATATATGGTCGCGTGTAGATACCCGGGTTACGGAAACACTGATTCGGGAACTTGCCGATGACAAGCAGGGATTTAATTCCGTTTACATGATGCTGGATTCGGGAGCGCGTGGTTCCAAGCAGCAGATCAAGCAGCTTGCGGGTATCCGTGGATTGATGGCTAAACCGCGTAAGAGCGGCTCAACCGGTTCTGAAATTATTGAAAACCCCATTCTGGCTAATTTTAAAGATGGGCTGAGTGTATTGGAATACTTCATTTCTACCCATGGCGCGCGCAAAGGTTTAGCCGATACCGCTTTGAAAACAGCCGATGCCGGTTATCTGACCCGCCGTTTAGTAGATGTGGCTCAGGACGTAGTTATCAATGAAGAAGATTGTGGAACACTCCGGGGCATTGCTATTACTGCATTGAAAGATAGTGAAGAAATAGTGGAACCACTTTATGATCGTATTTTAGGCCGTACCTCCCTGCATGATGTATTTAATCCTCAGACGGATGAATTGATAGTGGAAGCAGGAGGAGAAATTACAGAAGAAATTGCTCAGAAAATTGAAGATAGCGGTATTGATACCATCGAGATCCGTTCGGTGCTCACTTGCGAAAGCCGCAGGGGAGTTTGCGTAAAATGTTATGGTAAGAACCTCGCCAGCGGTTATATGGCTCAGAAAGGGGATGCAGTCGGTATTATTGCCGCACAGTCCATTGGTGAGCCCGGAACACAGTTGACCCTGCGTACCTTCCACGTGGGAGGTATAGCCGGTTCTACGGCGGTAGATTCGCAGTTGACAGCAAAGTTTGATGGTACGATCCATTTTGATGGATTACGTGCTACAGGCTATACCAATCAGGAGGGAGACAGTGTACAGGTAGTTATTGGCCGTACCGGTGAAGTCAGGATCATGGATGCTAAAAACGACAGGCTGCTGACGACCCACAATATCCCTTATGGTTCGACCTTATTAGTGAAAGACGGGCAAAAAGTTTCTAAAGGAGAATTGATTTGTACCTGGGATCCGTTTAATGCCGTGATTATTTCCGAATTAAGCGGTGAGGTAGAATTTGAGAATATCATTGAAGGCATTACCTTCCGTGAAGAAGCGGATGAACAAACCGGCCACCGTGAAAAGGTAGTGATTGAAACCAGGGACAAAACCAAGATACCTTCCATTATAATCAAGAATACTAAACAGCAGAAATCTTACAACCTGCCTGTAGGATCACACATTACAGTGAATGAAGGGGATAATGTGCAATCGGGACAGGTAATGGTGAAAATCCCCCGTGTGCTCGGCAAACTGAAAGATATCACTGGTGGTCTCCCCCGTGTAACGGAATTGTTTGAAGCAAGAAATCCGTCAAATCCGGCAATTGTTTCCGAGATAGACGGGGTTGTTTCTTTTGGAAATATTAAACGCGGTAACCGTGAAATCATTATTGAAGCGAAAGATGGTGTGGTAAAGAAATATTTGGTTCCTTTAACTAAGCATATCCTCGTGCAGGAAAGTGATTTCATTAAAGCCGGCACATCTTTGTCAGAAGGGGCCACTGCTCGTTCCGATATCCTGAGCATCAAGGGACCTCATGCCGTACAAGGATACCTGGTAAATGAAATTCAGGAGGTTTATCGTTTACAAGGCGTAAAGATCAATGATAAGCATATCGAAGTAATTGTTCGTCAAATGATGCGTAAAGTAACGATAGAAGATCCGGGAGATACCAAATTCCTGGAAGGAGACACGGTGGATAAATTTGAATTTTTTGAAGAAAATGATCAGATATTCGATAAGAAAGTAGTAACTGACCCGGGTGAATCGGCCCTGTTGAAAGCCGGACAGATCGTGAGTCTCCGTCAGTTGCGTGAAGAGAATTCACAGTTGCGCCGGACCGACAAAAAAGTAGTAGAATTCCGGGATGCGCAACCGGCCACTTCCAGTCCGTTATTACTGGGTATCACTAAAGCTTCCCTGGGCACTCATAGCTGGATCTCGGCCGCATCATTCCAGGAAACGACTAAAGTGTTGTCTCAGGCGTCCATCAATGCTAAACGTGATGAAATGCTCGGATTGAAGGAAAATGTGATTACAGGACATCAGATACCCGCGGGTACAGGATTGAAAGATTTTGATAATCTTATTGTGGGTTCGAAAGAAGAATATGACCTGCTGCGTACTTCAAGAGAAGTGCTGCAGTATGATGAAGAAGAATAATAGTGCATAACTCCAAAAGGAGTAAGGAGATGGTTCCCACTTCTTACTCCTTTTTTATTTTTATGGTGTCAGCGGGTAGCCTGTTAGTTGCTTATTGAGCATTGCTTATTGAACATTAAATAATTATCATCATGAAAAAATTATCATTGGTTTTAAATATCGTGTTGCTTGTGGCAGTTGCTGTCTTGTTTTACCTGCATTTCAGTGCGAAGCTGCAGGCTGCCCAACCCGCTACCGGCAATGCGCTTGTATCGGACCCATCCGCTTCCCATTCACTGACAATTGCCTATGTGAATATTGATTCATTGGAAGCACATTACGGATATTTCCAGCAGAAAAAGGCAGAGCTTGCCAAAGAACAGGAATCTATTCAAAGGGATTTAAGTAGCCGCGCACAGGCTCTGCAAAACGAAGTAGCCCAATTGCAAAAAAAAGCAGCTACCATGACACAGGCGGAAGGTGAAGCTGCACAGCAATCCGTTATGCAGAAACAACAGGCATTGCAGCAAAGAGAACAGGACCTGCGTCAGAAATTCCTTCAGGATCAGCAGGATTTTAATACAGATCTTCATAGCCGTTTAACTGCTTTCCTCAAAAAATATAACGAAAACAAGCATTACACTTATATCCTTTCTTATTCTGAAATGGCATCAGATATTCTATTAAAAGATTCTGCTTATGATGTGACTGCGGATGTGATTAAGGGATTGAATGAAGCGGGGAAGTAATTAATGACCACACGTGGGTATTTGTTGATTATTAACTTTTGATCATTAATTAGTACTCTCCTTCATCTTATATTTCTAACTCTTTTGGCCATAGGAGCAGCCAAAAGTTAATCTATATGGGGAGGCGGCTGTTTGGTGAAATATTTATTTTCTGATAGTTTTAACATAAATGGTAAATTTTTTATCTTTACCTGACTGAAAAATTGATTTAATGGCATAAACAAAGAAAGATATTTAATATATAGCGTTTTACTTTAAAATTCCTGTAACCGAAATCTTGGAAAATTTCTAAACCACAGGGAAGTAAAAGGTGAAGCGCTCACGGTAAGGCGTGGGCGTTCCTTTTGCTTTGTGGTTGGGCTTTCCAAGAGCCTCGGTTACGAGCATAGGAATTAGCTCACGCTGTTTTTTACCGTAGTTATGATCAAAGACATTTTAGAAAACAACCAAAAGATACAGCCCAATACCGAGCTGTTGCAGACCCTGAAAGAATATTTACCGCAATTTTTTGATGTGCAGGGTTATTTTAAAATTGACAAGTTTGAGAACGAGATAAAAGTCAACAATATTTCGGAGGCAAAAGACGGTTATCGTCTGGATTTTGTGGGAAAGGATTATGGACGGCTGCAAACCGGTCAAGAAAGTGAAACCGTGATTATACCGGATCATGAGCATAATATAAAGCCTGAAAATGCCCAAAGCCAGAACGTGTTTATTACCGGCGACAACTTAGAAGCACTCCGTTATTTGCAAAATGCCTATACCGGCAAGATAAAGATGATCTATATTGACCCTCCCTATAACACAGGAAGCGACGGATTTGTGTACAATGACAAGTTTGAGTTTGATGACGAAAAGCTGAAAAATATTCTTGGTTACAGTGATTCTGAAATAGACAGGTTGAAAAATATTCAGGGAAAAAGTTCCCATTCTGCCTGGTTGACTTTTATGTATCCCCGCCTAAAACTTGCACAAAGGTTACTTACCGACGATGGCGTGATTTTCGTGAGCATTGACGACAACGAACAGGCTAATCTTAAACTGTTGATGGATGATATTTTTGGAGAAGGGAATTTTAGAAATAGTATATCTGTTAAGCGGGGAACTAAAAGTGTCCAAGCACAATTTGAGAATATTGATAAGTTGGGGATTGCTTATGAATATATTTTATTGTATTCCAAGAACCCGAATACCAGACTAAATCATTTTTATTTTGATTTAGAAGAAAAAAAAGCTGGTGCCTGGAATAATCATTGGAGAGGGACCGATAGACCAACCATGCGCTATGAGCTCTTTGGCATCATTCCCGAAACAGGTCAATGGCGATGGGCCAAAGAAAGGAGTTTGAAGGCAATAGAAAACTATAAAAATATGCTTGTCGAATTAAAGAATAACAATCCGACACAAGAAGAAATTGATAATTGGTATTTTAATCAATCAGAAGAAGTTGATCTATTAAGGCTTTCCAATAATAATAAGCCAGAACATTACATTTCTTCTACGGATAAGAAATTTGGAAATAATCTTTGGGCTGATCTTCAAGTGAATGGTACATATGAGTTAGAAAGTATAGAATTATCACTATTTGATAATCCTAAAAACTCATTATTAATTGAAAGGATGCTTAAATGGATAACTGATAAAAACTCTCTCATCCTTGACTTTTTTGCTGGTTCTTCTACCACTGCACATGCGGTTATGCAACTAAATGCTGAAGACGGTGGCCGTAGAAAATACATCATGGTGCAATTGGATGAACCTACCAATCATGAAAGCGAAGCCAGAAAAGCCGGATATAACACCATTGACGAAATCAGCCGGGAACGTATTAAACGGGCTGCAGCAAAAATAAAATTGGAGAATCCGTTGTTCGCCGGAAGTGTAGATTTAGGATTTAAACATTATCGTCTTATAGAGCCGGAAGCAAAAACTATAGACAAAATATTGGATTTCGATCCCAGTAACCATCAACTGTTTGAAAAAGATATGATTTCCATATTTGCATACCAACCGACCCAAACCAGTGGCTTAGAAACTGTTTTGCAAACATGGTTGATACGGGATGGTTTTCCATTTGATGCCCAAGTACAAGAAATAAAATTGGCAGTATATCATGCGCATTATGTAGCGGAAAGCGCTACTCTATATCTTATCCAGACCGGATTTACCCATGAAGCGCTAAAAGATCTGCTCAATAAAATCGGTAATCACGAATTGATCGTCAATACGTTGGTGATATATCCGTATAGCTTTGCTTTTGAGCAAATGCGTGAATTAAAATACAATCTGAAAACCAATGTAGAAGTTCCAATAACGATTATAGAACGGTATTAGTCTTAAAATCTAAAATAAGATATTTCAAAAGTATAAAGTAGATATTAAAGACCTATTCTTTTTATTTTTAGATGACGCTTCCCGCTTTTGACAACTTTTGTCTAATTCCTGAAAAAATATGAAACTCGAAAAATTACAATATCAATTAGAGGTCATCGAAAGTGCTATTAAAGCAATTAATACAAATAACGTAAGTACCGGCGAGCGTTTCGATGCCAATCCTATTTTGAAAAATACTCGCGGCATTGACATAAAGATGGAGACTGGCACGGGGAAAACTTATGTATATACACGTCTGATGCACGAATTGAAACAACGTTTTGGCTTCTTCAAATTCATTATTCTGGTGCCCAGTGTTGCCATCAAAGAAGGTACTAAAGCCTCTTTGCAAAGTCCGGAATGGAACAGTCATTTTCGTCAGGAGTTTTCCAATCAATATATCCAACTTGGTGTTATCAACGCCGGTGATTTTGATAGTAAAAAAGGCAAACGAAAGCAAATACCCGAAAGCATCCGCAGCTTTTGCGAAGGAACTCGCAATGAAACTAAAACCATTCAGGTGCTTTTGATGAACGACGCCATGCTGGCTTCCAAATCCATGATAGCCGATGATTACGACAGCACTTTATTTGGTTCGGAAAGTTCTCCCATCAATGGTTTGCAACGAACTAAGCCCGTTGTAATTATTGACGAACCGCATCGTTTCAACAAGAGAAATAAAACATGGAAAAATGTTACCGAAGGATTGAAACCACAGTTGATTATCCGTTTGGGAGCCACTTTTCCTGATAAGATCATTGGTAGTGGTAGAAGTAAACGAATGGTAAAAGATTACGAGAACTTGGTGTATGACCTCCATGCTGTGCAAGCCTTCAATGACGGCTTAGTAAAAGGTGTGCACATTGTTTATCCGGCAGTTCCAAATGTGGAAAATGGAGATGAGATATTCAGATTCAAGGTGAAGGAAATAGTCAAAGGGAAAGGAGTAACTTTTAGCTCTGCTAAAAAGAATATCCAAATAAAAATCGGCGAAAGTCTCTCTTTATTAGACGAGAGTTTTGTCGGAATTACGTTAGAAAGTATTGCTTCATCTGATTCAGCTACGTTAAGCAATGACCTGGAATTGAAAAAAGGTTTAGAATTGTTACCAAGCATTTTCGGAACGAGCTATCAGGAATTATTACTGCAACAAGCATTGGAAGCACATTTTGAAAAAGAAAGATTCAATTTCTTTAGATATAATGCCAATAATCACTCCCCACGGATAAAAACCAATTCCCTGTTTTTCATTGATAATATTTCTTCCTTCAGAGGTACAGAAAACGAAAAAAAAGGCTGGTTACGATTAAAATTTGAAGAGTTGTTAAAGGAAAAATTAGAACAGGAAATAAAAGCGGCTCAGGGTGAATACAAAGATTTTTTACAGGTTTCACTTCGTAACGTAAGTGGCACAATCGCGGGCTATTTTGCGGAAGATAGTGCTAAAAAAGGAGATGAAGCTATTCAACAGGAAGTGGATGATATTTTACGTAATAAGGAACAAATGCTGCGGTTTAAAAATGATGATGGAAGTTGGAATATACGTCGTTTTTTATTCAGTAAATGGACATTGAGAGAAGGATGGGATAATCCGAATGTCTTTGTTATCACCAAATTACGTAGTTCCGGCAGCGAGATCAGCAAAATACAGGAAGTTGGCAGGGGATTACGTTTGCCATTCGATGAAAACGGCGTCCGGCAATCACAGCATATGGGGGAAGAATTTCGGCTCACCTATATTATTGATTTTTCAGAACGGGAATTTGCCAAAAAATTAGTCGGTGAAATCAATGCGGATGGAGGCAAATTAGCAGAAGGAAAAGTTACAGAACAATTGTTGGAATTGTTGGTAAAAGCTAATTACTCCACTAACGTGGTGTCTTAGCCCCCTAAAAGGCTGGACTGAATTTGTAAATTAATTTAGTCACAGTAAATTTAGGGAACAAAGATGAAAACAAGAAGAAAATTCACCCCTGAGGAGAAGTACAGTATCCTTC
>SCQT01000103.1 GCA_004322015.1 Chitinophagaceae bacterium
TAATGAGGGCTATGTTTCCCTGATTCCCGATTCACTGAGAAAAGATTTCCATACAAAGGACGGCAGGGTTGTGAGAAGCGCCGGCGGGATCATGCCGGATAAAGTGGTGTCCAAAGATTCATTGAGTAATATTGCAGGAGCATTGATCACAGGGAATTATTTTTTTGATTATGCCACGCAATATTATTACGAACACCCTGCCCCCCCCGCGCTGGGAAAGCTCCGGTTAACCAATGATGATTTCAGACGATTTGTACAATTTCTAAAAGATAAGCATTTCACCTATCGGACAGGATCTGAGGACGCTCTGCAAAATTTCAAAGATGTCGCGTGGCAGGAAGGATATTTTGATGATATAAAAGCGGATTACAATGCCATGTCGGCCAGATTAAGACAATATCAGGACCGGGATATGATGACCCACAGGGAAGAAATTATGCAATTGCTGGGCAATGAAATTATGAGCCGTTATTATTACCAACGGGGCAGGATAGCCCAACAATTACCTGCCGATAACGTCGTCAGGGTGGCAGCTAATCTGCTCGATGATACTTCCGAATATCACCGGTTGCTGAACAATTAATGCAGGTAACATCCTGACGGATTTTGCCGCCGGCTGCAAAATAGATTGCCGGAGATACTTTAAGTGTGGTGAATAAGTTTCCCGGAGATTAATCTTCCATATTCAGATAAGCAGGCTGTATCACATTGGCTATTTTACTGAATGGGATATACAGGTTTATCTGTCCCACCGCATAAGGCGCTACCTCATAAAGATTATAAATAAATCCAATACCTTTCCCTGTTAAATAAAAATTCTTGGTTAGAGCCAACTGTTTATCAAACAATATGCCGTGATCGCCGTTTAGAGGAGCACCATCGGGAATATCATATTGCTCCCGCAGTTCCTGTTCCAAAGCTTGCCGTAATTCCTGCTCATAACCCTGTTTAAAAATATCGCTCGGAGTGAGAGATCTGTTTTCTTTCAGATCAAAAACGGAAAGTAAAGTGTTGGAAAGTCCGTGGGCGCCGCCGGTATATTGATAGCTTTGAAAAGCAATGCTGACTATGCTGTCGGCGTTCCACAGTATTTTCATGTCCACATCGGATTCCCAGTTAAAGATAGCGGCTATTTCTCCTACAGTGGAATTCTTCAGGTTCCTCTTCAGGTTTTTATATTCAGCAAAAAAAGAATTAGCAGGGCTGCGTATGACCTGCGCCGGATTTACCAGGGCGGTATCTCTTCCGCAGTAATATTTTATAATGGTATCTTTCATTAAATTCTCATTTCCTTTCGGCCAAAGCAATATCATTTGCACCCTTGCCTGGGGGGAATTTTGCCTGGAAGCATCATAAGCCAGGGAGTCTGAAAGTGTGTAAACCTTCCATTGATAAGTGCCGGGGGGATATATCTCCTGTAAAGTAAAGGTAGTGTGGTTGCCGGCGGAATCGTAACAATCCCCCTGGAAAACTCCCGGTTGCGGAAAAGCTCCTGTGAGGGTATCTACCGGATTATAATGGTCATAGCTGATCAATGTCAACCGGCCGCTGCTGTCTTTTTCTCCTGTGATTTCCAAAGGCTTGCCAATGCTGTCATTGATAAAGACACCTTCATACCGGTGCTGATATTTGATTAATTGAATAATTACCTTATGAGTTCCCACCGTTCCTTGTAAATATTTATAATAAGATGAAACCACTTTTTCGGGGGGCTGCTGACCGGAAGTTTTTTTATGATTGGAATGACATCCTGTTATTATAAGCCCAATGGATATTAAAAAGCAGTATAGATGTGAGTGGTATTTCTTTATAGATTGCATACAAGTGAATTTCATAGGATCTCTAAATAAGTGCTGCAAGCGTTACTTTTGCTTAATGAAAACTAAGGTACAAAAATCATTTAAATAGTTTCTATGACAAATATTCGTTTGGCAGATATACGAAAAGACTACCGGATGGCTACACTCAGCGAACAGGAAGTATCGGATGATCCTTTTCTGCAGTTTGAACAATGGTTTAATGAAGTAATGCGTAGCGAGACGGAGGAACCCAATGCCATGACCTTGGCCACCGTGGGCAGCAATGGGAGGCCTTCTGCACGGATTGTTTTACTGAAAGGTTTTGATAAAGAAGGGTTCCATTTTTTTACAAATTATGAGAGCAGAAAAGCGATGCAGATCGAGGAAAACCCTTTTGGCGCCCTGGTGTTTTTCTGGAAAGAGTTAGAACGCCAGGTGCGGATCGAAGGTAAAATTATCAGAGCGGATTCATCAGAAAGTGACAACTACTATCATTCGAGACCTGTAAAGAGCCAGATCGGGGCATGGGCATCTCCTCAAAGCAAAACTCTTCCGGGACGCGAATATCTTGATGAAAAAGTGAAACAATATGAGGAGCGGTTCAAAAATACCTCTCCTGAAAGGCCCCGGTTTTGGGGTGGATACATTCTGCAACCTGTCTTGTTTGAATTCTGGCAGGGACGGGCTAACAGGCTACACGACCGGGTACAATATTCCCTACCGGAATCGGGCCGTTGGAAGATAGAGCGCCTGGCTCCCTGAAGTCTTTGATCAATCAGGCTTTCTTTTCAGCCGGTGGATTTTCCTTTTTATCCCGGGATTTTGTGATTTTGTGAGGTCGAAGTTTACCGAAAGATCCGATATGGCGCTTCCCTTTTTTAGTTTTAATATCTCCCTTTCCCATTGTTATTTTATTTTGACAGCATTAAAAAGAAAAATAATCATTCAAAGATGGATCATAAAAAAAAGCAAGGAAAACAGGGTTCTCCTTGCTTTTCATTTTTGGAAAGAAGGATTACTTCAACTTAGCGGAAAATTCTTTACCGGCTTTGAATTTAGCAACCTTCTTAGCAGGGATTTTAATTTCTTTACCTGTCTGAGGATTACGTCCAATACGTGCAGAACGTTTGCTGACAGAGAAAGTACCAAAACCAACTAATGTTACCTTGTCTCCTTTTTTCAGAGTAGCCACTACGGATTTGGTAAAAGAATCCAGCGCTTCATTTGCCTGAGCTTTTGTTATTTCAGCTTCTTTGGCAATTTTGTCAACTAACTCGGCTTTGTTCATAGTGAATTGTTTTTAAAAAAATTATGAATGGATTGTGATGCAGCAAATATAGGGTGTTTTAGCAGATTACCAAATTTTTCATAGGCATTGATTTTTTTTATTATCACCTGAAAATCGCTGCTGATAGCGCTTTGAAGAATGTCGTTTTTCACCAGTATGTTCTTCCATAAGTATCATCATAACGTCAGACCCGCTACCATACTGCTTTTCATGATTATGCTATTTATTTTCAAAAACAATGCCACACCTTCATGGATGGGATATACGCTGTTAATATGGTGAATTTCCTGTGGATAATTAGTTTAGTCCAGTTCTAAATAAACGGGGCAATGATCGCTGTGTTTTATGTCCTGGTAGATTTTAGCGTCTTTCAGTGTGCCTTTCAGATTGGAGGTGGTATTGATATAATCAATACGCCAGCCTTTGTTTCTGTCCCTGGCATTGGTCCGGTAACTCCACCAGCTATATTGATGCGGCCCGGGATGAAAATAACGAAAAGTATCAGTGAAGCCGGAATCAAAAAATTTATCCATCCAGGCGCGTTCTTCAGGCAAAAAACCCGATGAATTTTTATTACTTACCGGGTCGTGTATATCAATAGGCCTGTGACATATATTATAATCCCCGCAAACAACCAGCCTGGGATGGGTTTTACGTAACCGGATCAGGTAGTCTAAAAATTCGTCCAGCCACAGATATTTATATTCCTGCCTTATGATGCCACTGCTTCCTGAAGGAAAATAGACGTTTACGAGAGCGTATTCCGGGAAGTCGAGTCTCAATATTCTCCCTTCCATATCACTTTGTGCGCGGTTATTTCCGTAATACACCTCCTGGGGTTTTATTTTAGTGAAAACAGCCACTCCGCTATATCCTTTTTTCTTCGCAGGGAACCAAAATTGGTGAAAGCCCATATCATCAATGAGTCCGGCCTCTATATCATCTTTCACAGCTTTTATTTCCTGAAGGCAAATAATATCGGCAGGATCAGCATGCAGCCATTCCAGAAATCCTTTTCTGATGGCGGAACGAATGCCATTCACGTTATAAGTGATAATTCGCATGATGGTTTTGTATCACAGATTTCAGCCATTCTGCTGCCAGCGGCGGCCATTCTTCTGCGGCGGGATTGCCTGGACGTAAACCGTAACCGTGTCCTCCTTTGGGATAAATATGTAACTCCACCGGTACTTTTGCATTTCTGAGTGCGCTTGCCATCACCAGCGAACTGTTTCCATAAGGATCGTCTGCTGTCTGGAATATAAACGCAGGAGGTGTATCCTGATTAATGGTTAATTCGGGCGTCAGGCTATGATGAGGGCCTTCATCCAAATAGGCCGGATATATTAACACGGTAAAATCCGGTTTGGAAGAAACAGTATCTGCAGCATCCACCGGCTTATACCAATTATGATCATATTCCGTACTGATGCGTGCAGATAAGCTGCCGCCGGCCGAGAATCCCATCACTCCGATTTCTTCGGGATCAAGTTCCCATTCCTTTGCCCGGCTGCGTATGATACGCATGGCACGCTGCACATCCTGCAAAGCTCCTGCCCGGTTGTTTGGAACACGATATTCCAGCACAAAAGCGGTAAATCCCAAATGATTCAACCAGCGGGCTATTTCATAACCTTCTAAATTGATCGCCAGGATCGAATAACCGCCTCCCGGGCATACTAATACGGCAGCATGATTACGATGAATTGTCTTGGGAAGAAATACCGTCAGCGATGGGTTGGTTACATCAGTCAGGCGGGTCACGCCTCCGCTATGATCGCCGGTTATTTCAGGCGGATGTTTGGCAGCCGTCTCGCCGGGTACATTGCCCGGCCATAAATAAATAAGGGAGCTGTCCTGAGCAAAAGAAGTAAAAAACATACCTGATAACACTATTGCAAAAAATAGAAATTTCATTGCTTGACGGTTTGATTGATAATTCGGGCAATAAAGATACGCAGGCATAAATAAAAAAAGGATGCAAATTTTTCTGCATCCTTCTGAAGGCCAAAATAATGTATGTATGGTTTACTATTGTAATTTCACGTTTACTGCGTTGAGGCCTTTTTTCCCCTGCACTACGTCAAATGTTACTTTATCACCCTCTTTGACTTTGTCCACCAATCCCGTCGCGTGTACAAAAACTTCCTGACCATCATCAGTGCGGATGAAACCAAACCCTTTGGATACATTAAAGAATTTTACGGTACCTTGTTTCATAAAAAATTAAAATAATTAAATAAATAATGGCGCAAGATACTACTTTATGTTAACAATGTGCAAAAATGTTTATTTAGTCATTCTGAAGAATTAGGGAGGTTTTGCGGACGATGAAATCAGTGCTGAACCGGAGGCGGGAAAAGCAATTGTATTAAAAATTATTCTTCCACATCATGCTTTCAACCGGCCGGGTGGTCCGTTCCGTATATTTCGCACTTGCCTTTTTATTATAAGGCACTTCTGTTTCGCCTTCCACGGTAAAATAAATAAGCTGTCCGATGGGCATACCCGCATAGATGCGCACCGGCTGCGTACAGGAAATTTCCAATGTCCAGGTATTGCAAAAGCCGACATCGCCTTTGCCTGCAGTGGCATGAATATCAATACCCAACCTTCCGGTGGAAGATTTCCCTTCCAGGAAAGGTACGTGCTGATGGGTTTCGGTATATTCCAATGTGACCCCCAGGTATAAGGTCCCGGGATGAATCACGATGCCTTCTTCCGGTATTTCCAAATGATGGATCCGGTTGTGAAGTTTTGCATCCAGCACACGATCATTATATGTGGCTAAGTATTTTCCCAAATGCACATCATACGAATTGGAACCTAAATATTTTCTGTCAAAAGGATCAATGATAATATTGCCTTTTTCGATTTCTTCCAGAATACGCTTATCAGAAAGGATCATGCATAATTATTTTTAAGTAGTTACTTTTGAAGCGGAAAGTTATGCCATTAGTCCGCACCATACAAACTTATGCCCATGCAAAAATAGGTATTTGGCATATATCCGAGGAGGAAGCATTCTTTTCCAAAAGGGTTAAAATTGAGAAAACGGTGCAGCATCCGCACAAAAGATTGCAACACCTGGCAGCGAGGTATTTACTGACAGCGCTTGAGCCGGATTTTCCAGTGGATAAAATACAAATTGCCCCCTCTAATAAACCGTTTGTTCCGGGAAACACTTTCCATTTTTCCCTGGCACATTGCGGTGATTATGCCGCAGCTATTGTCAGCAGAAATTACCGCGTGGGTATTGATGTGGAAAAGATCAGTCCCAAGGTAGAGCGTGTTGCGACTAAGTTCTTGGGAGATAAGGAGCGTTCCTTTATAGACGCCCGTCATTATACGGCACACCTGACCCTTTGCTGGTGTGCCAAAGAATCCGTTTTTAAATGGGACGGGGACGGTGGAATGGATTTCAGGGAATACATACACTTAGAGCCGTTTCCATTTTTACCTGAAGGGAAAATTGTATGCCATTTTCAAAAAAGAAATATCATTGCTGATCTCACACTTTCTTATTTCATAAAAGAAGAATATTGTGTGGCCTGGTTAGTGGATGAGAATAAGTAATTCGATGGTTAATGGGGATACTTTCGAAAAAGATTATGAAAATAACTTTATTTCTTCTTACTTTGCGTAGAAAATACGCATTATGCATTCTAAGACCATCCTATTATTCCTGGCATCTATTGCATTTTTTTTGCAATCCCTTTCAGCCCAAAATGACCTCCTTAGCAGGCGCTTGGGAGATTTCCAAAGCATGAAGAAAGAAAAGAACGGGATTATAATCAAAGCTGCCAATGCACAGGTCAGCATCCTTGCCTACTCGCCCTCTATCGTAAGGATTCACATTACACGGAAACCGGCCGCAGAAGATTTTTCCTGGGCGGTCATTCGCCGGCCGGAAGGTTCTTTTACCCAAATAAAAGATGAAAAAGATTCTATCGTGCTGACAACCGATTCAATGTGGGCAGTAGTGTATAAAAAGCCTCTGAGCATTGACTTTTATAATGCTTCAGGGCAATGGCTGGATGGCGACGACCGGCGATTGGGAGTTTCCTGGCAGGGCGCCGGAGTAACGGATTACCGGATCTCTTCTCCCGGGGAAAAGTTTATTGGATTAGGTGAAAAAACAGGCCCCTTGAATCGTGCGCAGCAATCTTATGTGAATTGGAATACGGATGCCTACGGGTATGGAACTAATCAGGACCCTCTGTATTCTACCATGCCTTTTTATATGGGTATCCATGACCGTATAGTATATGGATTGTTTTTTGACAATACGTATAAATCTTTTTTCAATTTCAATGCGTCCACTGACAGCACGATGTCATTCTTTGGCGCTGAGGGGGGGGCAATGAATTATTATTTTTTCAGCGCTTCCACCGTAGCGGGGATTTTAAAAGATTATACCTGGCTTACAGGCCGTATCAACATGCCGCCTATCTGGGCATTGGGATATCAGCAGTCGAGGTACAGCTATATGAGCCAGCAACAGGTATTGGATATTGCCCGTAAAATGAGAGAGGACAGTATTCCCTGCGACATGATCTATTGTGATATTGATTATATGCGGGGTTATCGTGTTTTTACATGGAATCCAGAAACTTTTCCAGCTCCGAAAGCCATGACAGACAGCCTGAAAGGTATGGGCATACATTTAGCCACTATCATTGACCCGGGAATAAAAATTGACTCGAATGGTTATGAGCCTTATTTAACAGGAATGGCCCACGGTTATTTTGCCCGTTACCCCGATGGTGAATATTATACTGGCAGCGTGTGGGCAGGACGAAGTCATTTCCCTGATTTTATCCGGCAGGATGTAAGACATTGGTGGGGTGATAATTTTAAAATATTAGTGGACGACGGCGTCACCGGATTCTGGAATGATATGAACGAACCTTCCGCCTGGGGGCAGGATATTCCGCTCTTGATCGAATTCGGTACCGGCAAAAATGTGGAAACTTTAGATGAAGCACGGAATGTATATGGGATGCAAATGGCACGGGCTACGTACGAAGGAACTAAAGGATTAATGGATAATAAAAGGCCTTTTGTGCTCACACGGGCTGCTTATTCGGGTATTCAACGTTATTCTGCCATGTGGACGGGTGATAATAATTCGACCGATGATCACATGCTTTTAGGATTCAGGCTGATCAACAGCATGGGGTTGACAGGAGTGCCTTTTGTGGGGATGGACGTGGGGGGATTCACAGGGAACCCCACTCCTGCCCTGATGCTTCGCTGGATGTCGTTGGGAACTTTTATGCCTATGTTCCGCAATCACACTGCCAAAGGCAATACGCATCACGAGCCCTGGGTATGGGGAGAGTTTGCCGAACCTGAGATGCGCAGGGATATTGAATTGCGTTACCGTTTATTACCGTATATATACAGCACTTTTTATGAATCCACTCAGGATGGCATGCCTGTCAGCCGCAGCCTGGCCATTCATTACACCAATGATCCTTCTGTTTATGATCCCGCTTTTCAGGATGAATTTTTATTCGGGAAGAACATGTTGGTTGCCCCGGTGCCCGGCACGCAAATGATCAGTCGTGTGTATCTTCCTGAAGGGAAATGGTATCGTTTCTCCTCCGGTAAATTATATGAAGGCGGAGATGCTTATGATGTGCCTTCTCCATTGGATAATCTCCCTGTGTTTGTAAAAGCCGGCGCTGTTATTCCTATGCAAAGTGTGGTGGAAAATACGGCAGAAAAAGGGAATGGTATTTTATATCTGCATATCTGGTTCGGGAGAGACAGCAGCGACTTTTGTTATTATGAAGATGACGGGACGACTTATAATTACGAGCACGGAGATTATTACAAACGAATGATCCGTTATATACCCGGAAATCAAACCATTACCCTGACTAAAGTGTCGGGCCATTACATTTCCAGATTCAAAAAGATAGAGATCATTTTGCACGGTTTTCCCGCATTATCCCAATGGAAAATCAACGGTGCTCCGGTATTATTAAGTACGGCTGACTTTTACGGACAAAAAGTCCAGGCCTGTGAAACAGATAATAGCAATAAAGATATTGAAATAAAATGGTGATTTATTGACAAATATAAGATATTCGTTAAAATTATTGTAATTCGTCTAAAATTTACAGGCATTTTTGGAAATCAAATTTTCATGCCTGTATCTTTGCTTCGCCTCAAGTTTAAAAATTGATTTCATGCACAGGTACATTAATAACGGACGAATAAGTGTGGCTGCCAATGCGGTCGTCGTCATTAGTGTCATTAGTCACTTCCTGTTGCATGGGAAAACGTTGTAAATAAAGCCGAATCGCCGGTACAACCTATATGAATCGCCTTTTCCCCTGCAAACGGGAAAGGCGATTTTTTTTACGGTAAGGTTAAAGATCAGAGGTAAGAAAGTTTTTTGATTGACGATCCGAAGTTTCGGATGACGATTCACAATTGACGATTCACAATTGACGATTCACAATAAAACCATGGAATTAAACAAATACAGTAAAACGATCACGCAGGATCCCACGCAACCGGCTGCGCAGGCACAATTACATGCCATAGGATTAACGGACAAGGATTTGGAGAAAGCCCAGGTAGGCATTGCCAGTATGGGTTTTGAAGGCAATAACTGTAACATGCATTTAAATGATCTGGCAAAGATCGTCAAGCAGGGAGTATGGGACAGCGGTCTGGTCGGTTTGATTTTTAATACGATCGGGGTAAGTGACGGCATAAGTAACGGAACAGACGGTATGCGCTATTCGCTGGTTTCGCGGGAAGTAATTGCAGACTCCATAGAAACCGTTTGCGGTGCACAATATTATGATGCGGTTATTGCCATTCCGGGATGTGACAAGAATATGCCCGGTTCGTTGATGGCCATGGCGCGGTTAAATCGCCCGGCTATCATGGTCTATGGCGGAACGATCGCACCGGGGAGGTACAAAGGGCAGGATCTGAATATTATTTCTGCCTTTGAAGCGTTGGGAGAAAAGTTAGCAGGTAAATTAAGTGAAGAAGATTTTAAAGGGATCATCCATCATGCCTGCCCCGGCCCGGGCGCCTGCGGCGGCATGTACACGGCCAACACGATGGCTTCTGCCATTGAGGCCCTTGGCATGTCATTGCCGTACAGTTCTTCCAATCCCGCATTGAGCGAAGAAAAGAAAAAAGAATGCCTGGCAGCGGGGAACGCCATAAAAGTTTTATTGGAAAAAGATCTGAAGCCGCGGGATATTATGACAGCGCAGGCGTTTGAAAATGCCATGGTGATGGTCATGGTTTTAGGAGGTTCTACCAATGCGGTGTTGCACCTGATCGCCATGGCGCGGACGACCGGCATAAAATTAACCCCGGACGATTTTCAAAAGGTCAGCAATAAAGTGCCGCTGCTGGCAGATCTGAAACCGAGCGGCAAATACCTGATGGAAGACCTCCATCATATCGGGGGAATACCTGCTGTCATGAAATATTTGTTAAAAGAAGGTTTTCTGCATGGAGATTGCATGACAGTGACAGGAAAAACCATTGCGGAAAATGTAGCGGATGCCAAAGAACTGGATTTTGAAAAACAGGATTTGATTTATCCGGTATCCAGTCCGATCAAGAAGACAGGGCATATACAAATATTGAAAGGTAATCTGGCCAGCGGATGCGCGGTGGCGAAGATCACCGGTAAAGAAGGGGAACGTTTCAGCGGGCCGGCCCGCGTATTCGACGGAGAGCATCATTTGATTGACGGCATCAAAAATAAACGGGTAAAACCGGGCGATGTGGTCGTCATCCGGTACGTAGGTCCCAAAGGCGCGCCGGGCATGCCGGAAATGCTGAAGCCTACCTCGGCTATTTACGGGGCAGGATTAGGTAAAAGTGTGGCGCTGATCACGGACGGACGTTTTTCGGGAGGCTCGCATGGCTTTGTAGTGGGACATGTAGCTCCCGAAGCTTATGAGGGGGGGGTGATCGCGCTGGTGCAGGACGATGATATTATTGAAATTGATGCTATTAAAAATACTATTATACTGAAGGTGAGCGATGAAGAATTAGTCAGGAGAAAGGCAGCGTGGAAACGGCCGCCGTTAAAAGCAAAGAACGGGATTTTATATAAATATGCCAAATTAGTCAAGGACGCAACGGAGGGCTGTGTGACGGATGAAAGTTAGTTCGTGTCATTTCCCACTGATCCACAAAGTGCACAAAAATTAGCTTAGTGAGCTTTGTGCCTTTGTGGGAAACAACCATTTTGAATCAATGAGCAAAGGGATGGACAGCGTTATTGCTGAGATCAATACAGAATTGAAAGACAGATTTTAAACGATTTTAAATTAAATATCATGAGCACAGTAGCATTAAAAGAGAAGCAGGAAACGGCAAAAAAGCCGGAAGTTGTGAAAGAAATTACCGGTGCGGAAGCGGTCATACAATCGTTATTGGCGGAGGGAGTGGAAACTATTTTCGGCTATCCGGGCGGTGCGATTATGCCGGTCTATGATGCCTTGTATCATCAGTTAAATCATATTCATCATATCCTTACCCGCCATGAGCAGGGATCCATTCATGCCGCACAAGGGTATGCGCGCACTTCAGGAAAAGTGGGTGTAGTGTTTGCTACTTCGGGACCCGGGGCGACGAACTCGGTGACCGGCCTGGCGGATGCCATGATTGATTCGACTCCCATTGTATGTATTACGGGACAAGTAGTCGCTTCATTGTTAGGAACAGATGCTTTCCAGGAAACGGACGTGATCAATGTAACTAATCCGGTTACCAAGTGGAACATACAGGTAACCCGCGCTGAGGATATCCCTGCAGCTATTGCCAAAGCCTTTTACATAGCGAAAAGCGGCAGGCCGGGGCCTGTTTTAATTGACATTACTAAAGATGCTCAATTTGGTAAGGTTGCCTATCATTATGAGAAATGCGGGCAGATAAAGACCCATCATCCCAAGCCTAAGCTGAATATGGCTGAGGTAGAGGCCGCTGCACAACTCATTAATTCGGCTAAAAAACCATACCTGATGGTGGGGCAGGGAGTGATCCTGTCAGGCGCTACGGAAGAGTTCAGGGCCTTTGCTGAAAAAAGCGGCATTCCGGTGGCTTCCACCTTATTGGGATTATCTGCTTTTCCGGCCGATCATCCTTTGTACGTCGGTTTTCTCGGCATGCACGGGAATTATGCCTGCAATCATCAGATCAATCAATGCGATGTGTTAATAGCTGTCGGTCTGCGCTTTGATGACCGCATTACGGGTGATCTGAAGAAATATGCCAAACAGGCCAGGATAGTCCATATAGAATTAGATAAAGCCGAGATCAATAAAAATGTAAAAGCAGCAGTATCCGTTCACGCGGATGCCAGGGAAGCGCTGAAAGCGTTGATAGAAAAAACAGATAAACGGGAACATGCTGAGTGGATGAAAGAATTCAAAAAACTGCGGCATGATGAATATGAGAAGATCATTAAAAAAGACTGGCATCCGCAATCGGGGAAAATAAAGATGGGGGAAGTCATTCATATTTTATCGGATAAAACGAAAGGCGATGCAGTCGTAGTAACCGATGTAGGCCAGCACCAGATGGTTGTTTCCCGCTATTTTGACTTTAAACATCCGCGTACCAATGTGACCTCGGGCGGGTTAGGAACGATGGGTTTCGGCCTGCCTGCCGCTATGGGCGCCAAACTGGGAACCCCGCACAAGGAAGTGATCGCCGTAATGGGCGATGGCGGTTTCCAGATGACCCTCCAGGAATTAGGAACCATATCGGAAAATAATATCGGCATAAAAATGATCGTATTGAATAACCATTTCCTGGGAATGGTACGCCAGTGGCAGCAGTTATTCTTTGATAAAAGATATTCATTTACAGATATCAGCGGACCGGACTTGGTAAAGTTGGCAGATGCTTATGGTATTCCTGCCCAACGTGTAAAAGAACACAAAGATATTGCAGGGGCCATAGATACCATGCTGAAGCATAAAGGACCTTTTTTGCTGGAAGTAGAGGTGGAAAAAGAAGAAAATGTATTCCCGATGGTGCCCGCAGGAGCAGGCGTATCGGATATGATATTGGAATTACCTGAATAGT
>SCQT01000104.1 GCA_004322015.1 Chitinophagaceae bacterium
GCTGGTCCATGGAGGGAGCACAGTACATCGCTGATCTGAGAGCCTGTTGGAAAAGTAATCAATGGACAACCCTCATCCATTTAATCCAGTCTGCCGCTTAGTGCATTTTGTCATACACCCGGAGGGATGTATAATCTTAAAATATTGAAAATGAGGACACAGGGAAGTTTTTATTCATATAAAAGCAAACGATTGCATTTGTTTAATTTTATCTTTATTTGAAAGTAGTATCGGAGTAACATTATCTTTTTCAAACCTGAAAAATAACTTTTATGGAAAAAAGGCTGTCGGAAATTTATCATGACTATACGCGTTTTCACCCGTTTATGCTTATCCTTTTCATCCTGCTCATGTCAGGAATATCCTCTGCATCTGCACAGGGTCTGCCCGCCGGAAAGGCAGGTTCGTCTGCTCATGATCAGAAAATGGAATGGTGGCGTGATGCCAAATTCGGTATGTTCATTCATTGGGGTGATTATGCTGTGTTGGCAGGTGTTTATAAGGGTCATGAAATTAAGCATGGCGGGGAATGGATCATGAACCGCGCTAAAATCCCGGTGCAGGAATATCAGCAATATGCAAAGCAGTTTGACCCGGTAAAATTTGATCCGGATGCTTGGGTGAGAATGGCAAAAGAAGCCGGGATGAAATATATCGTGATCACTGCGAAACATCATGACGGTTTTGCCATGTTCAATAGCAGGGCGAGCAAATGGAATATCGTGGACGCCACCCCTTATCATAAAGATGTGTTGAAGATGCTGGCGGCAGCCTGTAAAAAATATAATATGCGGTTAGGCTTTTACTATTCCCAGGCGCAGGATTGGAATAATCCCGGCGGAGCTGCAGCGCGCAAATTGGCCACGGATGGCTGGCCAAACCCTGATTCTACACAAATAGATGCTTATACGGCTGTCCATGAAGGTCATTGGGATCCTTATCAGACCAGTGAATCCATGACATGGTATATGAATCATATCGCCATTCCGCAGGTAAAAGAATTATTGACGAATTATGGAAAAGTATCTGTATTGTGGTGGGATACGCCTGTGCACATGACCGATGAATATGCAGAAAAACTACAAGCATTATTAAAGTTGCAACCGGGCATTATCACCAATGACCGTTTAAAACGTCCCGATTTTCCGGGTGATTATATGACCCCCGAACAGCATATTCCCGAAAGCGCTGTGAATGGAAAAGATTTTGAAGTATGTATGACCATGAATGGCACCTGGGGATACAAAAGTTATGATGATCATTGGAAGAGTGTGAAAACGCTGGTTCGCAATTTGATTGATATTGCTTCCAAAGGTGGAAATTATTTGTTGAATGTCGGACCAAAAGCAGACGGTACTTTTCCGCAGCAGAGCATTGATATCCTTCAGGGGATGGGGAAATGGATGAAAGTATCCTAAACGCAGGGAAATTGGCATCGGATTAAATGTTAATTTTTAAATCGAACGATCATGAAAAATATAAAAATAACTTATATAATAGTTACCGGAGCCTTGTGCATCGCGCTGTCATCCGGATGTAAAAAATTCCTGACGGAAGTTCCTTTATCATCTTCCACATTGGAAAATTATTTTACCAAACAGGCGGATCTGACGGCCGCTATGACAGCTATGTATGCTTCTTTTCAGCATGAAATGACCGGGGCAGGCACCAGCGGCACCTGGGGGAAATATCATTACTGGGGCGAGGGGAGAAGTGATAATTTCGACCGGTCTGGTTATGCGAACAGCATCATAACCGAGTTATCCTTAAACGGACTGACGGCGACTAATCAGGCTACCGACTGGAGCGGGCTTTACAGAACAATATCCCGCGCCAATACAGCCATCAAGTATTTACCCGGTATCCCAAAGCATGATCCCAAAGTAACTCAGGATATGTTGAACACCAGTCTCGCGCAGTGTTATGCTATGAGAGCCATGTGTTATTTTTATATCATCAGGTTGTGGGGAGATGCACCGGTATGGACAGAACCGTATGATGACGTGGCGAAGAATGCCGAAAAGAAAAGAGAGCCTGCCGCAAAAATACTGGATTCGCTAATTATCCCCGATCTGAATAAAGCCTATTCACTGATTGGAAAAGGTAAAACACCATCCATCTGGATGATCGGAGAGGGAGCCATTTGCGCTATGATGGCAAACGTTTATATGTGGAAAAATGATTACCCCAATGCCATTGTGTGGATAAAAAACTTATTTCAGGCAAAATCACCTGCGGGAAAAGTTTACGGAGGCAGTTCACAGGCTGATCTTGTAAACACCGCCGGTTGGAAAAATCTTTTCCTCACTCCGGATAAAACCATTGAAAATATCTGGAGTATTCACTGGGACTACAGTGTCAACGGATGTGCCTGCATGCCTGCTTCCATATATTATAATAATAGTCCTGTGGAAATAGATTCTATTGTAAGGACAGACTGGCCTTTGGATTCTCTCGATATCAGGGAAAAACAAACCGTTGATCCCAACGCAGGATATCGCGGATGGCTGCTCAAATATTATCCTAATTCCGTAGCTGCTAACGGGTGGAAGCCTGCAGATGATGTCAAGTCATTGCCGGTATATTTAGTGATGTATCGTTTAGGCGGAATTTATTTGCTCTATGCGGAAGCCTTGAACTATACGGGAAATAAAACAGACGCCGTGAAATATCTGAATTATGTCCGGACACGTGCGGGTTTGTCTGCTTATGCAGAGGGTGATTTTATAAATGAAGACGATCTGGAGGATGCTATCCTGAATGAAAGAAGATGGGAACTATATGGAGAAGGGAGCCGGTGGTTTGACCTGGTGCGCACAAATCATGTAAATAAGGTGATGGATCCGGTAATGAGGATCAGGCAGGAAAAATTCGGCATTGCGGCTGTTGGATTTGGCGACAATAAGAACAAAATATTATGGCCGCTTCACCGGGATGTACTGGAGGATAACAAAATGTTGGTACAAAATCCTTCCTATTAAACATCATCATTTATTTAAATTAAAAATGAATTGATCATGAAACATACTCAAATAAATATCTCCGGGTTGGTAGTACCGGCTTTGGTTATGCTGCTCTTATCAGCCTGTTCGCTGTTTGATCTGAATTTACAGAAGAATTATAACCGCAAACCACATCCCATTGATTCGCATTTGTATAAGACAACATGGGATTATCTGAAAGCGCGCAGCACCGGTAATAACCAGGACACCATTTTTAAATTCATGTATGACGGTATTATCTATTGCGGCATAGATACTAACGAATATAAAGAAGCAGGCAGGACTTTTATCCTGTTGCACAATGATGCCATAAAACGGATTGTAAAAAATGTAGTGCAGCCCGACTGTTTCTTTGGAGCTAACCTTGTTAATGGTAAACCGGGTACTAAATGGAGCGACTACCCTAAGGAAACGGTAAAGAATTATTTATCTTATCTCTTGCTGGCAGGTGAATTTACCCATGTAAAAAACCTGTCCACCTCCGATACGCTTGTTCAGACACTGGCTCCCCGGGGGATTTACCCGGGGAATTCCAGGTCAGTGATGGGGTTGAGGATACTGGATGCTTCCCTGTCCAATACAGTGGATTATCCCATACAGATCAACGATTCGGTATCGGTGAGAACCAGTGATCTCCTGTCCACTAACGGAGTGGTACAGGTAGTGGACAGGTACATTAATCCGAATTTCCAGTGATTTTTTTTATCAATATACTGCTTGAGCTATTATTTTTTACTGGTTTCCTTTTTTGACCGGCTGATTCGGGCAGGAAAAAGCATCAGTTCATTAGAAAAACTGCTCTCCCCGCACCGGTTTATCAGAATTCACAGGTCGTATATTGTAACGATCGGGAAGATAGACTCTTTCAATCCGACCCATGTTTCCATTGGAGATTTTCAAATACCTATTGGAAGATTATATAAGGGAAAGGTAGAAGACGTTTTAAGAAAATAGTTAAAACTCCACATGAGTCCTCAATCCAAACACGTTGACCGGCCCTCTGTCCTTATTATATGCCGGGTTATGAATGAACTGGTAATCAGCGGTAAGGAATAATGATTTCCAGATATTGATCTCATAAAATATTTCAATGATCCCTTCGGGTCCGTAATGCGGCAGCTTACCGTCGCCGATCATAAATCCATATCCTCCGTTGTTTAAAAAATCACGGTGATCTTTGGATATTCCGTTGAACACGGCGGCAACTCCCACATAATCGTCTGCACGATCCCATTTATTTCCGCTTATTTTTAAACCGGCGCTTACCGTTTGATCTATTTCAGTGAAAGCCCAGGTGGCTGTTTTGCCATCGTTCCAGCCTATTCTCGAAAAAAAGGAAATAGCCCGGCTGAGTTGTTGATCTATATTTAATCCGAAGCCGTACTTAAGACCGCCGTATTTTGTTCCGTAAACAGCATTCATGGAAGTATCCACCCCACTAAGTTTATCGTTTATTAACTGACGGTAAGAAGGTGCTTTGGAAGTATTGGCATAACCTAATATCCTGATATTGCCTTTATAATTTTTAAAATGGGTGGTTTTATCCCATTCTATGGTTTCTGAATGTGCCTTCCTGATATGCCAGTCCAGATCGGGACCATTGGCGTAGGTGGCTACCAAAGCTTCCGCAAAGCGTAATGCCCAGGCCGGTTTAATCAATTCAACCGATACAAGATAAGTATATCCCCTGGTGTTGGCAGGATAATCCCACGCCCCGTTATTCATTAAAGACCAATTCAGAAAATCCACCCGCGGGTCATCGCTGACACGGTTGGCATCGAATATATCAGAAACGGCCAGCTTGCCTGCAGTAATATCAATTCTGGATGCCGGCACTTTTTCCTGCAGTTGATTCACATCTGCTTCCAGCGTTTCCTGGTCGTCATTTTTTCCAATAGCTATGTGCTGGCGGATAAAAGCCCTCGCCACATATAATGCCGGAGCCGGATTTCCGATCCTGAAGGTCTCGCCGTTAGGGTAACCGGCAATACCCAGGGCGCCGCTCATACCTTCGCCGCCGGCAATTTCGGGGTTAAAATAAATAGCAGCTCCTTTCCACAGTTTTCTGCCGGTAAATAAAGTGGTAGTAAGAGACAGGGCAGTTTCACTGCCGCCGTATAAACTGTTCAGTCCTGAATAAGGCGAACGAAATCGGGGGTGAGCCTGCCATACGGTAGTCAGTTGAAAATGATAACTCCATTTGTCTAAAGTGTTAGTTGAATCTGCTGTGTTTTGAGCATTTGTATTTACAAATGGTATGATCAGGATTAATCCCGGTAGAAATAACTTTTTCATTTGATCAATATTTAATTACGATGCAAAAATATAAATTTAATGAATTTAATTAATTTAAAATATAATTTAGTCTAACCTAAATATGAAAGATTCATATAGCGTTTTAATAGTCGGGTCTGCTGATAAAGACTTAAAACAGTCCTTTCACAACCAGGAATGAAACTTCTTTATATACCAGTTCTTGACTACCTGTGTAAGAAAATAGTAGCCCGCTAAAGTGACAATTAAAAAGATGAAATAAACGGGTGGTAGGGGAACCAAACTGATGCTGTGCCCTAAAGGCGTAAAAGGAATGGCAATGCCGATAAGCATGATCACTCCCGTCAGCACTAATACAGGCAGGCTCGCCGTACTATTCACAAAAGGTATTTTCCTGGTTCTTATCATGTGCACAATGAGCGTTTGAGAAAGTAACCCTTCAATGAACCAGCCGGATTGAAATAAGTTTTGATGCGACATCGAATTAGCTTTAAAGAAATACCACATTAAGAAAAAAGTGGTAATATCAAATACCGAGCTGATGGGCCCTATAAATACCATAAAACGTGCGATGCTTCCCGGATCCCATTTACGCGGCCGGCGGACGAATTCTTCATCCATCCTGTCCCAGGGAATGGACAACTGTGAAAAATCATACAATAAATTCTGTACAAGCAGCTGCACCGGCAGCATCGGGAGAAAAGGCAGAAAAATACTCGCGATCAACACACTGAACACGTTGCCAAAATTAGAGCTGGTGGTCATTTTTATATATTTCATGATGTTGCCGAAGACCTCTCTTCCGCGAAGAATTCCTTCCTCCAGCACCATCAGGCTTTTTTCCAGCATGATAATATCGGCGCTTTCCTTGGCAATATCTGCGGCGGTATCCACGGAAATGCCTACATCGGCTGCCCGGAGTGCGCCGGCATCATTGATTCCGTCTCCCAGATAACCCACCGTATGTTTTAGTTCTCTTAAGGATTGTATGATCCTGGTTTTCTGCATGGGATTCAGTTTGGCGAAGACTACGGTCCGTTCTGCTAATTGCCCCAATTCCTTATCATCCAAATCATTAATTTCGTTTCCGGTAATGATATGGCGGGCATCCAGTCCTACTTCTTTACATATTTTACGAGTCACCACATCATTATCACCGGTTAAGACTTTAATGGCTACTCCATGATTTTTTAAAGCCTGAATAGCCGGTCCGGCTGTTTCTTTCGGTGGATCAAGAAAGGTAATGAAACCGGACAGAATAAGGTTTTGTTCATCCTGTACCGAATAAGGACGATCTATCGGCGGCATTTTTTTATATGCCACAGCCACTACACGAAAACCATCTTCATTCTGCTTATTCATCTGGTCTGTTGCCAGATTCCTGAGTTCATCCGTTAATATTTCAGCATTCCCTTCTCCTGTTTCCACGCCATTACAGATATTCAGGATTTCTTCCACCGCTCCCTTACAAATAAACAGGTTTTGATTGTGCTCTTTTTCTACGACAACCGTCATCCTTCTTCGTACGAAATCAAAAGGTATTTCGTCCACCATGCGATAATCTTCGGCAATATTCAACTGATGGTGTAATTCAGTATGTTCCAATACGGCGCGGTCCAATAAGTTTTTTAAGCCGGTTTGATGGTAACTGTTTAAAAAAGCAAACTTTAAAACATCTTCAGAAGTCTCTCCGAAAATATTAATATGCCTTTCCAAAATAATTTTATCCTGAGTGAGTGTGCCGGTTTTATCCGTGCAAAGAATATTGATAGCGCCGAAGTTTTGAATGGCATTCAACCGTTTTACAATCACTTTCTTTTTAGACATAGCCAAAGCGCCACGTGCAAGATTGGCGGTTACCACCATCGGCAGCATCTCCGGCGTCAGTCCTACGGCTACGGCGATGGCAAACAAAAACGCATCCCGCCAGTCATGTTTCGCAAAACCGTTGATCAGAAAAATAACGGGTACCATGATCAGGATAAACCTGATAAGCAGAAAGGTTACTTTGTTTACGCCGATATCAAAGCTTGTCATGCTCCGTCTTCCGGTAATACTTTTTGACATGGAACCGAAATAAGTACTGCTTCCTGTGGCAGCCACCAAAGCTATCCCGGATCCGCTCACTACATTGGTGCCCATGAAACAAATATTATTACTTTCCAACATCGGGTTGTTATGATTGCCATTCATCTTTCCATGAAGAGTCTCCGGTTGTTGAACCATTGTATTAAGAAAAGCATATTTTTCCACAGGTAAGGATTCTCCCGTCAAAACGGACTGACTGATAAACAGATCTTTTGACTGGGTCAATCGTACATCGGCAGGCACCATGTCGCCGGCGGATAAATGAACAATATCCCCCGGAACTAACTCTTTAAAAGGGATCTCTATTTTCTGCGAAATACCTTCCGTCTGGCGGGTCACCGTGGCGGTGTTATTCACCATGGATTTCAGCTTTTCCGCCGCCTTGGAGGAACGGAATTCCTGGATAAAGCGCATCAATACGCTAACCACCACCATCACGGACACTACAATCGTAGCGCGTAGATCATCCGTGAAATAACTTACCAATCCCAAGACCACCAAAAGGATGACAAAGGGATTTACTAAATTGGTATATAACATCCTGTACCAGGAACTGGATTTTTCATGGGCTACTTCGTTCTTCCCGAATTTATCCTGCCTGGATTCCACTTCCTCTTCGGATAAACCTCTCTTATCGGAATTAAGCGTCGCATATAATGTTTCCAGGTCTATGGAGGAAATATGGCTGATAAATCCGGAAGTGTATCTATTTTTCCCGATTCTCTTTTCAGTCTCGTTTTTTATTTTTTCAAGTAATTCAGTCATGATGCGTATAATTTTCAGTGTGACTAATCATGGATAGATCATGCCTTACGGCGCTGAAAAAGTGTGGAAATAACTCTCCACCCGCACATCATGGTACACTATAAGAACAGAAATAAATCAGGGAAGAAAAAAAGACATGACTCTTACTTTCAATTCCCGGAGCGGGGATCGTTGAAAGCGCATGAAAGGAAACGGTATGTACATATATCATTCCTTTCCATGCTCTTACCATAGGCGGTATGAGCAGGTTGAACAGCATGAATGCCAGTGTTTAATATGTTGTTTCGACTATGACTTGAACCTGAGTCCATTTTATTATTTACACGTTGATTTCGATGCGCAAAAGTAAACCTTGTTTTTAACCGGACAAATTTTATTTTTTTAATGGATTGTTAACCGCTTATCTTTTGTTCCCTGTATATATTTTCCATTATTAAAATTTTGACATTGAAACTAACATTTTAAATCAGTAAAAATTAAACTGTGATTTCATCCTGGAAGAAAGCGAAGGATCTATATTGAAATAAAAAAGGCCGTCTTTGAAAAGACGGCCCCTGACCACTGTTGCTTGCTGTGCAATGGCTAATTTAATGCAAGGTGTTCATTCCCGTCTGTCCCCATTTGATGCTTTTGATCAACCTTGCGGTATGCCCATGCAAAAACAAGTGGAAAAACAACCAGAGAAAAAACAGTTGCGGCGATCATTCCACCAATCACTACGCGTGCCAGCGGACGGGCGCTTTCAGAACCGATGCCTGTGGAAATAGCTGCCGGCAGCAATCCTACAATGTCCATTAGCGCAGTCATTAATACGGGCCGGGTATAAGTAAATACCCCCTGCTTAATGGAATTGAACAAAGCATTGGGAGAACGATAAGATTTCTCCAGATTTTGTTTGAATGCAGAAATGAGCAGCACTCCTTGTAGAATACAAATTCCGAATAAACATATAAATCCAATCCCTGCAGATATGCTGAATTCTGTCCCCGTAATAAATAAAGCGGCAATGCCACCTACCAAAGCGAATGGAACGTCTAAGAATACAAGGCCTGCATCTTTAAAATTACCAAACATGGCCAGCAATACGATAAAAATGAGCAGCAGACTGACGGGAACAACCTGAGCTAAACGTTTGGAGGCGCTCTGCTCATTTTGAAAATCTCCCTGGAATTTCATGCTATATCCTTTCTTCAAATGCACTTGAGAGTATACTTTTTTAATAGCTTCTTTCATTGTGCTGCCCATATCACGCCCGCGAATGGAGAACTTTAAGGCAGAATAACGCTGATTACCATCTCTGAATATCAGGCACGGCCCGTCTCTTTCAGTAATGGTGGCAATTTCTTTGATAGGTACCTTGGCTCCGCTCATGGTGGGGACCATTAAATTGCCGACATCAGTTATATTTTGCCTGAACTCTTCGGGGAATCGAATGCGGACATCAAATATTTCTATTCCTTCATATAATTGTGTGGCTGCCACTCCGCCTATGGCCATTTGGATAACTGCATTTGCATCGGCGGCACTTACCCCGTATAATGCCATTTTATTTCTGTTGAGGTTAATATCCATTTCGGGCTGTCCGATGTTTTTAATAACCCCCAGGTCTGCAATGCCTCGTACTGTTTTCAGCACGTTATAAGCCTGATCCACCTTATTTTCCATATAATCTAAGGAATCGCCCCATATTTTTAAGCAGATATCTCCCTTTACTCCCGATACGGCTTCTTCCACATTATCTGAAATAGGCTGGGAAAAATTCAGATCCGCCCCTGGTATTACAGATAATTTTCGTGATATCTCACTGATAAGTTTCTCCTTAGAACAGGTGTCAATCCAATCGCTTTCCGGATGCAGTATCACATCGAATTCATTATTATAAAAGCCGGTTACATCTGTTCCGTCATCCGGTCTGCCAGTCTGAGAAACGACAGTTTTTACTTCGGGAAAACCCGCCATGATTTTTCTGGCTTGTGTAGCTATTTCCACCGATTTCTCCAGGGAAATACTATAAGGCAGTTGAATGCGGACCCATAAAGCGCCTTCATCCATTTCCGGTAAGAATTCCGTTCCAAGAAACTTAAAAGAATATAAGCCGATAATGATGACTATTCCTGAAAGGATCAATACAGTTTTCCTGTGACGAAAGACGAATTCAAATGCCTGCATCATACCTTTCATGATATAATGTACAACAGGATTATATCTTTCCCTGACATTCCTTCTTATAAGCATGCTGAATAAAACCGGCACCAGAGTCAGGGTATAGATCAGCGCTCCTATCAGGGCAAGTCCCAATGTATATGCTAAAGGAGAAAACAGCTTACCTGCAACACCTTCGAAAGCAAAAATGGGAACGAGGGCAATAATGATGATGATCTTTGCAATGAAAATAGCTTTGCCCAAAGTAGCCCCCCCTTTCCGGATCATTCCTAATTTGGCTATTTTATTGAATTGTTGCATACCTATCTCCTTTGCCTTATGATCGAAGAGTACAAAAAGGCCTTCCACCATGACGACAGTTCCATCTATGATTATCCCAAAGTCAACCGCTCCTAATGATAACATGTTGGGAGACATGCCCATCATGTATAAGCACATGAAGGCAAAGAGAAGAGAGAGAGGCACAATGAGGGCAACTATTAAAGTAGTTCTCCAGTTAAACATAAACAGAAGCACAATAAGCGTTACCAGCAAAATTCCTTCCACCATATTGTGCATGACGGTGTTAGTGGCAAAATCTATCAGATTTTCTCTGTTATAATAGGAGACTATTTTGGTGTCGGCCGGAAGGATTTTTGCATTTAGTTTCGTAATTGTTTCCCTGAGGGCATTTATAACAACCTTGGGATTTTCTCCTTTCCGCATTAATACAATGGCTTCCACTACATCGGGTTGGTCCTTAATGATACGACGGCCCGCACTATCAATAATATCAGTTCTTCCAACCTGCCCAAGTCGGGGTAAATTGGAAATAACTACATTGGCTACATCTTTGACAAACACCGGAACTCCGTTATTATTTTGAATAATGATGTTTTTAATATCATTAATATTATTCAGCAATCCGATGCCGCGAACCACATAAGCCTGATTATTCCTCTCAATAATATTTCCGCCAACATTAATATTACTTCGTGCCACTGCAGAATAAACATCTAAAGGTGTCAATCCCAAATCGGTCAGTTTTTGAGGATTCACCTGTATTTCATAAGTTTTGACCATGCCTCCAAAGCTGACGATATCTCCCACGCCCGGTACCGCTCTGATGGCTCTGTCGCAAACCCAGTCCTGGATAGTTTTTAATTCACGCGGGCCGCGGATCTTGCTTTCCAATGTATAACGGAATATTTCGCCTGTAGGTCCGGTATCCGGCTGTACCTGTGCAGTCACCCCATCCGGCAGAGTAGCATCGGGTAATAAACTGTTTATTTGTAACCTGGCCTGATTATAAGTAACTCCGTCTTTGAATATCATATCCACGACAGATAAACCGGATATGCTTGTAGAACGAAGGCTCGTTTTGTTCTGCACCGGATTCATGGCGATTTCAATGGGAATAGTTACGAACTTTTCTATCTCCTCTGCACTTCGGCCGGGCCATTGGGTAATAATAGTGATCTCTGTATTGGTTATGTCGGGATAGGCATCTATGGACATTTGTTTAAAACAAATAACTCCTGCCGCCACTAAAATTGCCGTCGCAAACAGAATGAAATATTTGTTTTTTAGAGAGAAGCCTATGACCTTTTTTAGGAACTTAGTCATGGTGTGAAAATTTTTTTGATAAAGCTTAGCTGTTCAGCGCCTGGTAGATCAATAGTGTTTCTGAGGTAATTACCCGTTCACCCTCCTGCAATCCGGAAAGGATGTACGTCCGGTTGCGGGTAGTCTTCGCGATTTGCACCGGTGTAATGATTACATTCTTCCTGTTCTTAAAGACCAGCACATAATACTGGCTATGATCAAAAATGACGGCAGATGAAGGTATGCACAGCATTTCCTTTTTTTCAGGATGTAATACAGTGACACCGGCAAACATTCCCGGCTTTAATAAATAACCGGGATTCGGTAAAGAAACTCTCACATTCATCACTTTGCTGGAGGGATCCAATACATTGAGCATTTTATCAATTCTTCCATGAAAAACCTTATCCGGATAAGATAAGGTGGTTATATCCACACTATCTCCTAAATGCACATCCGGAATATTGGATTCATACACATCTCCGATGACCCATATATTATTTAAATCTGAGATCGTAAACAAGCCATTGCCATTATCACTGCGGATATCCATGCCGTTGGTTACATTTTTCTCTATAATAAAACCGCTGATAGGGGCTTTAACCACATAATTGCCCAGTGTTCCGCCTCCGTTCACCTGAATGACCTCTTTGACCCTGGCCAGTTCGGCTACTGCCTGCTGGTAGGCGGCTTTAGCTGCTAAATAATCTTTCTGCGAGGATAATCCTCCCTGATACATTTCCTGTGCAGCCTGCAAACTTTTTTGAGCGACTTCAAGGTTGGTTTGCGCTGTAATTAAATTGCTGTTGTAACCCGCCATCTCCGGACTGCGGATAATTCCTAAAATTTGTCCGCGGGTAACATAATCTCCCAACATAGTGTGCACACCTTGTATTTTCCCACTGACCATCGGATAGACCTGCACGATATCATTCGGGTTAGCTGTCACTTTCCCATTGAGGGTTACCGAGTTTTCGAACTCCCTGTACGTTACCGAATCAATCTGAAGTGTGTTAAGTAAGGAATCGGATATGACAAATTTTTCCGTTTGCGTAACAGGAGCATCTCCGCCACATCCTTTAATGAGCGGGGCGGACAGCAACATTACCAAAAGCCAGGCAGGGTTATATAATCTGAATATTTTTCTCATTGCTGATAAGTTTATTGATCAAAAAAATTAGTTCCGGTAACAAAGTTGATCTCCTCCAATGCACTGATCCGGTTATAACGTACCGTATTCAGTTGTACCACATTATTTTTATATGCATCGTAGAAGTCAAGAAATTCCAATAATGAAATATTCCTTTTTTTATAGTTAATGAGCATTTGTTTCGCCAGCCGTTCAAAGGTTAAAGAGAAGTCAGGATTCACAGAACGATACAATCTATTGGCATCTTCAGCCCGCTGCAGGGCGCGTGATACATCGGCAGTGACCGTTTCCCGTATACTTTCCGTTTGAAGATTGTTATAATCCATCATATTCTTAGCTGAACGGATATTTCCCTGGTTCCGGTTGAAAACAGGGATATCGAAAGATATTCCGGCAGAATTAAAATTATGGACATAGCTGCCGTTTTTATCATATCCTATTCCGAGAGTGATGTCCGGAACTGCAAGGGCTTTCTGATAGCCATAATTTTGCCGGCTTAACATGAGATTATCTCTTGCCAGCATCAGATCCGTTCGATTTTGATAAGCGGAATCCAGTAAAGCTGATACAGGATACTGCAGCGGATTTAATGCAGTTAAGGCCTGCGTATCCACCTGCGGCAGGAGATAACTACTCTTTATCTGCAATAATATCTGCATATCATGTTGCAGATCGTTGATCTGGTTCTGAAGTCCCAGGTATTCATTCTGCAGACTGTATAACTGTGCCTGAATGCGTACTACTTCAGTCTCCGCAATATTGCCGTTGGCGCTTTGTATTTTAAAGGCCGCCACCACAGTTTGAAGGGATGATATCTCCTGTTGATAAACCTTTGCAGATTGTTGCAAGAAATAAATATTGTAGAAGTCGGTTCGCAATGTATATTTCAAGGTCCTTAACAGATCATACAACTGGTCTTCTGCCAGGCGGTAATTGGTCTTAGCCATATTGATCTGCTTGTTCCTTTTGCCGGCCAGTAAAAAAAGCTGCTGCAGCTCTATCGCTTCCTCACCCGCAGTGGATCCGGTTTGAAAATACTTCCCTGTCTCGGGGTTATAGACGCCCTGGGTAAAAGAGAAGGTTGGATTATTCCATAATCTTGCCTGCAGGATCTGCGCTTCCGCTGCCGCCACGTTGTATTTCTGTGACAGCAACAAAAGGTTTTTTTGCAAAAAGATCTTTTCCGCTTCCTGTAAAGTCAGCGATACCGTGTCCGGAACGGAGGCGTAAGATTTCGCCGGAATTATCATCAGGATAATACACAATCCTGCAAGTGCTATTCCTGCAGTAGTTAACGGCATATCTTGCCGTAACTGCCTTATTTTTCTCATTATATATAAGTTTAATACAATTACAATTTGAGATGCCACGTGCTGTGAGCCGTCGCAAAGCAGATCAATGGATATAAGGAACCTTATACCTGATCTTTTCTTACAATTGAAACCGTATTATACTTTAGGTGGAGGAGGGATGATTTCCCTGATAAATTCCGATTTAAAAGAAAGAATATAATGAGGAAGCAAATCTCCGTTAAGCACGAGATAATCACAGTTGTGAACAGGATCTGAGTTAAAAGTAGGAGAGAAGGTTTGAAAATTCTGAATATTCAGATTTCGATAAGGATCATTGTTCTCCTTGATCACGTTACCCAAATTCAGGGCATCTTCTAAAATATATTCAACCATGCTGTCTATATTATTAAAAGACAAGTCTCTTTGACCGGTATATTTATTCATCGGCGGCTTGATATCCGTACTCAGATTAATGATCTGCACGAATAAGAGCAGACATGTGATCTGAGTCAGCAGGGAATGTTTTTGCTTATACCGCATATACCGGATTATGGCGCAAAGGTAAATTTAATTATACATAAAAATTGTTTTTGTTCATTATTAATGGTATGTTAAAATTATCCGGTATCAGCACAGGCAGGATTTAAAAGTGAATATTTATTCCCGCCAGGAAATTTGTCCCGGCCTGCGGAAAATAAGAATTGTCTGTATAGGTATTGCCTCCGGAAATATAAGTATAGGTGAATCCGTTGGTTACATATTTCACGTTGAACAGATTATTTATCAGCAGGTCAAAATCAATGGAAGATATCCAGCGGGGTTCCCAGTTGTAATGGAATTGCATACTGCTGACGAAATAGGGCGCCAGGCTTCTGCTAAGTTCAGAAGTATTATCTAAATAACGGCGACTCACATATTTACCTGAAAGGGAAATGGTCAAATCTTTTAAAGGTTCTGCCGAGACGGAAGCCCCCGATATCACAGCCGGTGAAAAAGATATGTCTGTCCTTCCGTGATAGACCGGCTTTTGTTTCCCGTTATCATTATCATCAATGTACTCCGTAAAATTTAGTATTTTATTCCTGCTGAAGGCAGTGTTAGCGGAGAACGTCCATATCTTTGCAAAACGAATATCTCCATTCAATTCAATTCCCATCCGGTAGCTTTCAGGGATATTAGTTCTGGTATAAGCTCCTACATCGTTGATCTTACCTGTCAGAGCCAACTGATTTTTATAATGCATGTAGTAAATGTTTCCATGCAAATGATAAATATTCCCATAGCGGTCATAACCGGCTTCGAGATCACCTAAATGCTCCGGTTTGGGAGTTTGCTGCCGGTTGGCCTCAAAATCATCCCGGTTAGGCTCTTTATTGGCGACAGCATAAGAAGCATACGCGCTGCTTTTACTATTGATCAGGTAGGTAATGCCGGCCTTCGGATTAAAGAAGTTATAACGATTATGTTGTATCAGGCCCGGATTATCATCGAACCCGTTAATATCATACTTTACGTAACGGTATTGCAGATCCAGGAATGCAAGCAGGCTGGAAGTAATATGTTTATTCGCTTTCCAATACAGATTAAAATCATATTTATGCGCCACATTGTAATAATACTGATAATCTTTCGGAATGGCGTATTCGGCCCATATAATATTGCCATAATGTTTTCCGTCGTAGCGATCCCAACCTCCGCCTAATGTCCAGTTCAATATCCGGGAAGTATGATTCAAAGAAAAAATAGCCCCATAAAAATAGTTATCGAGCCAGAGATCATTGATAAGGTCTGTAGCGGTGAGGGTATCGTTTCCAATGACCGGATCGGGTAATCCGTAATTATGATATGGCTGATCTGCATTATATTCTTCATAATATCCTTTACCCCTGGTAAGAAAAGCGGCCAGGCTGAAATCCCATTGATCATTCATTTCATGATTAAGGAAAAGCTGATAATAGGTTTGTTGATAATTATCCGTTTGATTTTTATAGAAAGTCCCGTCAGGTTTAAGTCCAAGGGGATTGTATGTCCTGTTTGTTTTTAATGAATCCTGGGGTACGCCATCCCATGCCTGATAGGTTTTTTCCTTCCCTGAGAAGACATTCAGGCGCAGTGATGTTTTCGCACTAAAATAAGCGGTGGAGAAGTAAAAGGACTTTAAATCAGAAGTGGCTCTGTCTATATAACCATCGGAAGTGATATCGGATAATCTTGCATCCACTGTAAAATGATCATTCAACAGTCCGCTTCCGGCTTTCACCTCATGTTTCCATGTATTGAAAGATCCGTAAGAACTCATGATATTTCCGTATGGCTTCTCATGAAATTCGTTGGTGCTCACGTTGATCGTGGCGCCAAAAGCGCCTGCTCCGTTTGTGGAGGTGCCTGCCCCGCGTTGGATCTGAAGGCTGCCTGCAGATGAAGCAATATCCGGAAAATCCACCCAGAAAGTTCCGGATGATTCTGCGTCGTTGACTGGTATTCCATTAAATGTTACATTGATGCGTGTCGCATCAGTTCCCCGTATCCAGATATCCGTATAGCCTACACCTGCGCCTGCATCGGAAGATATCATCACGGAAGGTTGTTGGTTCAGCAAATAGGGCAGATCCTGACCCAAGTTTATTCTGCTGATCTCATCGGCGGTCAGGGTGGTTTTGGTAAAAGGAGCATTTTTCCCTGCCCTGGTGCTTGTGATCTCCACAGGTTTTACAAATAACCCCGTATTCCTTAGTTCAATATCCTGATGAGCGATATCTTTATTCATCGTGATCTCTTCGTCAAAGTTTTCATAGCCCAAATAAGAAATATGCAAATGATATTTTCCTTCAGGGATACCTGAGATATGGTAATATCCGTCATCAGATGAGTAAGATCCGGTTTGGATCTTTCCCTGAAGGGAAATACCGGCGCCGCCAACCGGTTGTTGTGTTTTATCGTCCAGGATCCTTCCGGATAAAACATATTGCGCACTGGCATAAATGGAAATAAAAGTAAACCCCGCAAAGATTACCAGGGAACCGAAAAAGAACTTTTTCATAACAAACGCTGTTTTTGTAGTTTAATAAAACGTAACATTAATGATGTGGACACATCATTACCGGACGCATTTCAAAAACAGGTAAGGGAATCTCTCTTACCTTTCCTAGCCGGAATTACCCGGTCAGGTTCAACGGGTGTGATCTCAGCCTGATTAGTAAGGCACCCCGAGGAGAAACATGATCCTGTCATCGTTTCCGATGCAAAGATAGAATGAAAAAAATAAAATCTATAAAAATTTCATGCATCTGCGCGGATTATTGAAGTCTTCCCGGCTCAACTCCAAATACTTCCCGTACTTTTGTAATTCGGAACTCATTCATATTCATTCATGTTATCTATTCGTTCAACCTGGAAAAAGATCATTGCCGGACAATTTTACTGGCGTGAGCTTCTTTCCGCACTTTTTATATTAGTTGCGTTTTATTTTTTCAGAAAAGAGCAGGGTGAGTTTGGGAAAGTCCGTGAGGTGCTTTCCTCCGTACATATTTCCTGGATATTATGGGGTATCTTGCTGGTATTGGCGTATATAGCCTTACAGGCGCTGATGTATGTCACCAGCTTTGCATCAGTGGATGCAAAAATAAGTTATGCCGGAGCTGTAGAATTATATTTAAAACGTAACCTGGTAGGCATCTTCCTGCCGGCGGGGGGGGTTACTTCCCAGACTTTTTTCAAATCTATCCCCGAAAGGCAACAGATAAGTAATACCAAGACGAACTTCGCCTCTTATATTTTTGTAGTGCTTGGCATTGCCTCCGTCATAGTAGTAGGTATTCCCGTCATTCTCTATCTGATATTGGACAAGGGAGTGATCGGAAAAGAGACATGGTATTTCCTGGCATTGCTGATCCTGATCGTATGGTTATGCTGGGCTTCCTGGTCGGTATATAAAAAGGGATGGTGGTACAGGAGATTAGTTCGCCTCATGCCTCAGCTTGAGATCATGATAAATGATATCCTGAAAGAAAGAGTGTCTGCCAGACAGATATTGGCCACCTTAATTATTTCCGTGCTGATAGAATTTGTGGGTATTACCCAGTTATATATTTCTATGAAGGCCATCTCTCCGGATATTTCTTTTCCTGCCGCCTTATTGGGCTACACTGTGGCAACTATATTCCTGGTAATATCTCCCTTTTTGAAAGGAATAGGTGCGGTGGAATTGTCATTGATTTATATCCTGACCCTATTCGGCTACGATACGACTGCTGCTGCTTCCATCACTTTGTTATACCGCTTTTTTAATTTCTGGTTAGTGATGGTGGCCGGCTTCCTGAGCTTTTTATTTAACCGTCACAGCCTTATACTTCGCGTGTTTCCCGCTCTCCTGATCTTCGCTTTGGGATTCGTGAATCTGTTATCAGGGCTGTCGCCGGCCATCCATTGGAGGATGCGCCTGATAGAGCAATATTTACCGGTCAGCACTGTGCATGCCTCCAATGATTTAGTGATTGCGGCGGGTGTAGTACTGGTGATTACCTCCGCCTTTCTCTTACGCGGACTAAGATCGGCGTGGGTCATTGCCTTGACCGTTTCCGTGGTTTCTGTGTTTGCCAATATCACTAAGGCAATAGATTATGAAGAAGCGATATTTGCTGCAGTAGTTTGCATTATTTTAATTGCCACCAGGAATCAGTATCAGGTAAGAAGCAAGCGGCATTTGGTACAGACCGGATTGAAAGTGGCCATTGGGGTCTGGGTAACCGGTGTGATATTCGGTATTATCGGCTTTTATTTTATGAGGGAAAAAAATTTTGAGGTGAACCTTACTTTTCTGCAGTCTGTTAAATACACTTTAGAAAATTTTGTTTTGCTGCAGACGGATCTTATACCGCATACCAAGCTGGCAAAGGGCTTTCTGAGAGCGATCAATGTCATGGGGGCGGGGTCTATCGCTTTCCTTATCTATACTTTTCTCCGGCCGTTCGTATATAACCGCAAAGAAGAAGAAGGAAGATATAACTATGCCAAAGACAGTATTCAACGATATGGAGAATCGGCGGCAGAATATTTCAAGGTATATCCCGATAAGCTGATCTTCACCATTCCGGAAGTAGATGGATTTATTTCTTATAAAACAGCCAATGATTTTGCTTTGACCCTTGGAATGCCGGTATGCGAAAATGATGATCTGGTTTATAAGAAGATCATAGGTGCCTTTGAAAAGTATTGCGAACAGCATGGACTTAAAACCGCTTATTACCGGGTAGATGAAGAATATTTGCCCTTTTTTTATTCACTGGGTAAAAGGTCTATCGTGATAGGACAGGAGGCCATTATAGATATAACCAATTTTTCGATGGAAGGAAAAAAGAGGCAAAACCTGCGGACTGCCCGTAATAACCTATTGAAAAAAGGATATAAGTGCAAAGTGATGGAACCGCCTGTTCCGGGGAATATTTTACAACAGTTGAAAGCGGTTTCAAACGACTGGCTTAATAAATTAGGAGAGGAGGAAATGGTATTTTCCCAGGGTATGTTCCTGGAAGAAGAGGTGCGGCAGCATACCATCCTTTACCTGGAGGCGCCGGATGGCAGGATCGTGGCTTTCCTGGATCTGATCCCGGATTATAAACAGGGAGAAGCGCGTTATGACCTTATCCGGAAATTAGCCGATGAATACAGCGGTTGCCTGGATATGTTAATGGTGGAGCTGATCTTTTATTGTAAAGAAAAAGGTTACCGGTCACTGAATATGGGTATGGCGCCTATGTCGGGTATTGATATACCTAAAGACATAAGAGAAAGGACTATTAAGTTTGCTTATGAAAACATCGGGAGATTCAGGCATTATAAAGGATTAAGGTTCTTTAAAGAAAAGTTTGACCCGGTTTGGGAAAACAAATACCTGATCTATGAACATCATTTCGATCTGTTGTTATTGCCCCAGGCATTGAACACGGTGATGAAAGAGTTTTAAATATTCCCGAGGTTTCGGGTGGTTCTATTGTTTAACGGCTTAATTGTTTGTTTGATCATTGAACATAGATCATTCAATGTCGTTTAGATGAGGTTATGGGGCATGTCGGCGAGGACGCCAACAAGAGCGTTCGCTGCGGTCGGCGTCCTCGCCGACCGGTTAACTAAACGACATTGATTCATCATTGAACATTGAATATTGGTTATTATTTGATATTTGGGATTTGGAATTTGATATTTAAAGTCGTCATTCAGGATTCATGAAAAAGTGGATCATTGCAGGATGTTTAATGTTTATTTTTGCAGATTGCTGTGCACAAAAAGTAAAGAGGAGTATGTTTAAATTGCCTCTGGTGATCTTACCTGCACCTTCAGATCAAGACATGCCTTTGGTGCTAAGTATTACAGGGGATGGCGGATGGGTAGGTTTTGATCGTAAACTGGCAAAACAATTTACAGGTGAAAAGGTACCCGTGGTGGCTTTGAATTCCTTCCGTTATTTCATGAAAAAGAAAACACCGGAACAAACCGCTGCCGCGATAGCAGAACTATTACATCACTATATGAAACAAATGGATAGAAATTCATTTATACTTGAAGGATATTCTTTTGGGGCAGATGTGGTGCCTTTTGTATTCAATCGTCTCCCGCCGGACCTGTTGCAGCAATGCAGGGGTGTGGCTTTATTTTCGCCCGGTACTTCGACGGATTTTAAAATACGTGCTTTGCAAATGATGGGCACCCGTCATAAATGGAAATATAATGTGGTCAGCGAAATAAAAGCAATGAAAACTTTTCATACGCTATTCTTTTTTGGAGAGAAAGAACACAAGTTTCCCCTGCGCATTATTTCGAAACCAGGGTGGCAACTTGTTTACCTGAAGGGGGGGCATACTTATGCAAAAGAAAAAGGCAATGTGGGGAAGATGGTTCTGGATGGATTGGGAATTGAATAATGGAAATATTTGATTGTCCCGAAGATTCGGGATAATTTAATTGTTGTATGGTTTGATTGTTGTATTGTTTGATTGTTTGATTGTTGTATGGCTACATTGTTGTATGGTTATATTGGTCTATGGTTTGATTGGTAATGAACATTTAATATTCAATAACAGATTTGTATTTATGAAAAGAGGGCTCATTTCAGGATTGCTTTTATTGATCTTTTTTAGTGGCTTTGCGCAAAAAGTAAAGGACAGTATTCCTAAGTTACCGTTGGTCGTATTGCCTGCCGCAGGAGATGAGAGTATGCCGATGGTACTGATGATCACCGGTGACGGCGGGTGGAAAAATTTTGACCCGAGATTGGCCAATCAATTTGTACAGGAAAAAGTACCTGTGGTAGCGCTGAATGCCTTGCATTATTTCTGGACAAAGAAAACTCCTGATCAAACTGCCGCAGTTGTCGAAGATTTGTTGAATAAATATATGCAGACATGGCATAAAAAATCTTTTATTCTTGTGGGATTCTCTTTTGGTGCGGATGTGCTCCCTTTTATTGTGAATCGTTTACCGGAGAACAGGATGAGTCACTGCAGGGGAGTAGCTCTTTTTTCTCCGGGGATCTCTACTGATTTTGAAATACATATTTCTCAGATGCTGAGCAATCATCGCCAATGGCAATATAATGTGGTCAATGAAATTGAAGCTATGAAACCTGTTAAATTACTATGTTTTTTCGGCGACGAAGAACACGAATTCCCTGTGGATATTATTTCAAGACCCGATTGGCAACTGATTTATCTGAAAGGCGGACATCATTATGAAAAAAATACAGACGATATCGCGAAAATAGTGTTGGATCGTTTAGGAGCAGAATAACCGCCGCCCCGGTCATGCGTCCACGCCATCCGCCTGACTAAAATGACATCAGATTTTGTCAAATATTTAATGTTTAATCATGGTTCGACAAGCTCACCATGACGAGTACAAAGTCATCCTGAGCCTGTCGAAGCCTGCCTGCCGGCAAAGGCAGGGATGGCCAACCTCAACTAAACGACACTGAATACTCAATGTTCAAATATTCGACAATGAAACAATAGGACAATAGGACAATAGAACAGTGGAACAATATAGCCATCCCGAAACTTCAGGACCATAAACCCTTCATCATGAAAAATACTATTAGTTTTTTAGTTTTAATAATGACAATTTTTATCATGTCACAGGTTCATGCACAAAGCACTCAGGGTCAAAAAGCCATCCTGGTTATTCACGGAGGCGCAGGAGTCATTGAAAAGAAATACATGACCCCCGAAAAAGAACAGGCTTATAAAGCGGCGCTTACGCAGGCATTGGAAGCGGGATATAGCGCATTACAGGAAGGAAAAACATGCGTGGATGCTGTCCAGGCTGCGATCCGTGTGATGGAAGACTCCCCATTATTCAATGCCGGTAAAGGAGCGGTTTTCACACATGACGGTAAAAATCAAATGGATGCGGCCATCATGAATGGTGCAGATCTGAAAGCCGGAGCAATAGCGGATGTTTCGAATATTAAAAATCCCATAGATGCTGCGCGTGCCGTAATGGAAAAATCACCGCATGTGTTGTTGGCTTGTGAAGGAGCAGAAAAGTTTGCTGAAAAAGAAGGCTGTGTGATGGAACCCCCTTCTTACTTTTTCACTCAGGATCGCTGGGATCAGTTACAACGTGCATTGAAAAGAGATAAAGGAGATACGACTGCCGTACTCGACTTTGATCCCAGGGTAAACAAAATATATGGAGCAGGAGAGGAGGATGATAAATTCGGCACCGTAGGTTGCGTGGCATTAGATCAATCGGGAAATTTAGCTGCCGGCACTTCCACAGGGGGGATGACAGATAAATTATACGACCGTATAGGTGATTCACCCATCATCGGAGCCGGTACTTATGCCAACAATAAAACCTGCGCTATATCCTGCACAGGATGGGGTGAATTTTTTATGAGAACACTTGCAGCTAAAACTGTCAGTGATCTGATGGAATACAAAGGAATGGACCTGGAAAACGCCGCTGATACAGTGATTTATCATATTATTCCCGGCTTGGGCGGGGATGGCGGCATGATCGCTTTGGATAAAAATGGTGATTTTGCCTTTCCTTTCAATACACCCGGCATGTTTCGGGGCTATATCGGGAAAGATGGTGTGCCGCATGTATTTATGTATAAATAAAGCCTGTAAAAACCTCAAAAATGCATGGCAGCCCTATGTTAATTATGAAACAACGTAAGTTTAATCCATCTCACCTTACTAACCGAGGCAGTATCGCCGGGCCATTTATGCCTTAAGTGCGCTTTTAATAGGGCGAAGGTAGCGCGAAGACAGGGAGTACCCCCCCCTTTACCCTGCTCTTTAATCGGGGTAAGGAGCGCTCCTGATAAAACGTGAATCTTCAGTAAGAATGAGTTCTGTCCGAAGAGCATCAATGTGAGTAACTCCGGGTGCAGGCCAAGAACGAAGAGGGAAATGAGCCTCAACCTGTAAGGGTTAAATAATGGAGACCGCAGGGGTTCGGCTGGTCATGCGGGTGGTTATAGGTATATCAATGTCGTCAAGAAAATTTGTGAATAACCTTCTCTGCCACGAAGGCGCCCAGTAACTAAGAATCACAAAGTTTTTTCTTAGTGTACTCCTGCTTTTGAGGTCTGTGGGTCGTCAGGGTCTGCCGGCTAAAAATTCTTCCATTTAACAGCTAAATGGCGTATTTTGCTGCCTAATTAGCATCACTTTTTTCCTATTGAATGAAACATCTTTACCTCGGTGTGGTATTTGCCACTTTTTTTTCTGTCTCCTCCTTTGCGCAAACGCTCAGCGTGGATCAACTGATCAGGGCATGGAAGGCGGGTGA
>SCQT01000105.1 GCA_004322015.1 Chitinophagaceae bacterium
GAAGGCTTGATCTTTCTTCCGCTGGTAATTGACTAAAGGCTGACCTGATCTCTTTTGCATTCATCTTGCATTATTTTCTACAAATCTACAAAATAACACGCATTTTTAAGCTATAGCCATACTGAATTGCAATATCACAAGCCCTTTCCTGGTAATGGCAGCGCTTCCGGATTTCATTTTTAATCCTTTCAAAACAGATACAGGGTTAAAGGACGACAGGTAAAATGAAGGATAGCTGCCCGCAACCAGTCCGCATATTATCGTAATAACTATCAAGGCAGTAAAATGAACTGGGTTGGCAAGTCCTAACGTAAGGTTTTTCTGAACGAGCAAATTAAAGGCAGGCAACAGAAGCGACATGAGGGTGACGGCAAATATAGCAGACAATGCCGCTATCAGCATGGATTCTCCTATAAATTGCAAAACAAGCGCTCTTCTCCCTGATCCCAACACTTTTCTGACACCTACTTCTCTTGCCCGTTTTTCACTCCGGGCGGTGGCAAGGTTCATAAAATTGATGCAGGCAATGAATAAAATAATCCAGGCGATGACAGAGAACAGATGCACATACGTTATCCTTCCACCGCCTGTCTGCACGCCGTTATCAAACTCATCGCGCAGGTGCCAGTCGTATGCCGACCATAGAAAGGGTCTCGCATTAGATTGAGGTTCACGTTTTTGTATAAAATTATATAGTATTTTATTCACTGAAGCAGGAGCAACATGAGGTTTTAATTCAGCAAAGGTGGTCAGATCGTTATTGCCCCACGTTTTGGCCCAGGATTTATTCTCATTCCACCATATCTGAAAAGGAGAAACCCATTCAAACTGCACGGTTGAATTCTCCGGAATATCTTTTATAACACCGGTTATCACATAATCCTGCTTATTATCTACGCGTACCGTTTTGCCGATCACGTTTTTTTCATTACCAAAAAACTTTTTGGCCGTAGATTGAGTGATGACCATGGAATATAGTTGACCGAAAGCATTCTTTGCGTTGCCTTCCACGAAAGGAAAAGTAAACATGCTGAACAAGGATGGATCTACATAAGCGCCCTTTGCATACATTGCTTTATTACCAATTGTTATCAGCTTGGATGTTCCCCACCCACCCAGGCGGCAGGTGTTGGCAATGCCGGGAATTTCTGCCTGCATGGCGGGAGCCATCGGCGCCGGCGTAGAGCCGAAAGTAGCCGTATAAGTATCATACTTCTGGTTTTCCCGGATTAAATACAACTGATCTATCCTCTTATTAAACCTGTCGAAGTTGAGTTCATCTTTCACCCACAAAAAGATAAAGCCGGCACAGGCAATGCCAATGGCTAAACCGGATATATTCAGCAAGCTATAGCCTTTGTTTCGCCAGAGGTTCCTGAATGCCGTTTTGAAATAGTTTTTGAACATAAGCCCCATACCTCCTATAATCCCCTTTGAGAGATTTTTAAACGTTAAAAAAATAGTTTACAACTCATAAAATATATAGCACTTCCTTACTCCCCTCCTTCGGAGGGGTTGGGGGAGGCTTCACTCCGTTCTCAAGCCATCCACCGGATTCGCCACCGCCGCTTTAATAGCCTGAGAACTAACCGTTATTAATACAATTAAAATAGCGATAACACCAGCCAGCGCAAACATCCACCAACTGACAACGATACGATATGAAAATGATTGAAGCCATTTATTCATGGCCCACCATGCAATAGGTGCTGCAATAATGATTGATATACCAACCAATTTTAAAAAGTCTTTTGAAAGCAATTGTACCAGGCCGGCAACACTTGCACCCAAAACTTTACGCACACCAATCTCTTTTTTTCGTTGTTCTGCAATAAATGCAGCCAAACCAAACAAGCCAAGACATGAAATAAGAATCGCCATTAGTGTAAACGAATTGATAATATTGGAAAATGTAGTCTCAGATTGATATTGCTGTTGTACGTCCGCATTGAGAAAGGAATATTGAAAAGGTACAGAAGGTAGATCTTTATGCCATATTGTTTCTATCTTTCCTAATAAAGTTTTATAATTACTGCTGTTTACATTTATAATCACATCGTGTATATCATTTCTTTTCGGTTCGCATATAATCATAAAAGGATTGATGTCATCACGCAAAGAACTATAATTAAAGTCTTTCATTACACCAACCACTTCATAATTCCGGTCGTCACCCGTAAGAAGTTTTGAACCAGGCGCATTTTGCAGATTTAGCCCTAATCGCTTCATCAGTGTTTCATTAATTAAAACTTTTGCGGAATCATGAAACCTGAAATCTCTGCCTCTAAGGATTTTTATACCCATCGTTTTTACAAAATTTTCATCAGATGATAAATTTTGCTGGTCTATTGCTTTGGCAGGGTCAGTGCCTGGCAGATACACAGTCCAATCGTGGTAAGGAATCTGACTCCCCATATAATTATTAGCCAAGCTTACTGCTTTTACCTCGGGCAATTCTTTAAGGTCGTTGGCAAACACCCGCATTTTATTTTTAGCAGCATCAGTATAGAAGCCAAAAATGAGTTTTTGGCTTTTATCAAACCCCAGGTCTTTATTTTTTATATAATTCAATTGGCTGTAAATAATAATAACGCTTGAGATGAGCACGATTGATAACACAAACTGAAATACTACCAATGAACGCCTGATACCTGCCGCTGAAACCTGATTGGTAAAATTTCCTTTCATAACTTTTATTGCCGGGAAAGCTGAAAGATAAAATGCAGGGTAACAGCCCGCGACGAGACTTGTAACAACAATAATTCCAAAGAGCAGCAACCATGTCGTATAGTCTGATAATGACGATAGCAAAATATCTGCATGCGTAATCTGATTCAGATAAGGAAGAGCGATTATTAATAACGGCAATGCGATTAAAACACTTAACAACGAAAGCAAAAAAGATTCCGTTAAGAACTGAATTCTTAAGCTGTCTTTTTCTGCGCCAATTACTTTCCTTATACCAACTTCCTTCGCACGTTTCGAAGCTTTTGCCGTAGATAAATTCATAAAGTTGATGCAGGCGATAATCTGAATCAACATGGCTATCAGCATTAAAATATTAAGGAATGAACTGCTGATTGTTGGTGTCATTTCGTGGTCATAGCCTTCACTTGTATGAATAGAAGTTAATGACTGCAAGTGTAACTGTTTTTTCATACCTGAGTTTTTAAATTGCTCAGCGCCATATTTATTTAAAAATGCGGGAAGATTTTTCTCAAGTGCAGCAAGATTTGAACCCGGTTTTAATTTGATGTAGGAATAAGTAAAATTATTTCCGGTCCATGTATTGTTTTTAAGAATATCACTGCCATACCCGTTTTCATTCATCCCGATAAACATATCGGCATGTATGGTTGATTCGCCAAGGCTTTCATCAATTACACCGGTTACTTTAAAATCATTTGTTCCATCAGCATCTTCAATTGTGATTACTTTACCTACCGGGTTTTCCTTACCAAATAATTTTTCTGCAATCGGTTTTAATAATACAATTGAATTTGGCTCTGTTAACGCATTCGTTGCATTACCATAATCAAAATGAAAATTGAAAATATTGAAGAAAGTGGAATCAACTAAAAAAGCATCTTCATTATAAAATGATTTATTTTTATAGCGCAGCAAATGATTGTTCGCATCCAACGTGGGGACAATGCGGGTAAACGAGGCAACTTCAGGAAAATCTTTTTTTAAAGCGGGTGCGATTGGAGGTGAGCAGGTTGCCATATTAATTTTATCACCATTCACATTTAAAAACGTCGCTATCCGATATATATCTTTTGCATCGTTATACTGAGTATCATAACTGTACTGGTCTTTTACATATAGCGTAATATACAAACAGCATAAAGTGCCCATGGATAGGCCAATAATATTAATAAAGCTGAATGCTTTATTCTTTAAAAGAAATCGCCATGCGGTCTTAAAATAATTATTAAACATAAAATAATCTTTGATGTCTGATTTTGGGGTATCAGGTATCCGGTTGTTATTACAACCTCACAGCCCATACCTCCTACCCATACTCCATCTACCACCATTTACTATAGCACTACTTATAATTGACTGCTTACTGCCACTGCCCACTGCCACTTACCATTCACAAATTACCATTCACCACTAACCAACTCACTCCGCCCTAAGCGAGTTGACAGGATTCGCCACCGCCGCTTTGATAGCCTGAAAGCCGACCGTTATTAAGGCAATAAATAAGGCCAACGCACCTGCTATCAGGAATATCCACCAGGTAATATTTATTCCGTAGGCGAAATTCTGCAGCCACTTATTCATGACGAACCATCCCACAGGCATAGCGATGAGCAGCGCAATACATACCAGCTTCAGAAAATCTCCCGTCATCATAGCGAATAAACCTCCGACAGTCGCCCCTAATACCTTTCTGATGCCTATTTCTTTATTCCTTTGCTCTACCATAAAAGCCGACAGCGCGAATAAACCTAAGCAGGCCACTATAATAGCCAACAGGGAAAATACGGTGAACAGTTTACCCGTAATCTCCACATCGGCATACATAGCGGCATAACGTTGATCTAAGAAATCATACCGGAACATTTGATGAGGTTCAAAACGTTTCCATACTTTTCCAATGGAGCTTAGGGCTTCCTGCATATCGGCAGCGTTCAGTTTTACGGATACCATGCTGCTGCTGTTCCCTAATACCATGCATAATGGCGCTACCTGCTGCCTGACGGATTCGTAACAAAAATTTCCTACCACACCGATAATGTGGAGATGTTCCGATCCGTTCGTAATTATTTTACCAATGGGATCTTTGAGTTCTAATTTATTCACCATGACCTGATTGATGATCACCGCTTGTGAATCTGTGGGCATGTCCCTGGAAAAATTTCTACCGGCGACAAGCTTCATTCCGAGCGTGGGTATATAATTTTCATCCACTACCCATCGTTGTCCGACCACGCCCCCTTCTTCCCGCATTTTCCCTTCAGCCCACCAGGTATTGCCATTCCGTTTGGTACCGTCAACCGGCAAAAAATCACTGACAGAAACATTCTTTACATCGGGTAATTGCAACAGATCGTTTTTGAAGGAAGTCGTTTGATGACCTAATGCATCTGTCCCTTTGATCATGACCACTTCATCCTTATCAAAGCCGATCTTTGAATGAAGGATGTATTGCATCTGTTTATAAATGACCAGCGTGCCTATCAACAATATAACAGAAATCGTAAACTGGAATACAACCAGTCCGTTCCGCAAGCCGCCGTTTTTATTTCGTATTCCCAATTTCCCTTTCAGTACCTCCACCGGTTTAAAATAGGATAAATAGAATGCCGGGTATAAGCCCGCAAGTAAACCTATAATGAATACAGATAAAACAAACGAAGGAACCAGCCACCATTCTTCCCAGGGAATGGATAGCCGCGTATTCACCATTTTATTAAAAAGGGGCAGAAGGCTATAAGCTAAGACAAAGGCAATGATAAAAGATAAAAAGCTGTAAAGCAGCGATTCAATCATGAACTGCTTCACCAGATCGGAACGCAGGGATCCGATCACTTTTCTTACCCCCACCTCTTTGGCACGGTTAGCCGCCCTGGCAGTAGAGAGATTAATAAAATTAATGCAGGCAAGAAGCAGGATAAAAATAGCCACTGCGGCAAACATCCATATATAACGTATATCTCCGTGTTGTACGTAATCGTTTTCTATGCCGTACGATCCGAGATGAATATCCGTCACATGCTGGAGATAAAGGCTGGCGCTTTTCAAAAATTTTTCAATCTCGGCCATGGGCCTGCCATTGGCTTTCCAGGATGGCATCATATATTTATCCAATACATCCTTTGTCATTTTCTGATCGAAGCTCGCAATGTTTACCCCCGGTCTCAGCAAAAGATAGATCGCATAATTACTTGCATTCCATGTTTCCTGCTCGCCATTCCAAAAAGATAATCCTGATAATGAAATAAAACACTTGTACTGTAGGTGAGAAGTAGCCGGAAAGTCTGCCATGACTCCGCCTATTTTTAAAGGGCGTTGGGTATTATCATTAAAGACCAGCATTTGACCCACAGGGTCCTGATGGGGGAAATATTTATCCGCCATGCTTTTACACATCACAATAGT
>SCQT01000106.1 GCA_004322015.1 Chitinophagaceae bacterium
AAAAAGCATTGGAAGAGATGGATTACAGCCACTTTGTTAATGTTGGCTTCTGTCATAGTATTGTTAGTCCCTACGGCGTTGGTGGTGAATATGATGGCTTCTAAAGTCAGCTACGTGGTACGCCATTCTACCCAATTAATTGATGGGATCAAATTATTTATCGAAAAAATAAAATTCGATACCCATATTGATATCCTTTCCGCAGAGACTATTCAAAAGATACAGGACGCCCTGGCAAAATTTCTTCCCCAATTCCTGGGGACCACCTTTAATGTACTCACCACCTTAGTGGTTATGTATTTCATATTATATTTCATGCTGGTGGAATCACTTAATATGGAGGATACATTGTATGAATACACTCCTTTGAAAGAGGAAAACACCAATCGCCTTGGTGCTGAAATAAAAAGCATGGTTATTTCCAATGCCATAGCCATTCCTTTGCTGGCATTGGTACAGGCGGGCCTTTGTACCTTAGGATACTGGATTTTTGGGGTGCAGGATGCTGTTTTCTGGGGAGTGATCACAGGATTTGCAGGCATGTTGCCTGTGGTGGGTACCGCTATTGTTTGGTTACCGTTGGGAATATACCAGATAGCCAACGGATATACCGGACTTGGGATCGGGTTGCTTATATACGGGACGATCATTGTAGGAAGTGCTGACAATGTGTTTCGTTTTTTATGGCAAAAAAAGTTTGCCGATGTGCATCCATTGATCACTGTTTTCGGGGTACTGATCGGCATTAGTTTATTTGGATTTGTGGGTCTTATCTTCGGCCCATTGCTGATCTCCATTTTTATATTGCTGTTGCGGATTTACCGGGATGAATTCGGAATTAAAAGGCGGAGAATCAGAGTGGTGAAGAAAGGGGAAAAGATAACGTAAGAGGTAAAGAAAGGATATAAATTCCAAAGGTTTATTCAACAGTCTATAGCTTGTTTCGAATGCCAATCGTTCCACTGTTGCTGCCGCTCTCTTTTATACGCAACATATTTTTTCCTTATTCGATATTTCTATCTGTCGTTTTACTGTTTATTTCGATATGGCTGTGTCATCAAATGGGGTGCGGATGCCTTGTTGGCTGAACTAAAAATCACTGTAACCACTTCTCCCTTGTTTTTATCAAATCGCTTAAGTTTTCGTATTGCCTTTCTTTTTTTTCATTCAACTCTTTCAATCGGAATATAGAATACGAAGCCGGTAAATATATCCTAATAATGATAGGGATTTTTGTAAACCCAAAGGTCAAAACTATCCTTACCAAAGGGAGAATCCTTGAAGTCACTTTCTATAATAATGATTATCCGTAATATACTCGAACACGGCATCGGGAAGCAGGTACCGTACAGACTTTCCTTCTCTAATCATTCTTCTTATATAGCTCGCAGAAATATCAAGCAGCGGCGCCTCACAAACCGTTATTTTTCCTTCAGGATAAGGAGCCACTTCGTGCCCGGGACGTTTATAAACATATACCGGATATCTTTTGAGTAATTCTTTGTAATTCTTCCATTGAGCAAGATTTTCCAGACTGTCGCTGCCCAGGATTACGGCAAACTCATGTTCGGGATGTTTTTCAACTAAATAAGTAAGCGTATCAATGGTGTAGGAAGGCCTGGGCAGGGAAAACTCGACATTACTGGCACGGAGCCTGTTTTCTTTTTCAACGGCTAATTGCAATAAATGTAACCGGTCATACTCATTTAATAAAGCTGCGGAAGGCTTTAATGGATTTTGAGGACTTAATATCATCCAGACCTGTTCCAGTTCCGTATTATAAGCCATGTAATTGGCAATGATCAGATGTCCCACATGCACTGGATTAAAAGAGCCAAAGTATAAACCGGTTTTCATTAATATCTCTGGAAATTTAGGATTTGTATCACTTGATGAATGCTCTAAGATACTGCTTCTTTGACTCTTCTCTTTTCAATACGCGGAAGAAATCCTGCCAGTAATCCAATCAGGGGAAGAAAAGCGCAGACCTGGAATACGAAATAAATGCTGGTTTTATCAGCCAATACACCTAGCACTGCGGAGCCAATGCCGCCCATGCCAAATGCCAGTCCGTAAAAAAGTCCTGAGATCATACCTAATTTTCCCGGTAACAGCTCCTGCGCATATACAATAATGGCCGGGAAAGCGGAAGAAAGCACCGTTCCGATAATAAAACTCAATACGGAAGTCCAGAATAAGTTGGCGTAAGGCAGCATCAGGGTGAAAGGCGCGACACCTAAAATGGAAAACCAGATCACGTATTTTCTTCCGAAACGGTCGCCCAGCGGGCCGCCTATCATTACGCCGGAAGCCACTGCCAGAAGAAACAGGAAAAGATGTACCTGGGAACCCTGTACGGAAACATGGAATTTATCAATCAGAAAAAAAGTATAATAATTGTTTATGCTCGCCAGGTAAAAATATTTGGAAAAGATCAATGCCAACAGGATAATAATGGAAATGACGGTTTTCCTGTGAGAAACGGGTCCTTCTATTTTAATGCCGGTGGCTTTTTTCTTCTCTTTCAGGAAAAGGTTAGCCTTATACCATCGTCCGATTTTCCACAAAATAAAAATGCCTGCCAATGCCAGAAGCGCAAACCAGATAATATGAGAAAGTCCGAAAGGCACTACAATGGCGGCAGCCAGCAAAGGTCCCATAGCAGCTCCCGTGTTTCCGCCTACCTGGAAAACGGATTG
>SCQT01000289.1 GCA_004322015.1 Chitinophagaceae bacterium
ACCGCCGCGGGAAAGATCGCGCGGCGGTGCTCGATTGGCCGATTCCGCAGGCCGACCAGGCGCTGCTGCCGCTGCTCAGCCGCCACGCGCAGGCGTTGCTGCAGGCGCGGCGTCCGCATGAGCCGGAGATCGCGGTGCAGGTGCGCCAGTGCGTGCTGCGCCGTCTGGGGCAGCAGGAGGTGAGGCTGGCGGACGTGGCGGGCGAACTGCACCTGTCCACGCGCACGCTGCAACGGCGCCTGGCGCAGGCGGGTCTCGCCTTCCAGGCGCTGCTGGACGGCACGCGCCACGAGCTCGCCCGCCACTACCTTGAAGGTTCCGAACTGCCGATCGCACGCATCGCCGCGCTGCTCGGCTACCAGGAAGTTCCGGCGTTTCACCACGCGTTCAAGCAATGGCAGGGCGTGGGGCCGGGGCAGTACCGGGCGCAGGCGCGATCCTGAAAGTCCTCAAGTTTTGCGCCAGACTGCCGATGAGCCGGGCATGTCCTCTCTCGCCGCCATCGCACAAACCGGTCTGCAGGCCGCGCAGCTGCGCATGGACGTGAGCGCGCACAACATCGCCAACATGAACACGCCGGGCTTCACGCCGCAGCGCGTGCGCGAGCAGGCACTGGCGCCGCTCTCGGGCGTGAGCGCGCAGGTGGTGCGCGCCGACCATCCCGGCGTGGCGCTGGAGCACGAGGCGGTCGAGCAGATCGCCGCCAGCGCCGCCTACAGGGCCAATGTCTTCGTGCTGCGCATGGCTCAGGCCACGACCGGCACGCTGCTGGACATCCTGGCCTGAGCCCGCCGCGCGAGCACGCGCGCCCAGGCTTTTTCGTGAAAGAAGAAGGCCACCGCCTGCACGCTGGGCTCGAGCAGACTCAGCGTGAGCGAGGCCCAGAGGTTGCCCGTCACCAGATACGCGACGATCGCGGCCACACACACGTGGATCACGTAGTAGGTGGCGGTTTTCATCAGGGTCGGCAGGTTGTCGTGGGCGATGTGGCGCAGGCGGGACATGGCATCTTTCTCCATTGGACATGTTAAATGATAATTGTTCTCATTTAACATGTCCAATGGATTTTTGCCATGGCGGCCATAGCCGGCGCCGATGCGCGTCGCTATGATGGCCCTCCGCCGGTTCTGTCCCCGGACGCTGGAGCACCACCATGGCCCTGATGGATTTCCTCAAGAAACAGTTCATCGACGTCCTGCAATGGACCGAGGACGGCGACGGCACGCTGGCGTGGCGCTACCCCATGCGGGACATGGAAATCCAGAACGGCGGCCAGCTCGTGGTGCGCGAGTCGCAGATGGCGATGTTCGTCAACGAAGGCCAGGTGGCCGATGTGTTCGGCGCGGGCACGCACAAGCTGGTCACGCAGAACCTGCCGCTGCTCACCAACCTGAAGAACTGGGACAAGCTGTTCGAGTCGCCGTTCAAGAGCGACGTGTATTTCTTCAGCACGCGCCAGCAGCTCGACCAGAAGTGGGGCACGCCCCAGCCCATCACCATCCGCGACGCGGAGTTCGGCGCGGTGCGCCTGCGCGCCTTCGGCAACTACGCCTGGCGCATCCATGATCCGCGCCTCTTCTACACCGAGGTCTCTGGCACGCGCGAGAGCTACACGGTGGGCGACATCGAAGGGCAGCTGCGCGGCCTGGTGCTGCAGAACATCAGCAACGCAATCGCCGCCAGCGGCGTGGCCTTCCTCGACCTGGCGGCGAACCAGACGATGTTCGCCGCCGCGCTGGCCAGGCAGCTCGAACCGGAGTTCGCCAAGCTGGGCCTCAAGGTCGAGCAGGTGACGGTGCAGAACCTGTCGCTGCCCGAAGACCTGCAGAAGGTGCTCGACCAGAAGATCGGCATGGGCATGGTCGGTGGCGACATGGGCAAGTTCATGCAGTACCAGACCGCGCAGGCGATTCCCGAGATGGCCAAGGGCGTGGGCGCCGGGGGCGATGGCGGGGGGCTCGCGGGCGCCGGCCTGGGCATGGGCGCGGGCGTGGCCATGGGGCAGATCCTGGCGCAGAACATGCAATCGGCCCTGCAGCCCGGCGCCGCGCCTGCGGCCGCTGCTGCTGCAGGCGTCAAGCCCGAGGACGTGATGGCGCTGCTGGAAAAACTCGGCGAGCTCAAGACCAAGGGCATCCTGACCGAGGAAGAGTTCAGCGCCAAGAAGGCCGAGCTGCTCAAGAAGCTCGTCTAGCACCTTTTTTGAGAGCTACCGGCGCTTGTACAGATCGGAAGAG
>SCQT01000107.1 GCA_004322015.1 Chitinophagaceae bacterium
AACCGAAACTATTTTTTCAAACTTAGGCATAGAGCTGAATTGTAATAAAATAAGAAAGCTATATGCTAAATGCTTAAACATTGGCTCCATGGCTGCTTAATTTTTATACCGAACTATTGATTAAATAAGAAAGTAGAATATTTCTTTTTTTATCAACTATATCTTTGTTTGGTTGCAGTTTTTGAAAATGGCATCCAGGGAAAGGAAGGGCAAAAGTGGATGTTATTATTTCCTATAGGGCAGGATATTATAAGCAGAGAACCTTTGGTATCAGAAAACCCCGGGGTGGTAGCGTGGGCAACTTTTGGATCATATATTTAATGAATTCAAGATAAAACTCATGATATCCCTCATGATAGTTAGAAAATTATAAGGAGTTTGAACAAAGGCAGTCATCCTTAACCCAAATAGTATGGCACTTCAGCAAAAGGAGGAAAAGCCATTGGAATAAAAAATTAAGTAATAGTGCATATAAGAATGAAATCAATTTTAAGTTGGCTTATCATCATGTTTCTTGGAGTGAATGTCTGTTCACAATCTTTTGCTCAAAGTAAAAGTTATTATGTTCAGTTGGGTCCGCGTTTTAAGATGGATGTTTCTCATAATGATAAAGAGCGTCAATTTCCCTTTGCATATAAGTTCGGAAAGGTCATATTCGTTTCTTATAGCGAGCATCCTGATGTTGTAACGGATTCATCGGCGGGCGCTATCATGATTTCAAGGAATGATGGAAAAACCTGGAAGGAAAAAATAACCAATCCTGATTTCGGCTTTACTTCTATGTTTAGAAAAAATAGCCTGCTCTATGGAATAGATTATTCCACTTATCCGGTTTCATCTCATCAGGAAAAAATGACCTACTGGACTTCAAATGATCAGGGCAAAACCTGGACTAAACAGAAAGGTATCGTAAATGTTCCTATAAGAAAACGATTTAAAACAAAAGGGACCTGGGGAAGTATGCTCTTCCACCGTGGGATGCAGGTCATGAAAGATGGCTCTATACAGGGTCCCATGTATGGCACCTTTCAAGGCGATAAAAAATTTTCTGTGGTCTGGGTTAAATCCACCGACAATTGTGCCAAATGGAATATTGTATCGGTTGTTGCTTCGGGAGTTCCTGAGAACTTTGCAGATGCACAAGGATATTGCGAGCCTGCTTTTGCAAAGGTGAAAGACGGATCCCTCCTTTGTGTGATGCATATAGGAAGCTATTTACCTCTGTTTCAATCTCGCTCTAAGGATGGGGGCCTTACCTGGTCAAAACCGGTAGAATTGCCTGGACTGGATCCAAAAGAAGCTCAGAGTGTAGATCCGCATTTGTTGCTGATGAGAGACGGAACATTAGCACTCTCTTATGGAAGACCGGATACCAGAATAGCTCTTTCTATAGACGGTTCGGGCTATAAATGGGATACAAGCTTCATTATTTATCATGGAGTAACAAGCGGATACACGGGGATAGTAGAACAGTCGCCTGACAGACTGCTTCAAATTGCTGATCAGGGAGCAAATTGGTCCAAAGGAGTGAAAGAAAAAGCAATATGGGGCAGGGGTATTTCAGTGTTACTTAGATCCCACAAAAACCAATAATGAATGAACCGATTATTATAAATTTTCCGTACAAAGAATCGTTTTACAAGAGAAAGTAACACAAAATCAATTTATACTAAAATCAGATACTAATTGCTCTCTTGTATAAAAGCGGATAATCATTGAAAAAACAATATAAGCTATCTTGAAGAGATAGCAAATTTAAAAGACGGCCTCATGCAATAAAATAATATGGTATAATAGGCTCAAAACTGTTTATAAATAAACATTCAAGTAAATATGAAGAAACACATTGATCAGATACTATTCCGGGTTGGAATTTTATCTTTATTACTCTTGGGTTCTTTATTGGTTGCATCCGCACAATCCCCAATTTTAGTGGTGAATCAGGGATATAAGTTACTGATGAATGCCGATGACGGAGCAATTCAATCCTTTGAAACGACCCTCGGAGGCGGAGATACTAAAATGTTAATTCCCGGTCAGGGCAAGCTCCCGCTTTTCAAGGTGGAGCTCAGGAATAGTGATGGAAAGTTTATAGATATCAATTCTTCCCAAGCCAAAAAAGTTACGATCACTAAATCGGGTTATGAAGGGGGTGAAGACATTCTTATTCATTTTGAAGATATCTCAAACCTGCGCCTAAATGCAGACGTTACAGTACGATGCCCGTCGAATGAACCGCTTACCTATTGGAGCCTGAAATTGGACAACCCAACTAAGATGTGGATAGCGCATATTCAGTTCCCGTTAGTTGAGGTGCCATTTGACCGTAATCCAACAGAAGACGACGGTAGCCATATACTGTATTCGCTTTATGATGGTGTATTGGTTGGGCCGGTAGAACCGGGAATGGTCTGCGGAGCATGGAGGAGTACCCGGTATGATACCCCTGAAACATGGCGTTCACCCAATTATCCCCGTGATTGTACGACTCAGATGATGGCGTATTACAATGCTTCGGGAGGCCTATTTGTGGCATGTGAAGATTCTACGGGAATGCCCAAACTCATAGCTCCGCTGATGGAGAGGGATGGGGTAATGATGGGTGTGGGACACTATCCCGGAACACAGGGACCGGGTGAAACATCTTTACCGTATAAAGTAGTGATAGGGGCTTTCCGTGGAGATTGGTATGCTGCTGCTGCTATGTATAGGAGTTGGGCTGATAAGCAATCTTATTTACCGGCAAAACTTATTGATCGGACAGACTATCCTCAATGGCTGTTGAAACCTGTCGTAGGAGTAGCCTTTCCTATGCGTGGCGAGGGAGATTGGGATCCACCCGCCGCCGTAAACACTGAATATACACCGGCAACCCATGCATTGCCCTACCTGGATAAGCTTTCGTCAGCATTTAATGCTTCCTTAATGCCTATTGTTTTTAATTGGGAACATAGCGGCCCCTGGGTTCAGCCTCAGGCATTCCCCCCCCTCGGAGGTGAAGACAATATGAAGCTGTTCATGAAAAAAGCAAGAGCTAAAGGATGGCATCCGGCACTGTATGGGGATGGTGTAAACTGGGTAGTGGCTCAGAAAAATACAGGCTATAACGGTATGGCATATTTTAAATCTCATGGAGGCGATTCTGCTATTGTGCATAGCTGGTGGGGAGTTGGCGGACCTTCTAACGGATGGAGGTCGCTATATAATACCTGTATAGCTACACAAGCGGCTCGGAGAATGATCCTGGGTATGACCCGCGGAATGGCTGAACTGGGTCCTTCTGTTATTCAGCAGTTTGATCAGGGAGTGGGCGCTGTGGCCTGCTATGCTACGGATCATGGCCATCCTCCTGTACCAGGACCCTGGATGACGAAGGATTTTGCCAGCTTGTTAGAGGAAGATAATGCGGTAGCGCGGACTGCGGACCCCGGAGTAGCTATTTCAGGGGAAGGCGCTCCACCCGAAGTATATCTTAAATACTTTGACCTTTGGGATGCCAGAACAGGAGGAGGAGGGTATATGATGGTGCCGCTTTACTCTTTTATCTATCATCAATATCTCAACGGACATGCCGGTTTTTATACTAATTCGGTGAATAGTGAAGCTTTGCGGGACGCCGTGGCAAGAGCGCTTGTATCTGGTTATATGCTGAATTTTACTTTAAGGGATAGCGGCCGCATTGAATATGATTGGGATCAGCTTTGGACGCGTGCGATGCCGGACCAGCCTTCTACATTGGATTGGGCACGAAGATCAACCCGGTTCAGATATGGTATTGCACGTGATTTCCTAATATATGGAAAGATGCTGCCTCCATGGAATGTTACCCATGTAACCAAACTTGATTTCGGATTAGGTAAAGAGCCTTTAGTCCAATCAGCTACATGGAAAGCTCCTGATGGTCGTATTGGTATTGTTTTGGCCAATTATGGTAACGTAGAACAAATTCCACAGGTAGAGCTGGAAGGTCATGGTATGAAGAAGGTTCTTCTCTATGTGGATGGAAAAACCAGAGACCTTAAGTTAAATCTTCCAAGTGTTTTGAATGTGGATATGCCCTCCAGATCCCTTGGATTAGTTGAGATAAGCAGTTCTGATAATTAAATTCCGATGAGTAATTTATTTTTATGGAATTATGACAAGAAATAACGGTATTACCATTTTGAAAAAGGTATTCAATTCACAGGTCTGCAAATGTTGTTGGTCTCTGACATTTTTATTTCCCGTAATATTTGCCCATGCTCAAACAGGTGGAATACAAGTAAAAAAGATATGGGATAAGGCCCCGTATAATTCTTTTACCAGTCTTATTCGTTTTGATGATGCTTTTTATTGTTCCTTCAGGGAAGGTACAAGCCATGTCAGCGATAAAAATGACGGTAAAGTAAGAATTCTTCGTTCTGAAGATGGTGATCATTGGGGAAGTATAGCTTTGTTGAAAGTACATGGATTAGATCTTCGTGATCCGAAATTATCGGTTACTCCAGATCATAAAATTATGGTGATTATGGCAGGAGCAGTTTTTTATGATCACCGTAAAATTCGAAAATTGTTTCCGATGGTTTCATTTTCGGATACGGAGGGAAAAGATTTTTCCGCCCCTGAAAAAGCTACTTTAGCGCCCGGTATTTCTCCTGATAAAGACTGGATATGGCGTGTTACCTGGCATAACGGAACAGGTTATGGCGTAGATTATCATACAGTTGCTTTGCACAGAAACTCTGAAAGTTCAAAGGAGGAAGCCATAGTAACCCTCGTTAAAACAGATAATGGCCAATACTTTAAAAAAGTAAGTAACCTTCCTGTAAAAGATTTCCCGAATGAGTCCACTATACGATTTAATAAGAATAATGAAATGTTTGTGCTGGTGCGAAGAGATGCAGGTAATAAAATGGGGGTGTTATTAAAGAGTAGGCCACCTTATACTCATTGGAGATGTAAACAATTAAAGATTCAGTTAGGCGGCCCGGATTTTTTATTTTTAAATGATACCCGTCTGGTGATTGGAACGAGGCATTACCTGGGTAAAAGAAATACGACTGCCATTTTTGTAACGAATCTAAAAGGGAGAATATTAAAAGACATTGAACTTCCAAGCGGAGGCGATACCGGTTATCCGGGCATGGTAATTTATAAAAACCTATTATGGGTTTCTTATTATTCTTCGCATGAGGGGAAAGCAGGCATTTATCTGGCTAAGATATCATTAAGCATGCTTTAATTACCTGCAAATGGAACAGGATCAAAGAATTTAGACGGCTATTCGATAGTAGTAATTTATTCTCAGCTCCAAAATCTTTATAAAAGGAACAAGGCATTTAATTGCTATCCCCAAAAATTGTATGTGTTGCAACCCGTTCAAAAAAACTGCAATATTATGGATAAAGCGCATAAAGTTTTATTGTTGTAGCTTAAACATCACTGTTCCTTTCAACACATCTCCGTTCCTCAGCAAAATAAGAAAGGAATATTCCATTTAAGATATCTTTATCAGTTAACCTGTTCTTTAGGACATTCAGATTTTCCAATCCGGCAAGTATTTTTCGTTATTAATCGGATCCTTTGTGCCGCTTGTTTTTGAATTTTCACGTTAAAGAAAAGACTCCGGAAGCGTTAATTTACATTTTTCTCTTACAGGCATTACTTCATTTTCATCAAGGCCTTCATATGGCCATCGAAGACGGGTGCCTATGTCAGCCCAACCGCCAATAGCGGCTAAAAATTTATCTATTGCCTGCGAAGAAAAGTTCTTTTCAGTAATATAAGGTATAATATTATTATTAATAAATAGTTGGATTCTCTTTTCTAATTCAAGCGCTTTCTCTATATCACTATTCATCATTTCATACCATTGTTGAGCCATTTTAGGGCTCAAACAGGCAACGTTGGAATAGGAGCCATTAGCTCCTGACTGAACACCTGTAGCTAATGCATGACCTGGAACAAAGAGTGATAATTCAGGAACTAAATTTTTCATTTCAGCATACCATGGTGCTTCCCTGCTTCCAACTTTACATCCCAATAAAGGAATACTTTCCTGAGCAATATGTCTGTAATCCTCCGGTTGTAAAATTCTTTTCGCATGAGGGGGATTATATAATACCAGTCCGACCGGATGAGCAGCCTGGGCGATTTTTTGTAAATAATGGACTATTTCATTCATATTGGGCGGATACCAGTCCGGGAGAATAACCTGAATAGCTCCGGGATTTAATTTTACCGCTCTTTTAACTCTTTCAAGTGATATAACCGGGCTGGTGTGACTGCACCCAATTTGAAAAGGGATACTTGCCTTGTTACATCTTTCTGCCAGCAGAAAATTAATTTGATCGAATTCTTTCTCCGTCTGGCTGTCGAATTCTCCCGCTGTTCCATTGGAGTAAATGCCATTGACCTTGCTCGAAATAAGAATATCTATTTCTGATTCGAGCTTTAAAAAGTTAATGGAATTATCGGGATTTACCGGCAACAGAAGCGTACACCAGGTGCCAAATATTTCATCATTTCTTAATGGTTGCATAAAAAGGATTTGGTGCAATCTATAAAAAATAATTCCAGCTTTTCAACTTCTGAAAAATAAGCAGATGAATTAGGACAATAGTATTAACATAAGGAGCAATGAACAGATACTTTTGAACTGGATTAGGCGCCCTATGAAAGTAGTGAAATAGATTAAAAAGTGTGAAATGATCCGTATATTTTTATAATGTCACGAATGAAAAATTTAATTAGACTCACCTTTTGTTTGTTGGTATTAACAACAAGGTATTGTACTGGTCAGGAGGCCATAATAAAAACTAATCATCCTGATGGCTGGCTAATCCGTACACACTCATCTTCTTATCAAATGATCATCACTGCTTCTGGTGAGTTGAAATCTGTTTACTATGGCCCAAAGGTAACCGATGCCCGGAAAAATGATGCCTGGGTTACCACTGTAGATGAAATACCTGTGCGTGGTGGTAGTGCATTTAATACATCCGCATTAGAAGCAGTATTTGACGATGGCTGCCGTGATTTGGATTTGGAATATGTATCAGGGAATGTAGAAACCATAGATAACCATCCGGTATTAGAGGTAATTCAAAAAGACCGTTATTATCCTTTACAGGTAACTTCATTCATAAAGGTATATCCTGCCAATGATATACTCGAAAAATGGATAGAGGTTAAGAATACCGGGAGCAGAGGAAATATTAAGATTGAAAATCTGTTATCCGGAAGCATTGTATTACCGACAAATCAATATGATTTGACCCAACTGTCGGGAAAGCCTATGAACGAATTTCAAATTTATAACGGGCTGCTTACGCCGGGTATTAAGATTATTCAAAACAAGACCTTTAAATCCAATTTTAATCCCCCATGGTTTGCGGTTCATCCGGCGGGTACAAGTGGAAATTCAGGTCCGGTTTGGATTGGGTCGTTACATTACAGCGGAAACTGGGTACTGAAATTCGATCAGGCCTTTGGTGGCAGATTACAAATACTGGGTGGAATTAATTTTTGGGATACCGATATTATGTTGAAGCCGGGAGATTCGTTTACGTCGCCTGTGCTTACATCAGGATTTACAACCAAAGGGTTAGATGGTGCTGCCCAAAACCTGTCAGCTTATATCAGAAAGGATATTCTCCCAGAGACCCACAGGAATGATCTTCGCCCTGTAATATTTAACAGCTATTATGCAGATGGATTAAATGTAAATGAAAAAGTGCTTGAAAAACAGGCGAAATCAGCAGCCGCATTGGGAATAGAATTATTTGTGATAGATGATGGTTGGTTCAAAGGTAGGGATAATGGCAACGACGGATTAGGAGATTGGATAGTGGACTCAACGAAATTTCCTCATGGGTTGACACCTTTGATACGTGAAGTAAATAGGTTGGGAATGAGATTCGGATTATGGGTAGAGCCAGAGAATGTAGATGTAAACAGTGACTTGTATCGCACACATCCCGATTGGGTTTTAGGCTTCCCGCATCGCCAAGGGAATCCTTACCGGAGAATCCTCAATCTTGCCAAACCAGAAGTTTTTCATTATTTGTTAAGCTCATTGACACGGTTGTTACAGGAAAATAATATTGCTTTTGTAAAATGGGACCAGAACAACTTTTTATCGGATCCGGGATGGCCCGATGCGCCGCCGGATGAAAGGAGGGAAGTACGGATAAAATATATTCAGAATCTATACCGCTTAGTGGATTCCCTGAAAGGAAGATTCCCGAAAGTATGGTTTGAAAGTTGTTCCAGCGGCGGAGGAAGAATTGACTTGGGTATGATGTCACGGATGGATATGGCATGGGTGAGTGATAATACCTATGCTTTAAATCGGATTTTTATACAATATGGTTATCTGAGTTGTATGCCGGCAAATACAATGGTATCGTTTGTAGTAGATAAAATAGGTAATTATTACCGGCAGCCTACTTCCCTCAATTTCAGATTCAATGTGGCTATGAGTGGCATTCTAGGCATCAGCACGGATATGGATAAATGGACACTGACTGAAAAGGAGCTAGCTAAGAAAAAGATCAGTGAATATAAACTCATCAGACCGTTAGTGCAACAAGGAACACTTTACCGGCTTGTATCTCCTTTTGAAACCAACAGATGTGCATTGCAATTTACTGGTAATCATACAGATTCAACAGTAGTACTCTGTTATAATATGGCAGCATATCTTCAGGGAAGTCAGGTAGTTATAAGAGGCAGTTCTCTTCTCCGGTTGAGAGGATTGCAACCTGATGCGCAATATAGTTTGAAAAATTTGGATGACTCTGATGATAAGGGGAGAATGTTCACCGGTGATGAACTGATGAATGTTGGTATTGAATGGCCTGTAAGGGAAGCATATAATAGTAAAATCCTTTTGCTCGAGAAATTAAAAAGATGACACCCTGACCAACGTTCGAATAAGGTTTTTAAATGTACTGATATGACATCCAGGAGAAAGTTTTTGCGAAATGGGGGAGGACTCGGTGCGCTCGGTTTAGTATCTGCTTTGGGCGTATCAGAGGGCTTTCTTCCATACGACAAAAATAACTTCAATACCCTTCAGTTAGTTCAACCTCTGAACGGAAATTGGGATTTTTTTTTAGATCCTTATAATAAAGGAATGGACGATAGATGGTTTGCTCCGCAGAATGAGAGTGGTACATGGCAAAGGGTGACAGTGCCTCATACCTGGCAAATTGTCCCAGAGTATGCAGATTATTATGGTATCGCCTGGTACAAAAAAAGTTTTTTTGTACCCGACGAATGGAAGGGTAAAAACGTTCGAATAGAATTTGAAGCTGTTTATCATTCAGCACGAGTGTGGCTGAACGGACAGCCGGTAGGGGAGCATCTTCGCAAAGGATATACTGCATTTTTTATTGACGTTACCCAAGCCCTTCATTATAATACCATCAATATGCTGGTAGTGCAAGCTGACAACCGTTTTGATGAGCACATGCTTCCACGAGGCACTTCGTTTGATTGGGCAGCCGATGGCGGTATCATCAGGCCAGTGAGTTTGCATATTACCATGCCTGCATTTACAGAACGAATTGCTATTACCACTCGCCCCGACATAAAAAACAATAAAGCGGACATAGATGTGGTAGCGTCCATTACAAATAAGTTTCGTAAGGCTGTCGCTTTGGAAATTACTTATCTGATTCGTGAAGATAAATCTGCCAAAATAGTTGCTAACGTCGCCAGGCAGCACGTTTATTTAAATGCCGGAGAGAGGAAGGATTTGAAGCTGATCCACTCTGTTATCCATGATCCATTGCTTTGGCACTTTGATCATCCGGATTTATATGTACTGGAATTGGAATTGTGGAAGAACGGAGAACGTATGCACACGTTTAAAGAAACCTTTGGAATCAGGAGTATTGAAATTAATAACACAGGCTTTTACTTAAATGGAGAGCGCGTTTGGCTGATGGGAGTGGAGCGTATGGCTGGCAGTAACCCCGATTATGGTTTGGCTGAACCTACGGAATGGATAGCTCACGACCATCGTGATTTGAAGCATTTGAATTGTGTTTTTACCCGTGTCCATTGGCCGCAGGACAAACGAGTGCTGGATTATTGCGATCGTCAAGGCATTTTTATTCAATCGGAAATACCTACCTGGGGATATAAAACGTTTGCAGGAATGAAAGATCACCCTTCAGAGGATATCATGAATAATGGGTTGGAGCAATTACGAGAGATGATTCAGCGAGATAAAAATCATCCCTCCATTTTCTCCTGGGGACTGTGTAATGAAATAAACGGGCAAAACCCACCTGCTTACGAATTTGCAGCCAATATGTTAAAGGAAGCGAAAAGGCTCAACCCAGATCGCCTCTGCTCTTATGCCTCTAATTCCCTGCAGACAACCAAAGAAGCGCAAGATTCTATTACTCTTTCACCAGCAAATGGTGCTGGATCTTCCCCGATTCATATCAGGCATGATGTTTCAAAATTAATGGACTTTGTAGAATGGAACGAGTATTATGAGAGTTGGTATAAAGGTACTGTTCAGGATATGGAAAAGAATTTGGAAAAAATACATCAGGCATTTCCCGATAAACCTATTGTGATTTCGGAATACGGTTGGTGTAGATGTATGCCAGATCGATTGGTCGGCGACCCCCAAAAAATAGCCATATTGAAGTCCCATGATGAAGTTTTCCGCAAGCATGATTATGTCGCTGGGTTGATATTCTTTGACTACAATGATTATCGCACCCACTTTGGTGATAAAGGAATAGGGCCATTAAAGCAGCGGATACATGGTGTAGTGGATCTATATGGTGCAAGAAAGTCTTCTTATGATGTGCTTCGTTATGAATCGGGTCCGATATTATCCCTCAATGGTTGGCTGCATGATAGCGAGTTGCATGTTACCTTAGAAACCCGAAAACAAATACCCGATTATGTTTTACGAAACTATATTTTGCATTGGATTGTATATGCAGACCAGAATATTCCCATAGAAGAAGGAAATATATTATTGCCCGATTTAAAACCCGGTGATCATTTTTCAAATCAGCAGAAAATTAAAACATTGCAACCTGAGAAAATATTAGTGAAAATATTGAGACCCACAGGGTTTTCAACTATAAGTATGATTATTGTAAATGGGACAGACCATAGGCCCCCTGTTAGCGAATACTGATGCTTTTTAGTGTAGTGAACAAATACGGTTTACGGTGAATGTAAGTCATTGCACCTGCATTGTTGAGTGTGCTGAGAAGGCCATTTACAGATCATTATTTATATGGTTTTATTCAATCAAAGTACCATCGGATATCTTTGGGAACCTTAGTCATCTTATGAAGCAAACAAGAATTTTTTCACACTATGTTACTTACCTGTCAGTAGCAATTATTATGATGTTTTCTGGTTATAAAAAAGCTTACGCCACTGATCAATTCCCTGCTATAATTTGAACCACCAACCCTGCGGGTTGGCTCATCAGGACAAAAGCATCTGCATACCGGATTATTATTACAAAAGATAAAACGGTATATCCTGTTTATTATGGCCCTTTAGCGATGGCAGATATCGAACAACCCGCTTCACTTTGGATGCAGCGTATTCAGGAAATACCTACCCACGGCGGAGCAGCTAACAAAACAGACGTGTTGCAGGTAACCTATCCAGATCATGAGCAAACAACAGACCTGGAATATATTTCGGGAAGTATTATTGACATAAATGGCAGGCCCACTTTGAAGATTGTTGAACGCGATAAATGGCATCCCCTTCAGGTGACTTCGTATATTCGAGTGCTAAAGGAATATAACATTCTTGAAAAGTGGATAGAAGTAAAAAGCACGGGTAAGGAAGGTAAAATAACGATTCAGAACCTGATGTCCGGCAGTATTCTTCTCCCAACAGATCGTTATGTGATGACTCAGCTTTCTGGGAGTGAATTGGGCGAATTTCATCCGTACACCTCTGATATCACTCCAGGATTGAAGGTCATTGAGAACAGGATGTTCAAATCGAATGATAATATGCCCTGGTTTTTGATCAGGCCGAAGCAAAGCGAGAGCGATCCGACAGGCCCTGCGTGGTGGGGATGTGTACATTATAGCGGCAACTGGAAGATTGCTTTTGATGATGATTATGAGCGAAAATATAATTACACTTTGCAGGTTGCAGCAGGGATTAATTTCCAAAACACTACTTGGACATTACCTCCAGGACAGACATTTACAACGCCCGTTTTTTCTGTAGGATATACCAACGGCGCGGAAGAAGGCGCTGCCAGAGACAACGAGGCTTACTTGCGTAATACCATTTTACCAGAAGAGTACCGTTATCAGTTGCGACCTGTCATTTTTAATGGATGGGTGACAACCACATTTAATGTAAATGATTCCATAGAATTAAAACTGGCAAGGGCTGCCGCAAGCTTAGGTGTCGAACTTTTTGTTATGGACGATGGATGGTTCAAGGGGCGTACTAATGGTTCTGCAGGGCTTGGAGATTGGGTGGTGGACAAGAATAAATTCCCTAATGGACTGGAACCCCTTATAGACAGTGTTCATTCAATGGGAATGAAATTTGGACTTTGGGTTGAGCCGGAAAGTGTAGTGACCAATAGCGATGTGTATAGAAAACATCCCAACTGGGTATTAGGACCCGAACATGGACCCCGGCCGGGGCGGATGTTTATAAATCTGGCACGTGAAGATGTGTTTCAGCATTTATTCAGATCATTAAATAAAATATTAACAGACCAATAGTTCGGTATAAAAATTAAGCAGCCATGGAGCCAATGTTTAAGCATTTAGCATATAGCTTTCTTATTTTATTACAATTCAGCTCTATGCCTAAGTTTGAAAAAATAGTTTCGGTTA
>SCQT01000108.1 GCA_004322015.1 Chitinophagaceae bacterium
ATGCCTTCGTAAGTTGTTATGAAATTTAACGGAGATATATTCATGTCCATCTTTTATAAATCATTTCGGCAAATATCTGACTTTATAGATTTAAAACTTGTGTGTACAGGGTAGCTACCGGACAGGCAAGGAACCTCGCATTTTCATCTCTCCCCGCCTGCCAAAGTACTTTGTACGGCGGGCAGGTGTGTGTTCAACATTCGATCATGCCCGGTTTCATAAAAATTAATTTTCTGTAGTTGTTTTTCCTCTATCGCTTCCAAAAGTATTCAATAAATATTTCTCTATTATATAAGAGATGTCCTTCAATCTAATAACTCACTATATCTTTAGGCCACTGTGTGGCTATCCCCTGCGATCGAATGAAATCCTGGAAGTCTTTCAGTTTATCCGGACTGGCCCGGACTCCATGAAGCGCTATTTTATTCCTGAGAGAATAAGCCACCAGCATGCCGGCTGACTCCCCAATATTCCATTCTATGGGATGTAACCGGTAGCAACCATTGGTAATATGGGTGGTGCCAATGTTCAGACATGCAGGAATGAGGTTCTGCATCCGTACCGGCAGTAAAGCGCCCAGGGGAATCTGGAAAGGATAAGTGCCGATATCAATATAATTATTCCCGGCAGAGGTTGGATGCAAATCAATGGAATATGAACCGATGCCTACGCTATCATAAAAAAAGGCAGCGTGATTCCCTTCCTTTTTACCTGTGACCAGATTTCGATTCTCTATTCCAACATGTTCCTCCAATACAGTAAATACTGCGTTTATTCTGCGCGACTCCCGCACATAAGGATATTTGGCCAGTCCGGTTTCCGTGCCCATGATATCGCCTCTCAACCTAAGTCCCGGCCAGCCCGATTTACCATCCGCATGCGGCACCTCTGTCTGCAACCAGTAAAATAATGATAAGTCTAATTGTTCGGCTCGCTCTATTGTCTTTTTATATTCTTTCCCGTTCAATCCTACCAGGTTCCCTAAAAGGAAATCATTCTGCGGCCAATTGACAATGGTAATCCCTCCCAAATAAAATCCCGATTTGAAATTAGCCTGGTCAATAATGCGCCTGTAGTTCCATAAGTTCAGCATATCATCAGCAGGCGCCCCGGCAGGATTAAACCCAAGAGCCTTTGGTTTTAAATTACGAGGACTAATGTATTTCAAGTCCAGAAGCTTTCCCGACCACGGTGGGGTTAGCTGCGGGATATAGTTTTTCCAGAAAGTGTATTCTTTAGGTTTATCAATGATATTATTGGTCCCGGGGAGGTAATCCATTGCAAAACATAAAGTAAACGCCTGTTGGTTGCCGGGATCCGCCTTTTCAGCAGCGTGCAGTTCTTTAGTTTGTTTTTTTGATTCTGCACCTGTCACGAATTCTGTCCCCGTCAGCGGCAGCAAATCACCTAACTCTGTAGCATCAATAAAGTATGGCGCACTGAGAATCCTTTCTTCTCCCGTTTTCAGATCCTGTGCCTTTACTGAACGAATCTGATCCCCATCCACATCAGCTGCTATTATTTTGTGTTGCAGTAATAAGATCAATCTCCCGGAACTCAGATAAGGATTCATTAATTCCATCAATATGGCAAGAGCAACTCGTGGTTCATGACATAACCTGGAAACACTACCATTGCCGGGATTTAAGTACTGATTAGATTTAGCCTGAGTGGTAAGTGGATAGTGGTTCCGGTAATATTCCCGTATGGCTGTCCGGAGATCACGATAAGACCGGGTACCACCAATGGTTTCAATCCATGGATTCTCATCGGGGCAACTTAGCCCTTGTTGGGTCAGTTGCCCGCCTATCCAATCTGTTTCTTCTGTCATAATTACCCATAGCCCGTTGCGTAATGCCGCCAATGCAGCAGCACATCCACCAAGCCCGCCGCCGCCGATAATTAAATCGGCTGAAAAGCTTCTATTCTTAAGAGGAAGTAATTCATCATTGGGCAGGATATTCCTTAAGTCAGTAGCTTTTACTATCGGAGCAGAAGCCAAAACGCCACTGCTTATTGCAATTGATCTGAGGAAATTTCTACGTCTCAATTTCTGTAGTTTATGTTTTTAAGAAATAATTGTAAATAGAATAGATATCCGCATCTGACAATGCGGTATTATAGAATCCGATTTCATCCATGGGACCTATAAAATAATTGGCTCCCCAAAAATAATCAGGATTATCCGGATCCGTAAAATTATGATCATTCTTAGGCAACTCATTCCCTCTGGATACAAATACGCAGTGGAATTATCCCCAGGTTATCATCTACATCATGGAGTCCCTGGTCTGTGCTGACGGTAAGAAATAAGATTATTTCCCGGGAATGGGCATGCCCCACTCACCTGCCAAACTGAAAAAGAGGTTTTTCTAATAGTCTTTTCTGAAGCATCTTGACTGTTCATCCAAGCCTTAAATCCATAAAATGCCTTTTACAACTAAGAGTATAAAGGCGGATCAACAGCGAGAAATATACTATCGGGAATTCTCCTGTAACAGACTGACAAGTTCAATATTCGACTACAATCATGTCCCAATATTGCAATGAAGGCAGCACGAAGGAAACGGAATTCTCTGATTGCTGAAAAGGAATATCCTGTGCGACCCCGCTATTTATATCCGGAGATGCCCACCATATTTTCCTGACCGTTTTCGTTGCATTGAAAGTAAAGGCATCATCCTGAAAGCGTACCGGAGCATTTTGCGTGCCATAGGCATCGCGCCAGTCAAAGGATGAAGCGTTTGCAAAATTGATCAGATAAATGACCTGCCGGTTGCCCATATCTTTTCCTATCATGGAGACATTCCCTGTTTTTGGAGGCCAATTACTTACAGGCATTTTACCATCAGTATTGAATAATGGCGGCACATTAAAAGTACCATTACCTCTCAAAATATTTTCATACCCTGTTAGAAAATCATAATACTTGGTGATAGCTTTCTGCAGGTCTGGCTTCATTTGCAAATTGCTATTTGGAAAATATTCATTATCCAGCATGTGATCGCCCAGTTCTATATGCGCTCCTCCAAAAGAAAAAATAACAGCATCCGTCAGGAGTACACCTGGTGTGTTAAAGTAGCCGGATGTTTTTGCAATATCATAATCCATGTAAGCCGCCAGAATTGTTCTCTTTGTGTCATCGCTCCATGCATCATTTTGCTGAATGATATTTGCGAGATCCTGGTAACCTTCGTTAGGGGACCATACTTCTGTATAAAGAAAATCTACGGGAGAGCGGGAAATACTTTCCTGTTGCCCGTATTGATTTACAGCATTCATCACTAATCTTTTATTCGGAGAAGCGGCTTTCATGGCATTCAGAAACGGCAGGAAAGTTGTACTCAGATTCACAACATTACCGGCATAAGTATATAAGCTTTTATTTAAATTACCCAATTGATCCACATGGTAGCCGTCAAAATTATATACCTGGTACATATTATTTGTTTGACCGGCAATATAATTTTGCCATCCCGGATTAGAAGGATCCAATAAATAAATATCGCTTTTAAACGGTGGCATCGGCAAATTAAAAGTATATTTTGTCACATGATTGGGATCAGTGTATAAATACCATTGTGGTGAAACATCATCCGAAGCTGCATCACTTAGAGCGCCATACGCCAGGTTATACGACATAGCTTTCATATTGTATTGATGTGCTAATGCTATATATGCCTGTACTGTGGACATATAATTTGTCCGGTTAGCGATATCTTTCCAAGAGCTATCAGGGCTGGTAACGGTCCCTGCCAGAGGTTGATGATGTTCATATTCCCAATCGTAAAACTGTAAGCCGTTAACATGATACCGGTTTAAAGCTTCCATTACAGAATCCATGTGATCCTTGCTCAACAGTCCATATTCCGAAAGGAATCCATAACGGGGAAAATGAGTCCAGTCTGAAGATACATCCACAGCTATGCTGCCATAAACTTTTTTATTCTCCCCCTCCATGTTATATATTTCCACTATATAGCCGGTAAAATCCTTAGGAGGAGGCTGCCAAACCCAGGTTGTTTTACTAAAGGGAGCTTTCGTAATAATACTATCCAAATACATGTAACATACTACTGCAGATGGAGGTAAATTTTTATTTATTGTAAAAACAACCTCTTCCCCCGGCTTGTAGCAAGCTTTATCAGTGGAAATGGAAACAACCGTGTCTGTTACCGGTTGAGTCACAGGAGGCGAGGGCTGCGGATGCATATTCTTTTTACAGCCGCAGGGAAATAACGATATGAAGAAATAACTAGTGACAATTATATTCATTTTGACCATATTAAATTCCTTCCTCTTTGCCGTTTATTGCATTTTTATTTTAATTGTTTCATGCAATTGATCCAGGGTAACCGTATAATTCCCTGCTGTGGAAATATACCATTTATAATCGTTTGCATCGGCAGGTCCGCCGTTTACAGGTACAAACTGGCATGTAGTATCACTAATAGGCGGATGATTAGAATATGGTCTGAAGTAATCAGTTCCAAAATTGCCAGTGGCTATCGGAATTTTAAATTCTCCTACATTCAGATGTCCTGTATAAGTAAATATATACGGATTATTAGGATCGGGAGTCATTTGAGTCGGGGAATTAATATTCCATCCATTAGGAGTAGCATCTCCTAAAATCCATAGTTTGGTATAAGGCTGAAATGGCACAATAGAAATAGAAGGTGTCAGAAGATTCAGGATAATCTTGTACGGACCTGCAGTTGGAATATACCATTTATAATCGTTGGCATCTGCCGGCCCGCCGCGGGGTTGAACTAATTGAACAGAGTCATCTGCGATAGGAGGATGGTTGGAATAAGGCCGATAAAAAGCACAACCCCAGTTGCCTGTGGTTACAGGAATTTTAAATTCTCCTACATTCAATACTTCGTCATATTTAAAAATAAAATGGTTATCAGGATCACGAAACATCTGGTTGGGGTTATTAATGTTCCATCCGTTGGGTGTAGCATCACCTACTATCCATAGTTGCGAGTAGGCAGGCTGTGCTAATTGCTGATAACTGATTGTGTCCGCAATCAGGTTGACATTTACTGCATAAACTCCGGCGGTATAAATCAGGAACTGGTTATCCGGCTGGCTATAGGAAGTCCTTAGCACTACATGCTGGTTATCTGCACCTTCATTATAGGAAGGTAAAAATGAACCTGAGATGGTAATAAATTTAAAATGACCCGGTATTAAAAGCCCCTGATAATGAAACAAGCCGGGAATTGATTGATCAGGTGTCAAAGGCTCTGCATCATTTGCATTCCAACCGGAGGAGGTAGCATCCCCGATTATATAAAGGGTGCTTGAGACCGGTTGATATGGAGTTACAGTAAAAGAAAGAACATTGGAAGTGTCAGGGGCAATAACGCTATCGCCCACGATGGCAATTATTCGTGCCTCTAATTGCACCGCTGTATCAGGAAAAGCTTTCCAACGGTTCAATAAGCTGTCATTTAATCTGCCGGTTGTATAACTGAGCGAATAAATTTGTGTCCCTACATTATTGACGATGGCAGTATGGAAATTATTTCCTTTTTTATCTATCTGCAGAATATAAGAAATAGAAGAGCTGGTTTGATGGTTACTCCCTGTAGTCCAGTTGAAGGTAATAGCTGCATTGTATTCATTGGACTGATTTAGAACAATTGCAGAATCAGAAGCCCTAAAGACGAGAGGGGCATTATAGCTGCCCGGAGAGAATAACTGATTTTTTTTGCAGGACGCGAAAATGTTCACAAGAATGATTAATGCAGGGATAGCCCATAGAGGAATCGAACACTTCACTGTCCTTTTCAAGCAAGTTGCGGTATAATTATGATGACTACACATAAATTTAAATTTTTAATTTGTTTTTGTGGAATCTGTTCTGTCAATAGCCGGGGTTTTGTGTTAGATGTGGATTCGCATCTATCTCTACCTGCGGAATAGGAAGCAACAAAAACTTCCTGGTAAAATTTGTTTTACCGATAGAATGAAAAAATTGCAACGCGTAGTTTCCATTATCTATTCTTATCAGATCAAACCAGCGCTGACCCTCAAATGCAAGTTCCATCCTTCTTTCATGCAGCACGGTATCCTGAAATACTGTCTGGGAAAGCCCCGGTTGAATAGCTGGCAGATTCGCCCTTGCTCTAACCTTGTTAATAGGGTCCAATGCCGCATCGGCTTGTCCCAGATCATTTAATGCTTCAGACTCCATCAACAAAACATCGGCATAACGTAATACAGGGAAGTCTTCGGGACTTGTATTATAATCGGGAGACACAGACAGAGGAACGAGGAATTTACGCATATTATAGCCAGTTGTAGAATAACTGCTTTTATAAGCATTACCGTAAAAATCCGGACAGCCCTGGTATAAAATAGTAATGTCTTTTCTTTTATCGTTCGGTTCATAGCTGTTGAAAAACTCCTGCGTAGGCTGATCCCATCCGTATGCCCCCCCTACAAATCCTGAATTTCTCGGTCCCATAAAGGTACTTGTCCAGGACGCCTGATTCAGGTTGTCAAAAAATCCATAGGTTGTTGCACCACTATATTGAACTTCAAACAGAGACTCTATTCCGTTCTTATGGGCCGGATCGAAATTCCAGGCATAATTTGAATTAAGGGCATAACCTAAAGCAGTTACCTGCTGACATAATTTCACTGTTTGCTGATAATCATTTGTCTGATCAGTACCTGTCGCAGAACCTGCCATTGTCAGGTAAACTTTTGCCAGCAGGCCAGTGGCTGATCCTTTTGAGGCGCGTCCTACATCTGCCCCGCTGTAGTCTTCGCAAGGTGGCAGCATACCTATAGCATCTGTAAGATCGGAAACAATGAGATGATAAATAGAATCCACCGGTGCACGATAAGGGTATAGATTTTTGGGAGAGGTAGGCTGTGTCAATAAAGGAACGGAACCAAAATAACGCACCAGAATAAAATAGTAGAGGGCTCTCAGGAAATGTGCTTCCCCCAAAATTCTTTCTTTGAGAGAACTATTAATATTCATTCCGGGGACGTTAGCCAAAACCAAATTACACCGCAAAATACCCGGCCACGGACCAGTATACAGATCCATCACACCTGCATTACTAGGGTCCGTTATAAAATTAGCTTCCTCCACTGTTTCTATTCCATCAGTTCCGCCACCTGCTCCCACTACGGCATTACCTGCAAAAATATCTGATGTCCACATTCGAAGATTATAAAGCTTAGGCCATTGTAATGGTTGATAAGCCGCATTAATACCGTTAATAGCGTCTTGTGGAGTTTGCCAGTAATTAGCAGTATTAATTGAATCCAGTGGGGCTTTTACCAGGTATTTCTGACAACCCGTCAATACTGCAAGCATGCCTATAAAAAATATATATTTAAAACTTTTCATGATCGTAAAATTTAGAGAATTATAAATTCAGATTAACACCGAGGCTTAAAGTCCTTGTTACAGGATACACACTGTAATCAATGCCATCTACGGGAATCTCGGGATCAAAGCCGCTGTAGCCGGTAAAAGTGTAGAGGTTCATGCAGGATATGTAAACCCTGATCGAGGAAAACTTTATTCTCTCGGTCCATTGGGACGGTAAGGTGTACCCGATGGTGATAGTTTTAATTCTCAAATAAGATCCGTTTTCAATGAAACGGGTAGAAGGCCTCGTATTCTGATTGGGATCATTGAAGACGGCTCGGGGCATGATGTTGCTCGTACCGGGGCCCTCCCATCGTTTCAACGTGGCGATGGTTTGGTTTTGCGCAACCAGCATTCCTTCCTGATAAATATTATTAGCGTTAAAAATTTTATTTCCTTCCACGCCCTGAAGAAAGATCGTCAGATCAATTCCTCTAAAAGAAAAGCTGTTATTCATGGCGAATATGAACTTAGGATTAGGATCGCCAATATACGTTCTGTCGCTATCACTGATAATACCATCATTATTCAGGTCCATGAATTCAATATCGCCCGGTGATGTACGGTTAAAGGGATCAGCACCCCGTACCTGCACAGCGTGTTCGTCCACTTGCTTTTGAGTTTGAAAAATGCCCTGCATCACATATCCATAAAACTCATTTATGGGATGTCCGGCCTGATCAATATTCAAATAATAGTTTAATCCAATGCTCCCTCCAAATAATGGCGTATTACTATTTAGTCCAACTATCTTATTCTGATTATAAGAAACATTAACATCAGTATTCCATTTGAATGCACCCTCCAGGTTTTGTGTGGACAATGCCAGTTCAATTCCTTTATTCTGTACCTTACCTGCGTTAACAAAAGGCACATCTACATTAGAATAGCCGCTGGATAGGGGTACAATAGCGGGCACCAGCATGTTGGTGGTATTCTTAATATAACCATCTAATGTAAGATTTATCCGATCGTTAAATAAGGTGGCATCGAGGCCAACATTGCTTTGTTTAACCGTTTCCCATTTTACATCGGGATTTGGCAGGACATTTGGGAAAACCGTACTCACAATATTCCCGTTGAAAACATACTGTGCTGTTTGTAGCGCTGATGCAAATGAATAATTACCTATGTTTTGGTTGCCCGTTACACCATATCCCAATCTCAGCTTAAGATCATTGACAAAATTAACATGCTGAAAGAATTTTTCTTTTGAAATCCGCCATGCGACAGAAGCAGAGGGAAATGTTCCCCACTTGTTATCCGAACCAAAACGCGAAGATCCATCTCTTCTTAATGTAGCAGTGAAAAGATACTTATCCTTATAAGAATAATTCACCCGACCCATAAAAGAAAGTAGCGTCCACTGGGAAGCGTCACCACCTACTACCGGGTTAATGGTGCCGTTATTTAACTGTTGGGTAAGATTGCTTGCAAAATCGCTAATATTACCGTTCATATAATTCGTATTGTTATTTTGAGCATCGGAACCGACCATGATGTTAATGTGATGATCGCTGCCTAATATTTTATCGTAGGTAAAATAATTATCCCACAGCAACGTGATGCTTTTGTTATATTGTTCGGATAAGTAAGAATAGGGCTGTGGGATGGGTTGCCAGTTGTAAGCTGGCGCCCATGATCTGCTATCCCAAAACTGAGCCTGTAATCCTCCGGTGGTTTTAAAAGTCAATCCTGGCAGAATCTTTACTTCTGCGTAAAGGGATCCCAGGACGTTGTAACCATTGGTATTATTATGATCTATAGTAGCAGTACCTATAGGATTCCTTACATCGCCATACCACATAGGATTTCCTTTAGGGCCTGACCAAGTGCCATCAGGATTAAAAACAGGCTGAGTGGGATTTGCACTCATTGTAGTTCTGATATCATAAGAGCCGCTTGGCTTCTCATCGCTTTCCAATGTCAAATTGTTCCCAAAATTAAGCCAGGGAAAGACTTTGGCTTCACTGTTGAACTGAATGTTATATCTTTTAAAAGCTGTGTGAATAACAATACCCTGTTGATCTAAAAAATTACCGGATACATAGTAAGTGTATTTGTCAGACCCCCCTGAATAAGAAAGTGTAAAGCTCTGCATGGGTGCTGCCTTGAATAAAGCATCAAGCCAGTTAGTGCCGACACCTAAGGAATCAGGATTGGAATATAAAGGGTTTAAAGGTTGACCATTGTTCGCAAGCATTTCGTTATTCAGCTTTGCAAATTGTCCTGCATTTAACATCTTCACAACATTTGTAGGATTTTGAACGGCAGTGAAAAAATTAAAGGAAAGGTGCCCTTTTCCACTCGACCCCTTCTTAGTAGTAATAATCACCACACCATTAGCTCCACGCGAACCATAGATAGCCGCAGCAGAAGCATCTTTCAATACCTGAATTGAAGCAATATCATCGGGATCTATGGTATTCAATGGAATATCTGTCGGAATACCGTCTATAACAAGAAGTGGATCTGCATCATTAATAGTTCCTGTTCCACGTATTCTGAAGGTAACATTTGAACCTGGTGCACCTGAGGAAATCACTTGAACTCCTGCTGCCCTGCCTTCTATTGCCTGTCCTATATCAGGAACCGGCAAGGATGGGATATCTTTTAATTTAATAGTTGAAATAGAACCGGTCAGGTCTCTTTTTTTCTCTATTCCGTATCCTACTACCACCAACTGATTCAAACCAGTTGTTGTTGCCGACAGGATGATTTGGATTTTATTGCTGCCGCTTATGACGACCTCTTTGGAAGTATATCCCAAATAAGAAACTACCAATACCGTGTTCTCGGGGACATTTAAACTAAACTCACCATTCGCATTAGTGGTCGTGCCTATAGTATTTCCCTTTACCTGTATGGTTACTCCGATAAGCGGCTTTCCGGTAGCCGAGTCTGTTACCGAACCTGTGATCTCATGCAACGGCAATACCGGTGGATTAATGTATGGATTTATTTGCAACGGGGGAACTGTTTCCCTTTCAATATACACGACGTTTCCATGAACATTATAAGTTAATGGAAGTCCTTGTAGCACCGCCTTCACTGCTTCTGTTAGACTTGCCTCGTGAACAGATACGCTTACAGACGGCAGTCCTTTGAGTGTTTCCTCCGTCCATAGAAAAGAGCATCCGGTCTGTTCCCTGATCTGTGTAAATACTTTTTGAATCTGAACGTCCCGCAAGTTAAGAGTCACTTTCTGTGAATAGCTTTTGGCGCTAATGGTCAGAGTAGAAATGATTATCAGCAGAATAGTCAATCGCATAATCATCCATGTTTTACGCCAAACATACCATCTTTCAGCACATGATGGTTTGTGAGAATAAAGATTTGACATACTTTTGTATTGCTCTGATGACCTCAGAGCAGGTTTGGGTTTTGAGAATTGTCGTTTAAGCATTGACATTTTTTCGGGTTACCCAAATCATGCACCGGGTTCTGACTTCCGATCGGGATCCGGTCTTTTTTTTGAGTTTTTCCCTCTATAAGTAATTATGTTTTCATGGCATATTAATTTTAGGATTTACTACTATGGTCATGTCAAAAATGATGTGTCGTATTTCCCACCAAGGCACGAAGACTCCAAGAATCACAAAGTATTAGTCATAAAGTCATTTACACTTAGCGAAGCCTTCGTGTCCTTGTGTCTTAGTGGCATATTATGATATTTTAGATTTCACCCTTAATTGATATATATATCTTAAGATCCTCCGGAAAAACAATTATAGAATCAAGTACCCTGATCTCGTAATTCTGACAACTGTGTACTTTCTTTGGGTTAAGCCAAAGAAAGTACCAAAGAAAAGTCAAGTGCTGACGCATCGGTACAGCATCGTTCCGAACTACCGAAAAAAAGCTAAAAATTTATATGTCCGGTTAAAATGAAAAAGCTCAAGCACAAGATCATCTTCATGCGGCCGTAAAACTTACAAGCCATAAAACCTTTCCATACATTTGTAACATTGTTTTCATTTTTACCTGCCTTTGCCGGCAGGCAGGCGCCTACCATATAAATTTTCTTAACGCTTTTTTTCTAAGGTCGCCCTATCAATTAGGATCGAATTAATTCCACAAATATTAAATACCTAATTCAAGACAATAATTTTCTTCCCTTCCAGCTTGGTATGGATTCCTGCTGCATCCAGCGCAGCCAATACATTTGATAATTCTGCATTCCGGTTGATCATACCGCCAAATTTCTTATCCGGAATTTTACCGGTGTATTCGATATCCACATTATACCATCGCGATAACTGATCCATAAATTCCTGCACACTGCAATCGTTCAATGATAAAAGTCCGTGTATCCAGGCAGCCACATCCCCGGCGTTGACCGTTTTGACGCCAATATTTCCGTCTGCATTGGCGACAATAGCCTGTTGCCCCGGCTTCAGCCTCACCCCTAACTCCTCTCCTTTACCGGAGAGAGGAACTACTTTTACTGATCCTTCCACCAAAGTGGTTTCCACCGAAGATTCATCGGGATAGGCCATGATATTGAATGAAGTTCCCAACACTGTAATATCTGCCTTTCGTGTACTCACAATAAACGGATGCAGCACATCTTTAGCTACTTCCATATACACCTCTCCTGTGATCGCCACCTTTCTTTCCCTACCCGTGAAGGCGGCAGGGTAACGGATGGAAGAAGCAGCATTCAACCACACTTTTGTGCCGTCCGATAATATTAATTGATATTGACCTCCTCTCGGAACAGTTAAGGTATTAAACAAAATCTCACTTTGAGTTTTAAGCTTTGAGCCCTGAGCCTGATAGGCTAATAAACCATTGCCTGCCTTCGTGATTTTACTGTTTCCCTGATTTGCTATCTGACCGCTATGCATGCTATCCAAAATAATCGTCTGCCCGTTTGCCAAAGTAAGCGTAGCTTTATTTCCCCCCGGCGCTACATTATTTTCTATTTTATTTTTTGCTATTTGTTCAGTGCGGGGTTTATGAATCAGGTAGTAACCACCCAATCCCACTATTAAAATAACACAAGCCGCAGCAGCCACCCTACTCCACAATCTCAGCCGGTATGCTTTTGATTCACGCCTGATCCTTTTCGTGATCTTCTCTAACATGCCCGAAGTGATCTTCTCTACATCCGGTACGGATAATCCCTTAGTTTGAAAGGAATGGCACCAGCGATTATACTGATGGATATCCTCGTCAGTGGCTTCCCCGCTGGAGATGCGGTTCAATATTTCCAATAATTCGCGCTGAGCCTTCATGAATAGTATGTCAATCTGAAAAACCGGTTTACATATTATAGGGACATCAAAAAGGGCTATCCCCCAAACGGATTAAAAATTTATTCAAATTCTTTTTAGGAGGATTATCCTTATTTTCCTCAAGGTCATTCCACAAGCTTTTCACCTTTACTTTCTTTGCCTTGCCGCAAAGAAAGTAACAAAGAAAAGTCAAGAAAAATCCCTGCCTTTGCCGGCAGGCAGGAAAGCTTCTACGCTCTAAGCCAGCCGCATCTCTACGGCCGTAGAGACTGATTTTTCCGGCCAGCGCTTCTTTGATTCATTTTGGATAAATGCAGGTTCTTCCAAAGTTATTTACGCCGAGCTGACAGTCCGAATATCTGGAATAAAAAGCCTGAAGAACTCATTTCCATTTCTTCCTGACATGTTAGTAGCTGAAGGATTATTACATAAATATCGTCCAGAAAGACAGATGGCCTAAGGTACGGCGCAGTTTCTTCAATGAGATCGTTATCTGGTTTTCCACTGTTTTTTCGCTGATGTGTAATTTAGCAGCTATTTCTCTGTTTGTAAGATATTCATCGCGACTCAAATGAAAGATCTCTTTGGCGCGGGGCGGCAAAGTTTCTGTAAATTGCCTGATAATAGCTTTTAATTCATTTAATTCTGTAGTGTCTTCTACGAAAGAAGAGGCAATCGCCGGACGCGCTGACAGGATCTCATCTTTTCTCTTGCTTTTTTGAATGGTTCGGACCAGCTTATATTTTACAGCAGCTAACAAATAATATTTCAATACGGTTACATGGAGCCTGCCCCGGTTTTCCCAAAACCAAACAAACACATCCTGCACGGCGTCCCGGCATTCCTCCTCTTCTTCTAAAATATTCCAGGCAAAACGATAAAGCGTTTCGGCGTATCTGCCGTAAATCTCTGTAAAAGCCTCGTCGTCATTGCCTTTCAGCAGCTCCAGCAGTTGATCATCCGTATAAGTCTTGTAAGATGACATGTAACAATTTGTGGCATAAATGGGAGGTAAAGTAATTTAATTTTCGCCACTTTTCCAAATCCGGGGACAGCACTAATGCGCATATCTTAAAACAAATCATGGACAAATAAAGAGATTGGTGAAATGATTGTCTTCCTATTGGACTACAAATGTAAACTTATTGACTATTGGCGATTCAATGTCGTCTAGTTAAGGTAAATTGCCAT
>SCQT01000296.1 GCA_004322015.1 Chitinophagaceae bacterium
GATCGACGGGTCCATCTCGCGCGCCGTGAACTGCACGTACTCGGCGCCATAGCTGCCGTCGTTGAGCAGCAGCACGACGATGTCCAAGCGCTCGCGCACGGCGGTGTTGAACTCCGTCAGCCCTCCAAGCATGAAGCCGCCATCGCCCACCACCGCCACGGTAGGCAGCCTGGGCTCGGCCGCCGCCGCGCCGATGGCGTGCGGCAGGCCCAGGCCGATGGCGCCGAACATCGTGGTGTGCACGAACCGGCGCGGCTCGCTCACATGGAAAGCGTCCCAGGCATGCGCCATGTGCCGCCCGCCGTCGGTCACCAGCCGGTATTCGCCCGTCACCATGCGGCTGATCGCCTGCAGCACCTCGTGCACGTTCATCGCCTCGGGGGTGGAAGGTGCCTTGATCGGCCGCGGCAGCGCCACGGCGGCCGCGGCCTCGCGCACGCGCGCTTCGCTGGCAAAACCGGAAGGGGCGATTTCCGCCTCGTCCAACCAGTAGCCCATGCGCTCGGCGGTCGAGGCGCAGTCGCCCAGCACGTTGGCGTCGGCCACCATGTGCTTGCCGAACTCCTGCGGATCGTCGTTCACGAAGACGATGCGCTTGTCCTTGACCAGCGCCCCCAGCGCCGTCGTGATGAAATTCAGGCTCGCGCCGAAGGTGATGATGCAGTCTGCCACAGCCATCGGGTCCAGTGCCTCTTCGCGCGCCGAGATGCCGAGAATGCCCAGACTCAAAGGGTCGCCATGGAACAGATCCTTGGCCCGCAGCGTCGTCAGCAGCGGCGCATCGAGCCGCCGCGCAAGCTGCAGCACCTGTTCGCGTGCCTCGCCTTTCACCACGCCCAGCCCGGCCAGAATCACCGGCCGTTTGGCGGTGGCGATCATGCCGATGGCGGCATCGAGCTCGTCGCTGTCGGCCACGCGGCCCACGCGACGCGGGTGCACCAGCCG
>SCQT01000109.1 GCA_004322015.1 Chitinophagaceae bacterium
GGTGTTCTTTGACAACTTAGTGATTCACCACAATAAAGGTCATTTACTGGAAGAGGATCAGTACTATCCCTTTGGTTTAAAAATGGCGGGTATAAGCGACCAGGCTTTACCGGTAGTACCGAATAATTATTTGTATAATGGGAAGGAGTTACAGCAGAATGAGTTTAGTGATGGTACTGGATTAGAAGAATATGACTATGGATTTAGGGGATATGACCCGCAGCTTGGAAGATTTACAGAACAGGATCCGCTGACTGATGAATTTGCAACAGTGTCTCCCTATCAATATGCTTTAAATGATCCGGTTGCAAATATTGATAAAGACGGGCTTGCTGGTATACCCTTAGCCGGCGTAACAATTACTGCCCAGACTATTCATAGAATGTTGGCATTTTCATCTTTTACCTCAAGCATTATTGGTGCAGTAAGTCAGTATGGAACGGCTGTTAGTGCTATTTCAACAGTTGTTCATGTGGCACAAATCGGTGGAATAGTTATAGATGCTGTGGGAGTCACCGAAAGCGTGGGAAAGCAAGTGATGGGGCCAGAGGATTGGTACTTGAACAATAAGACAACGCAAATATCGTGGATAAACGGTTCAGGAGAAAGAACAGGATATACGGATTTAGGAAGAAATTTAGACTTTATTTTTACTAGTTACATTGATAAAACTTATGATGGCCCACAAATATGGAATGTAGAGGGGAATAAATTAACTTCAATAATTAATGTTACAGCTGATGAAGACGCAAACGGTAATTTACTTTCAGTATCTGTCAAGTCTTCTCCTCCGATTATTGGCGAAACAGATAACATCCCTTTATTTAAAGGTAGAAATTATTTTCCAGGTTCAGGGTCTAAACAAAATGGGAAAATTGATATTTCTAACAGCAAAAAGTTCTCTTCTGAATATGTTCAACATGCGAGTGTGCCAAGATTCGAAGCTTGGGGATTAAGTCTCCTTGGATATGATATTCCTGATGTGGCGCAGAAGCTTGACCTTAGATTATCGGGTAATGTTCTTCATATAGCTGCATCTACAGATATTTTTCCTTCTGCTACTTTGAAAGTTAATGACATAACGCTATTCCATTATGAACAACCTTCTTTTATAGGAACTTTTGGAGAAGATCCAAGCTTCATAGATACTAGCCCTTCAGGAGTGCAAATGATACCACGCGCTCCTAAACCTACATTTTACATTCGCTATTCAAAGTAAAATAATCATGAAGAAGATCATTTTAAAATTTATTGCGTATATATTCAGTCAATATATAATACTATTTACTTATTTTTTTCTAATTAGTGATGGAAACTGGCATTGGGGAAATTTAGGGAATAAACAAGATATTTTTTTTGCAATTTGGATGTTGTTCTCTCTGCCTGTAATTGAAATAATACTTTTAATAGTTCCTACTATAATAGCTTTAAGAAAACAAGGGATCAAACGACTTTATATTTTGTTTTTAGCTTTTGTACTGGAATTTTTTATTTGTTGGTTCATGACAAATCAAGAAATTGAAACGTGGATGATAGTTAAAAGTACATTAAGTGTTATTTTGTTTATTGTATTTTTCAGGAAGCAACTACATATTTTCTATCATTGATTTAAAAAAAGGTAAAAATTGGACAACAATTGTATTAAAGGTAATGGCAGGAGATACGGTTACGATTGCTACCCAAACATGGTACCAGGGAACGGTGGAACCGCCTCCTTCAGGGGCCAGCAATTTGCTCAATGATTTACTGAATGCTTTAACTGGAGGGGTCATTACCAACAGCCATGGATTATATAACACTTCAGATAACAACCCGAATACTGTATTAAGCGGCGATTTAAGCCAGTTCTTTACCAATGATGAGAACACCAACTATACGACTGCTGCACCTAAAGCATTTTTAAACTACGTAGCCTTTGATAACCAACTGAACATGGTGTCTGCCAACTCCGGCGTGGTGCAGGTGCCGACCATCACCGGAAGTGAAGCAGCGCAACCACTCGTTGCGCCGGAACAGATAATTCAAAAAAATGGGTACATTTACATCTACGTAAGTAATGAGAGTGCTCAGAAAGTGTTCTTTGATAATTTGGTAATACATCATAATCGTGGGCCGATATTACAGACAGATAATTACTACCCGTTCGGACTGACAATGGCGGGGATATCTGATCAGGCGGCGTTGAGTTTGGAGAATAAGTTTAAGTTTCAAAGTCAGGAATTACAGCATAAAGAATTTAGCGATGGTAGTGGACTGGAAACCTATCAGTTCAAATACCGGATGGATGATCCACAGATTGGAAGGTTTTGGCAAGTGGATCCTCTTGCAAATAAATATGTTTATAATTCTCCTTATGCTTTTTCTGAAGATAAAGTGACCGGAGATGTGGAATTGGAAGGATTAGAGTCAATTCCTATTAATCCGATTGGGGAATTATGGCAAAGTGCAGGTATTAATAGCAGTACTGATGCCAAGCAGTATGCAAAAGACCTGGTAAAGGGGATGGTAAAGCCAAGCAATGTAGCAAAGGCAACATTGATGACTGGAGAAATTGCCGTACCCATTATTGTAACCGGATTGATGACCGATGGTATAGGGGATATGACTGTTTCTGAGGGAGAAGCAGGGGCTTTAGATGCCAATTCTTTTTCTGCCGAAACTAACCTTGCTGACAGAGCAAAAGAAATACATAGTGCATTATCTCCTGCCACTCAAAGCAGGAATACAACTGCAGTAGCATCTGCCACAACCTCGGAGGGTAACAATGTAATTCTGGTAGGATCGAATGAAAATAAACTAAGAACACCTCAAATTCAAGCCCTCAAACCAGGCGAAATTTCAGTAGAATATAGAATCCGGAAGATGTTGACCCACCATTCCGTTTTATGCTGACCCACCGTTCCGGCATGTTGACCCACCCCCCTTTAGGAATAAAGGAGGAAGAAAAGATGAGGCGAATTTTTGAAT
>SCQT01000110.1 GCA_004322015.1 Chitinophagaceae bacterium
AGATGCTTATGGCAGAATCGCTCTCCAGTTATTCCCTTCAGCGTATTCTTTGATCATATTGTTTCTTTCCTTCAGATATTGCATGATATACTTTTCGGCGCAGGCTTTATTGATCATTTTCCCGATAATCCCGTGGGGTAATTGATATTTGATCTGATCTATCACAATGGTACCATTATCTATCCCGCGGAAATAATGCTCATGCTGGAAAGATTCAAAGAAATCTTTTCGCATTTCGTCCCGGTAAAAATTGGGTTTGTCCATTTCAGCTATATCCATAATGAATTGCCGTTTCCTGCCGCCTGCTTTTCCTTCCCAGCGGGTATAATCCCTCATTTCCAAGATACCGCTGGTTTTACCATTTAATGCCACGATATTATGATGTTCAAAATGGCGTTTGTGTAAACTGACACAACGTGTCAGATCAAATACACGGGATATGGGCGCATGTATAACGGTGGTTAAATGCAGTTCCGGCATGACACAAAATAAATACAATATTTCTGAATAGGCAACAGGCTTCCAGAGAGGAAATAACGAATGAGGACGCTCACTTATTATCTGAACGGATCATTCAATGCTGAAGGAAGTGCAAAACAGGGTTATGCCTGTTCGACTTTCAGTGATTTCTGATAGCGTTTGCGATCGTCTTCATTCAGGAGTATCTTTCGCATGCGGATCACTTTAGGAGTTATTTCAATACATTCATCCGGCTGAATGTATTCCATACATTCCTCTAAGGTCATTTGTACTTTAGGAGCTATGTGTGCGGCATCATCGCTGCCGCTGGCACGCATATTGGTCAGCTTTTTGCCTTCGGTGATGTTTACCACCAGATCACCGGGTTTAATATGTTCCCCGATGATTTGCCCGTTATACACTTCTTCACCCGGATCAATGAAGAATATACCGCGATCCTGTAATTTATCAATCGAATAGGCTGTAGCTGTTCCAGAGTTCTTTGCCAATAATACGCCGTTATTCCGCCCCGGTATTATACCTTTCCACGGTTTGTATTCATTAAAACGATGTGACATCACCGCTTCCCCTGCTGTGGATGTCAGCATTTGCGAACGTAATCCTATTAATCCGCGCGAGGGGATATCGAACTCGAGATGTTGCATTTCCCCTTTATTTTCCATTACATGCATCTCCCCTTTTCTCTGTGTCACCAAATCTATCACCTTACCGCTATAATCTGCAGGAGTGTCCACCACTAACAGTTCATAAGGTTCACATTTCTGTCCGTTTATCTCACGCACGATCACCTGCGGCTGACCCACCTGTAACTCATATCCTTCACGCCGCATTGTTTCTATCAGCACGCTCAAATGCAAAATACCACGTCCATATACCTGGAAGCTGTCTGAGTTGGCAGTTTCCACCACTTTTAATGCCAGGTTTTTTTCCAGTTCCTTCATCAACCGGTCACGCAAGTGCCGGCTGGTTACAAATTTCCCGTCCCTGCCGAAGAAAGGCGAGGTATTGATGCTGAACTGCATATTCATGGTAGGCTCATCCACCGCAATAACCGGTAACGGTTCTGGATTTTCTGCATCTGCGATCGTATCACCGATATTGAAACCCTCTATTCCCACTACTGCGCAGATATCGCCTGCTAACACTTCAGAAACCTTCTTCTTCCCTAATCCCTCAAAAACATATAATTCTTTTACCTTGGAACGCACAATCGTTCCGTCTGCACGGCAAAGGGACACCTGCTGATTTTCACGGATAATGCCACGGGCTATTTTCCCGATAGCGATTCTTCCGAGGAAATTGCTGTAATCTAAAGAGGTAATTTGCAATTGCAAAGTACCCTCGGCGGTCTCAGGCTGCGGAACCTTTTCTAAAATAGTATCCAATAAAGGATTAATATTTTCCGAAGGAGTCAATGAAGTATTAAACCACCCCAACTTGGAAGAACCGTATAAGGTGGGGAAATTTAATTGTTCTTCTGTGGCATCTAAATTGAAAAATAATTCGAAGACAGCTTCATGTACCTCCTCAGGGCGGCAATTGGACTTATCCACCTTATTAATAACCACTATGGGTTTCAAATCAAGCTGTAAAGCTTTTTGAAGCACAAAACGTGTTTGAGGCATGGGACCTTCAAAAGCATCCACCAATAATAAAACACCATCCGCCATTTTAAGCACCCGCTCCACTTCACCGCCAAAGTCAGAGTGCCCGGGGGTATCTATTACATTTATCTTTACACCTTTATAAAAGACGGCCGCATTTTTGGAAAAAATAGTAATACCACGCTCGCGTTCCAGTTCATTGCTATCCATGATCAGTTCCCCGGCTGCCTGGTTATCACGGAATACTTTAGTGGCTTGCAATATTTTGTCCACTAGAGTTGTCTTACCGTGATCCACGTGTGCAATGATGGCAATGTTGCGAATATCCATATAGCTCTTTTAAAATGAGGGCGCAAAGGTACGAAGAAAAACGGGTTAATAATTCAACGTCTCCAATAAATACTTAAAAGCAAGGGTATTGGAAGGGTTGAAAAGCGACTGATAGATGTCAAATTTCTCCCGGCCGGTTAAATGCCAGTTCAGCGCCGCCATTTCGGTCCCTTTTTTCGGAACATATTGAAAGATGATTTTAGAAAACGGAACCTGGAAAAAATGTGCTGCATAAGCCGTCAGGTCGTCATGCTCATAATCCTGAAAAGCAGACCAGTTCCTCTGCATAGTAAAGAGGGGTTCCAGGATCATATCCATGAGGTTCTTTTGTTTTTGAACGGGCAACATTTCATTTTTATGACTATCCCGAATCTGGATAAATATCACTCCACTGGTGTTCGCATTAATCCAGTCACGGAATACGTGTAAAAACCTCAGGCTGGTTTCCTGCCCGTAATTGTCCCTGATGCCGGCATCCATTACATCTATGATAGGATGGGTCGGGAGGTACACATTCGGCAACACATAGGGAAAAGTAGCGCTCATTCTGAGAGCTGTGGTGATGCGTAGATCTTCCGGATGAAATTTGGCAAAATAACGGCAAAAGTCCACCCCGTCCACATCACGGATCTTCCTGTGAGGACTGATATATTCCGGCCATGTCATATAAGAAATCGGCTGGGAAGCAATGAGCAACTTTCTTCCATCGGTAGTGATGGTAGGCGTAAAGATGATCATGGGTATTTTGGCCTCCTGCACAGGCTTTTCATAATCTTTCAATGTTTTAGCCAATACATAATCCGTATTAATATTGAGTTGCCGTTCAAAGGCATATCCCCGGTCTATAGGATAACGGTTGCCATCTAATGTGAAACGTTGAAACGGCGTGAAAAAATCATTGATGGCGAAAGAGGAAAGGACGGCATTCAGGAGATCTTTTGAAATATTTTCAACATAAGACCGGCTATACAGGTCTATTTTTCTCCCTTCCAGTTTTTCCAAATATAATTCCCTGAAATAAGTGGCGGCTATCATGCCGCCTGATGCTCCGGTGATTAAAACAGTGTGATCCATGAGTGTTCCGCCCATCAGGCTATCCGCCCGCTGCATCACATCCATACACCAGGTAGCAGAGCGAGTCCCCCCCCCGCTGACATTCATAATAATCATCTTGGGCTTCAAACGCTGAGGGAATTTGCTTTTCCAGCGATTCAGTATTTGCAGTGTATTAGCCTCGTCCTGTTGCGCCAGTTGAGGGGTAAAAAGGCTGTCTAAATAATGAAAATTATACTCGGGCCGCTCAATGATATGAGTATAATCCAATCCATAGGCTTTGCTTCTTGTATCAATAATATCATCCTTAACAGCTGCATTCAATAACAGGATGCCTACTACCAGCAGTGGAATACTCCATGTGCCGAAGAGATAGGCAAAGGCTCCCGAAAAGCCTATCAATATGGAAAAAAAGATCAGGATACTGGCGCCTGCCGGAATACGAAACGCAGGATAGGCGGTAAGATAACTCATGATAATCAGAAAAATGACTGCGAAGATCATGGTAATCAGTGCAGCAAAGTGATGCCGCCGGAACACGAAATCGAGGAAATGTTTATTATAATGATCTACATTACGGGCACGCTTGCTGCGAAAAACAGAATTCAGATAATTATCCACCTTCAGTGCATTATCATCCTGCTGAGCCTCTTTCGTTCTGATCTGTTCCAGCAGTCTTCTCGTTCCTCCCATCTGCCGTTGAATAGACCGGAGAATGGTTTTGTTAGCGCTGAAAAAATAAGTGAATGAAATAAAAAGGAACAATACCATTCCCGACAATAATCCGGACATTAATATCAAAATGTTTCCGGTTACATTAAGCTCGTTATGCCTCTGGTATAAATAAAATTTTACAAAGACGAAGATGATCAATAATAAAGGTATAACCGCATTGTTCAGACAATATTTCGCAAAGGGATGATTGGTAGTGGCAAGAAATTTAAACCTCTTGCTGTTAAGAATAAATGTGACTATATTCCAAGACATTATAAACAGTCCCAATGCACCGCCGAGGATAAATGTGCCATAAAAATTGACGGAACCCAGATATTCCGGCGCCAGGAAAAGGGAAATAGCGCCAAACATTTTCATAAAGCTGCCATTCACAGTGGTAAAAAGGATAAGCCAGAAAAGCAATAATATCTGATAACGTCTGAAGTGCAACATAAAAAGCTGCACGGGAAAAGAATAGATGAATTTATACAGGATCGTTTTCATTGGATACTCTACCGTTCAAACTTACGTCAAAACAATGAGTTTACAAAGTAGGGGAAGACCGGATTGTTCCACCGTTCTTTGGTTCTATCGTTTGATTGTTCGATGGTTCTATTGTTCGATTGCTTGATTGTTAAGATTCAGGTATCTTTGATTTTGGAAATAGAAGATCGGGAGGAACGAAACCCTCATTGCATCAGCTACTGAAGGGTTTGACTTAAAAAAATCATTTTGCTAACTGCTCTTCCATGATACTTTTACCGGCAGGAACGGGAATAGGATGCTGTCGAACTAAGAAAATCATAATGAATATCGCTTCTAATAACATCATCCCTCCAAATTGATGTGCTACCGCCAGATCAATGGGAATATGAACAGCGCTTCCTAAAACCGTCAGTACACCTAAGGTTACCTGAAGAATTACAATGGCTAATGGTAACCAGCATAGCTTGTGAAGTAAGGATGTTTCTTCAGATTTTAATGCTTTAAAAAACCAGATAATGATCAGCACAGTCAGCAGATAAGCTAATCCACGGTGAATAAATTGCACAGTGATCACGTTGTCGGCTATATTGCTGATAACAGGCTGCATACGAAACATGCCATAGGGAACGGCAGCTCCATTCATACTGGGCCAGGTAGGCGCAGCCAGTGCGGCATGAAGCCCCGCCATAAAGCTCCCGTAAACTAATTGAATAGTCAGGATCACCAGAATAGAGACAGTCAATTTTTTCAAAGACGGATTGACGGTTCTTTGGGCAGGCCTTACCAACAATGATAAGGCAAACCATAATGTATAGCAAAGTAAGATCATGGCGGTAATAAAATGAGCGGCTAATTTGAAATGATTGACGCTCACATTGTCGCCGACCAGTCCGCTTTCCACCATGATCCATCCGACCACTCCCTGCAATGCTCCCAAAAGGAAAAGAATGATCATGGGCTTTATCATGCTACGGGTAAACCGTTTCTGAATCAGGAAAATAATGAACGGGATCAGAAATACCACGCCTAATAACCGTGCCCACAAACGGTGAAACCATTCCCAGAAAAAAATAAATTTGAAATTGCCCAGCGTAAAATCAGAGTTAAGCAGCCGGTACTGCGGTGTCTGCTGATATTGATGAAACGCCGTCATCCATTCTCCGTGGTTTAAGGGCGGAATGGCGCCCATAATGGGATCCCAGTCTGTAATGGATAACCCTGATCCTGTCAGCCTGGTAATACCGCCCAGCATCACCTGCACCATGATCATAAAAACACCTGCCAGCAGCCAGATAGCCACCGGACGTGTTCTCCCTGAATTCATCAAATCTTCCATAAAGCCGCAAAGATAATTCAGAAACACGGGAATAATTCGTAAATCAGATTTTGAAGAAATTACTTTCTGATGCAGCGTTTTCAGGGAAATGATTGTCTTGTTAATAAAAACCGGTATGAAATCAATCTGCTTTTTTATCGTTTTGATTTTATCCTTCCCGATCCTGATACGAGGACAGGCGAAATGGCAATTGAAAAATATGCACGGGAATGTTGTGTGGGGATTAGGCGGGAATAATGGTTTTACCTGGATGGATTTGAAGAACCAGTCAAAAGATCCTTCTTTTCCCGATTATAGTACTTCGGGTCTGGTACCCTCTCACGGATTAATTGATATCAGGTTAGACGGACTTATTTCCACATCTATAACTGCTGGATTTTATCCTTACAGTAAAAAACGAAAAGAGTATAACGGCAGAAAAGAATGGCAGGTCGGAATATTTTACAATTATATAGCAATGGCAGGACCTAAGTATCAAAATCAGCGACATTACCCCTATCCGCCACCGGACACAATGAACTATTTATACTTAAAGTTCAATGAACGGCGTCAATACCTGGGTATCACAAACTCTATCACTTTCAGGACGAATCCCGAAAGCCGCATGAATGTTTTTGGTGGAGCGACGCTCACTACCGGTGTAGGAGTTGCCGGTAAAATAAATGCGTATTCTGCAAAAAGCATGTCCGTCATAACAGACTCAGGCTCTTATCGAGTGATGTATAATGTGGAGGAAAATTCACATTATCAGACATATTCTGCAACTCTATTGGGAGTAAAAGTTTTTGACGGACTTGGAATTCGTTTTTTGCATCATTATTATTTTTCTATTCAAGGCGGTTTTGATTTTGGGCCGGTATTTTTTTATCATTCTTCTATAGGAGGAGAATTTTTTCTTTTTGAATCCGCTGATTTGTCAATTCCTTTGAATAATTATTCCGTTAAAAGAAAACGCTGACAGAATCTTTTTGAAGTTCCCTATCCGGCAAATCGGTCAGCCTGTTCATCTTATGTAAACTAATCTATTCATTAATCAGTTTCTGAATATCCGGGTATCCTTCCAGATTTTTCATCTGTCCCAGGATCCATTGCTGCCTGAAAACGGTCATACCTGCAGGCGGTTGCACCTTATAACGATACGGATCCGGCAGGCAGGCCGCAATCATTGCTGCCTGTGACGCTGAGAGCGCTTTTGCCGACACATGATAATATTGCTCGGAGGCGGCCCCTATTCCGAAAGTATGCGGTCCCATCTGCGCCACATTCAGATAAACCTCCAGGATTCGTTTCTTGCCCCATATTTTTTCTATCATAAATGTGAAATATACTTCTAACCCTTTGCGAAACCAATCTCTTCCCTGCCACAGAAAAACATTCTTCGCTGTTTGCTGGCTGATGGTGCTGGCGCCGCGTATGCGTTTGCTGTATTGATTATGCAGCCAGGCCTTTTTAATGGCATTGACATCAAAGCCATTATTCACGGGGAATAATTGATCTTCTCCGGCCATCACAGCTACTTTGACATCAGGAGAAATATTATCATACGCGATCCACTTTTTATGAAAATGTGCATTCGAACCTGCCAGGCTTATGCGGTTCGCGATCATCGTCGCAGTGGTGGGTGGATTGATCCATTTTAAAGCTACAATATAAATCAACTGTGCAATAAACAAGCAGATAAAGATCCGCTTGAGCATTCTCCAAATGGCACGTAACATTTCTTCTTATTTTAGATTATAAACAGGTTTGGAAATCTGACGCAACGAAATTACTATAGTAACCCTGATTTTTGCAAAATAAAAATAGATACTTTTGTAATTATCATTTCACCGAAGAGGATCATGCTTTTATCCTGTTATCAGAATAAGCTTTTGGAAGCAGGCTGTGATGAAGCCGGCAGAGGATGCCTGGCGGGCCCTGTATTTGCCGCTGCCGTTATCTTGCCAAAAGATTTCTTTCACCCGATGTTAAATGATTCCAAACAATTAACGGAAAAACAACGTGACCATTTGCGAAAGGTCATTGAGAAAGAGGCCGTCACATTTTCTGTAGCTCAGATTGATAATAGAGAAATAGATCATATTAATATTCTGAAAGCTTCGATCAAAGCCATGCATGCGGCTGTGGCTGGGTTAAATAAATTGCCGGGGTTATTATTAATTGACGGTAACCGTTTCATTCCATATCGTATGATCCCTCATCAATGTATCATTAAGGGAGACGGACAATACGCCTCCATTGCTGCCGCCAGCGTTTTAGCAAAAACATACAGGGACGCTTATATGAAATCCCTGCACACGCAATTTCCTCAATATGCCTGGAACGTAAACAAAGGATATCCTACAAAAATACACAGAGAGGCTATACGTCAATATGGAACCACTCCTTATCACCGCTTGTCCTTCCGGTTATTATCAGAACCGCCGGAATTATTTTAGGAAAATTGTGAACTTTCAGCACATTAACAATTAAGTAACAAATTCATTATCAATATCTCATGTCTATTTATACCAGTCAGCAGGTAAAGTCCGGTTATGAATCTCCCGGTATCTTTTAATTGTACCTCATTTATATGCCGGTTACCTTTATACCTGATTTTATATTGACATTGTTTGTTAGCCCTCTTTTTCTATTTTATGATTAATCATCCATTTATCCTCATGATAACCCCTCTCCAACTCCTCCCTTCAGGATACTTGCCGCAGCCCTGTCATCCCCCGCAATCAGACAGGGCAGCAAGATCCGGGCTTTATCAAAATAAGGCCTTTTAACACTAAGGCAGAATTTCAGGCTAACCGGTGTAATATTGCAGATAAGAAAGAACGACATGGCTGACAATCCTATTAATAAAACTATATTCATAACCGGCGGGAATTTTGGATCATCCTATATAAAATATCTGGCAGCTTTAACTCACAAATTCTCTCCTGAAATTTGTTTTATTCCTACTGCCTCTGCAGATAGTCCCGAATCTATTCATGACTGGTATGCCCGGTGCGCTGATCTCTCCGTCAAGCCTCATGTGTTAAGGACCTTTATACGTTCTTCCAGTGAACAGCACACATTCGAAGAAACTTTATTGCACATGGATGCAATTATTGTGGGGGGAGGGAACACTTTAAATATGCTTGCCATCTGGAAGGCGCATGGAATTGATGTATTATTGGAAAAAGCATACAACCGGGGAATTGTCCTTGGAGGGGGAAGCGCAGGTTCCATGTGTTGGTTCAAAAGCAGTCTAACAGATTCAAGACCTCAATCTCTCTCTCCTATTCATTGCCTGGGTTTCCTGGATTACAGCCATTGCCCGCATTATCACAGTGAAGCGGATCGGAGGCCTTTATTCTATCAGGCCATGCTCGACGGACAAATGCAACCCGCTTACGCCTGCGACGATATGGCAGGCTTATTATTTGTTAACGGGAAACTTACAAAAGCCGTTTCCCTGAACAACGAAAATAATAGTTATTTCCTGTCTGTATGCGGCGGCAAAATAAAAGAAGATCTGTTGCCGGCGTATATTCTTAATGAAGGATGAGAAATAAGCAGCTTTCGTGATTATAATATCTCATCCCACAAGATCATGATATATTCAATTTCCTCCTGACGTATTCGGTATAATTGATTCCTTCGATCTTACTCTCTACCCATCCGGGGAAATTGAAATAAAGTGAATATAGCGGTATGTCTTTCTCATTGATCCGTTGAAGCCTTTGGAGAAATTGAAAGCAGATACTTTGTTCCCTGATCTTATCACGGGAGGTAGAAAGGCGTTTTAAGAACAACATCATCTCACGTTCAAAGATGCGCATCTTTTTGCGGGAATACAAAAAATGATACGCAGCGTCAATGGCGCTGTCTAAGCGATACCATTCTTTTTTCTCGTACAGGATAAGCAGATGAAATACCAGAGTGAAGTACATCATATCTTCCCTTTGAAGAATGTGATTTTTTTCCTTTGCTTCCATGATCATGGCCTCCGCTTCGTCCCATTGACGCAGCACAAAATATGAAATACTGACTGAAGTGAATAACGGCAACATATCCGGATCGGGTGAAAGTTTATCAGCTAAATTTAATATTTCCCGCCCCTGCCTTGTTAAAAGATCCTGCACCCGATCATATTGTCCGGTTTTGTGGAATATTTTCAATGCAGCATTAAAATATATCACTTGAAACCTGGTACGATAATGGGGAATATCTAAATATTTGTTTGCTAATACTGAATAGCTGTTCAAGTGTACTTCTGCCAGATCAATATCATTCAGGAAAAAATCGTGGTAGCTCGTGACATTAACGGACTGGAGAAATAACCTTGTATATCCGGCGATCAGGTGAGGCTCCTCTTTCCAGGATTTCAACATCTCTTCACATGCGACGGCCCCTTCCTTCTTCTCATGAAGTAAATAGCTGACCAGCGCTTTCGTGTTTAAATAAAATAATCTGATCAAAGCCTCCTCTTCTACGGAATTTCTGAAGAGCTGATCTGTTATCATTTCATGTAATTCCATATCCATATTCCGGATATAGACCAATTCTTTTTCTTCTATCGGTAACCAGGTGCGATAGCCAAGCACCCTGATCTGTTCAAATAAAAGACGGATCCGAGCCAATGCCAGCTGATGATGGATAGCAGATTTTATCTCACCAAATAAAGCGGGGTTTACAGCTCTATATTTTTTATAGTCCTGGTATTGTATGGCATTATTTTGTAAATGAAGCAGCTCTGTCAGAAATTGATATTTCGCATGTTTCCTTGCTATACCGATCGCTTTCCGGCATAATTTTTCGGCCGCATCAAACATTTTATTTTGAAACAGAATAATGACCTGTTCATACGTTACATGCAGGATGAAATTAATATTCTCTTTCCGGCCCTCATAAACTTTTATATCCAATATTTCGCTGAAAAGCCTGGACCTGACCCCCGATAGCTGTGTTTTACTTTTGATCTTTAATTTTTGAAGTAATTGTGCAGTGGAATATTCATCTTCTCCCCCCATCAGATCAAGCAGTTTTAATAACAGGGATTCCTCCCGGTCCGTTTTTGCCTTAATTGTCTTCTTCAATTGAGATTTCTCTTTCTCGGATAATCCAAGAAGCAGTTGTTGCAGAGGATGCAATTTAGCAGTTGATTTCATCCGGGCATTCATTTGAGGTACTTCGGGAATAAGGATCTTTACCGGCTTAAATCATATTTTGATATGCCGGATAAAGGAATAAAGCTGTCTCTATCAGGAAAATTGTTATTCAACATTCAATCACAATGTCGTTTAACCCGTCGGCGAGCCTGCCTGACCGGTAGCTACCCTGTACACATATCTTTTGCGATTGAAATTCCCATCATAATATTATTAAACCTGTCCAAGCCTCTCTTCAGACAAATAACACCTGGTGGTCCTTGCGAATTATAGCCTTTCCAC
>SCQT01000011.1 GCA_004322015.1 Chitinophagaceae bacterium
GTAAGCCCTGTTGTCTTTCTGAATGGGATACGTCAATTGGCGAAAAGTACTCTCGTATAAAGTTTGGATACTTCGGTTGGCAATAAAGCATCCTATTCCGCCAATCGTTTGCAAATTTTCTTTGCTATTCCTGGTCCTTCATAAATAAATCCGGTATATACCTGCACGAGTGCGGCCCCGGCATCCAGTTTTTCCTTAGCATCTGCGGCATTGAAAATACCGCCGGAAGCAATAATAGGAACTAGACCATTAGTCTTTTGATACAGATAACGTATTATTTCCGTACTTTTTTTTTGCAAGGGCTTCCCGCTTAACCCGCCTGCTCCCATTGCCTGAACCCGGTCGCTGGGAGTCCGCAGACCTTCTCTGCCGATGGTTGTATTGGTTGCTACTATACCTGATAGACCGGTTTCCAGGACAATACTAATAATATCGTTTAACTGGCCTTCATTAAGATCGGGGGCTATTTTCAGCAGGATAGGTCTTGGGACAGGCTTTTGCTTATTCAGGTTTTGCAGACGGAGGATTAAACGCTGTAGCGGTTCTTTCTCCTGCAGGCTGCGCAGGCCGGGTGTATTCGGCGAGCTGACGTTGATCACGAAGTAATCCACCACATCATACAACGCATGAAAACATTTTTCATAATCTTCAGCCGCATTTTCATTGGGGGTGATTTTATTTTTCCCTATATTTCCGCCAATGATAAGTTGTGCATGACTCTTTTTTATCCGTAAGGCTGCTGCTTCTGCTCCTTCATTATTAAATCCCATCCTGTTAATCAATGCCCGGTCTTTTGGGAGTCGAAACAGCCTGGGTTTTTCATTCCCCGGCTGCGGAAGCGGGGTAACCGTTCCGATTTCCATAAAGCCGAAGCCAAGGCACTCCAATGAATCTATCCATTTGGCATCTTTGTCAAACCCTGCCGCCAGACCTACCGGATTAGGAAAGGTTATACCGAAGACCTCTTTTTTAAGCATGGGATATGCAAAGCAAAAATATTTTTTTAATATACTTTTCCCGCCGGGTAATGACCGGATAATATTCAATCCTCCCATGGCAATATGGTGTGCCTTTTCAGGAGGAAAAAGAAATAGTATTTTTTTGATCAGCCAGTACATAGGCCGGCAAAGATAAAAATTTCAATAGCTTTGCAGCCGGAAAAAGATAATCAATCATGCAAGCAAACGCAAATATTAAAAAATTGCCGAGACATTTTTTACCTGAAGGTTTTAAAGTAAGTACCTGGGAGGCATTAAAGCCCTATTTCGATCATTTGCGGGAAAGAGAGATCCGTTCTGTGAAAGATTTAGAACAATGGCTTAAAGATATGAGTGAGCTGGAAGCAGTGATCAGTGAAGATGCAAGCTGGCGCCAGATCCGTATGACCTGTGATACAACGAATGAAGAATACCGGAACGCTTTTACTTATTTCTGTATGGAAATACAACCTCAATTGCAACCGTATGCTTTTGATCTGAACAAAAAATTATTGGACTGCTCTTTCACTAAAGAGTTAGACCAGAAAAAATATTTCACCTATTTAAGAAGCGTTAAAAAATCGGTGGAGCTGTACAGGGAGAAAAATGTACCTATTATGGCCGAACTGAGCGTGATGCAACAGCAATATGGCCAGATCACGGGCGCTATGACTATTGAGGTAAATGGGAAAGAATATACTTTACAACAGGCCTCTAAATTCCTGGAAAATCCTGACAGAAATCTCAGGGAAGAAGTCTTTACGAAAACAGCAGCCCGGAGGATGCAGGACAGGGATGTATTGGATGACCTGTATACTACTTTAGTTCAGAAAAGAAATGAAATGGCCCTGAATGCAGGGTTTGAAAATTATCGCGATTACAAATTCGAAGAATTGGGCCGGTTTGATTATACCAAAGAAGATTGTTTCGCCTTTCATGATGCGGTAAAAGAATATATTGTCCCATTGTCAACTAAAATTTTGATCAGTAAGCGGCAAAAGCTTCATTTGGAGACCATGAAACCATGGGATACGGAAGCAGAGCCAGAGGGAATAAAACCGCTGGAACCTTTCCGCACGGGCGATGAATTGATCGCAAAGTCGGAAGATTGTTTTGCGAGCCTTCGTCCTTTCTTTGGAGATTGTTTCCGCACTATGCAAAAGATGGGCCGACTGGATCTGGAAAGCCGGAAAGGAAAAGCGCCCGGAGGATATAATGCACCCTTGGCTGAAACAGGCATTCCCTTTATATTTATGAATGCCGCCGGACAAATGAGGGATGTAACCACTATTGTTCATGAGGGGGGGCATGCTATTCAGGCGTTCCTGACCCATGGGCTGGAATTGAGCGCTTTTAAAGAATATCCGATGGAAATAGCTGAAGTGGCCAGCATGAGCATGGAACTGTTCACGATGGATTATTGGAAAATCTTCTTTGAAAATCCGGATGATTTACGCCGTGCTAAATTGCAGCAATTGGAACGTGTCATCAGCATTTTCCCATGGATAGCCATAGTGGATAAATTCCAGCATTGGGTATATGAGCATCCCCGGCATACAAAAGAGGAAAGGACGGCTGCATGGCAAAAAATCCAGGATGAGTTTTCGACTAAAGTAGTTGACTGGACCGGTTTTGAAGATTATCGTTCCTGCAGCTGGCAAAGGCAGCTGCATTTATTTGAAGTCCCTTTTTACTATATAGAATATGGCATTGCTCAGTTGGGCGCCATTGCCATGTGGAAACAATTCAGGGAAGATAAAGAAAAAGCGCTTGACAATTATATGAAAGCTTTAAGCCTTGGCTACACGGTTCAGCTGAAAGAGTTATATGCTGCAGCAGGGATCCGTTTTGATTTTTCCCCAGATTATATTAAGACCTTAGTTGATTTTGTTCAGGAAGAAATAGATTCGTTAAATTAATGCTCTTTTTAATAAACTTACAACATTCGGCTTTCTTTACCGTTATTATATCCGGTGAGTGGTTTAAGAAGCTTCATGTGTCGTTAATTATTCTTTTATTTACAGTTATCCCGGAAGATCCATATGTGCTTTCTTTGCGTTTGAAAAGGAACATTTGTGCTTCTCCCGACAAGTTTTTTGTTCAATCATGAGCGACGTAAAGTTCAACAATAAAGTAAAGCCTTTCAAAGTAGCATTAGATGCAAAAATCCATGCTTATTTTCAGACCCAGCATATCAGTCAGAAAGGAAACTGGCATTTATTTGCCAAGACGGCTGTTTTAGTGCCTTTGGGAGTAATCATTTATCTCACTCTCATTCTTTTCCATCCTGTGATTTGGTTGGCGGTTTTATTATGTGCCGCATTGGGTTTGGTCTTATCTTTTATTGGCTTTAACGTAATGCATGACGGTGCTCACGGTGCCTATTCCAACAACAAAACCATCAATGAGATTATGGGGCTGACGATGAATGTAATGGGCGGAAGCGATTATATGTGGAAGGTAAAGCATAATATTGTACACCACACCTATACCAATATTGCGGGAGAAGATGAAGATATTGATCAGGTACCCATTCTTCGTCTGAGTCCTGAGCAAAAGTGGCGTTGGTATCATCATTATCAATACATTTATGCACCTGTGATCTATCTATTTTCTTCACTTTCTTGGGTACTTTTCAATGATTATCAGAAATATTTTACCCGTAAGATTGAGCACACTAAAATACCCCCCATGAAATTGAAGGATAAATTTATTTTCTGGGTGAGTAAAGTAATGAATATAGGTGTTTTTCTGGTGATCCCATCATTTGTATATGGATTTGTACCAGCGCTTATTGGTTTGTTGATCATGCATGGCGTATTTGGCCTGACACTCTCTCTCGTATTTCAAATGGCTCATTGTGTAGAAGATACCCGATTCCCTGTGCCCGATCCTTCTTCTAACAAAATTGAAGAGGAATGGGCCGTTCATCAGGTTGCGACCACCGCTAATTTTGCCATGAGAAGCCGCCTTGCCTCCTGGCTGTTAGGCGGGCTAAATTTTCAAATAGAACATCATTTATTCCCTAGAGTATCACATGTTCACTACCGGGCAATAAGCCCCTTGGTAAAAGAAACCTGCCGTGAATTTAATTTACCCTATGTAGCCTATCCCACTTTTGCGAAGGCAGTCGCCTCTCATCTACTGCATTTAAGAAATATGGGAGAAAAGCAGGCAACAAGACGACGCTTAGAAGATATTAGCAAATGACTTTCTCCATTTGCATCAAACGGGAACCCTTTATTAGAATGGCGGCATGATGATAGTGCTGCTGCGTTAACCAGTCTCGCACAGGTTCAGCATTCGGGAAATACAAATAAGGGTGATTGATTTTTGAAAAATCTCCACCAGTAAGGATGACTTTTTCCCACGGATACTGGCTTATCAGGTCAATCACCTTTTGATGCTCCTCTACGCTTTCTTTTCCCAGTTCCATCATGGCGCCTAACATCAGTATTTTTTTATCTGAGTCTTCAAAGGTGGAATTGGCAAAATTCTCAATAGCAGCCTTCATGCTGGATGGATTGGCATTGTATGCATCTAAAACAAAATAGTTATCTCCTTTTTTTATCAACTGAGAACGGGCATTACCGGGAGCATAAGATTGAATAGCATTGACGATATCTTTTTTATCCACCTTATAATATTTTCCCACGGCGACAGCGGCAAGCACATTATACACATTATAGCCGCCGATCAATTGTGTATCAATTGTTCCTGCATAATTTGTCTGTACCTGTAAAAATGGATCATGACGGACTATGGAACCTTGTATGGACCCTTTATTCTTTGTACCGTACCAGATCACTTCCTTTATATCATGCGTCATCTCGAGGAAATAATCAAAATCGTTGCAGGCAAAAGCAGTTCCTTTACGTGCTCTCAGGTGATCAAACAATTCGCCTTTACCTTTTTTAACGCCTTCTATGCCGCCAAATCCCTCCAAATGGGCTTTTCCCACGTTGGTTATGATGCCATGTGTGGGATCGGCTATCTTACAATATCCTTCTATTTCATGCTGATGATTGGCACCCATTTCGATAACCGCCATTTCTATATCTCTTTTAATTTTTAAAATAGTCAGCGGAATACCGATATGGTTATTGAGATTTCCCTCGGTAGCATATGTGCTGTATTTCCCGGACAATACAGACTTAATTAATTCCTTAGTTGTAGTCTTCCCGTTGGAGCCTGTGATGGCCAAAAAAGGAATTTGCAGTTGGTCACGATGATAACGTGCCAATTGCTGCAAAGCAACAAGGGCATCCTCTGCCAGGATCATCCGATCGGTCGTTTTATATTTTTCTTCATCTACCACAGCATAAGCCGCTCCTTCATTCAGCGCTTTTTCTGCAAAAACGTTTCCATTGAAATTCGGACCTTTTAGGGCAAAAAACAAGTCGCCTTTATGCAGCTTCCGGGTATCTGTCTGCACAGATGGATGATCAAGATAAATTTTATAGAGGAAAGTAATGTCTGGCATCTTTTTGAAATAAATCAGGATAAAAATAAAAAATCCCGGTGAAAGCAGTCACCGGGATAAGAGAATTTTCTGCATAAGCTTTTATCTTTTTGCTCTGGGGGTGCGGAAGAAATTTCCTGTCTTGAAACCATTTCCCTGCTGGCTGCCCACTCTGTCCATGGCGCAGCGAAAACCGACGGTATTGGCATCCATATCCTGTTGCATATATCTGCGGGTGCCGGGCGACAGCCAATAAGGCATGTCTTCCCATGAGCCGCCTTTTATGACCCTGCTTTTGTCGTTGATCAGGGTGGTCTCCCCAAAAGCATAAGTGGTATTGGATAATGAATCGCCGTCCATATAATTACGCAGATCAGGATACATATAATTCCAATGTTTTGCCGCAATAGAGTCGGGCTCAGGAATTGTTTTCAGATGTCCTAAACTGTCTAATTCAGGCTCGCCGTTACTATCCCGGTAAACGTCTTTATACACATTACCACGGAAAGGATTGAAATCGCTTACTTCCAGGGGGGAGAGAGGACGATATACATCTTCGACCCATTCGCTGACATTACCCGCCATATTATATATGCCAAAGGCATTAGGCCAGAAAGATTTAACGGGGCCCGGTATAGAAGCCCGGTCATTTAATCCGCCGGCCACTCCCATATTATCACCGGATCCGATTTTAAAATTGGCTAAAAATTCTCCCTGCCAGGCGCCCCTGCGCGGGTCACGTAAGCCATTGGGATTAATTGCCCATGGATATACCTGGCGATTCATGATCATATCCTCTCCCATCTTCCCTTCTTTACGTGAGGGGGCCGGGTTTTGCCCGATATATGCCAATGCTGCAAATTCCCACTCTGCTTCTGTCGGTAACCTGTAATTTGGTAAGAGGACTCCGTCAGAGAAGTTAACCCGTCTGGGAGACCCATCGGGGTTTTTATAGGGGTCACTTCTTGAACGCACTTCTTTACCGGGGGTTCCGTTATACAAGCCATACAAGTAGGCTTTCGTATCATAGTTATTTTGCCCTTCCTGATTATTGATGTCTGTTTGAGAAAGAATGCCGGCCTTGATGAGAAGCATTTCATTGACACGGTCTGACCTCCATTTGCAATAATTATTGGCCTGTTCCCAGGTAACCCCTACCACAGGAAAGTCATTATATGCAGGGAAGCGGAAATAATACTCTACCAGCGGTTCATTATAAGCCAATTGACTTCTCCAGCATAAGGTATCTGGTAAAGCCTTCTGATAGACTTCAGGGATTGAATTCCCAAACACCCGGCTCAGCCAGTAAGTGTATTCACGATAATCTACATTAGAGACCTCTGTTTCGTCAATATAAAAAGAGGATACCGTCACCCGGTGAGGAATATTATTCCAGGATCCCATCACATCCTGCTGGGTGGAACCCATGACAAAAGTACCGCCCTGTACGAAAACCAGTCCCGGACCTGTTTTTTCTTCCACATCTTTCGGTACGTAAAATCCGCCCCATTTCGGGTCGTTATAGTTCCAGCCGGTAGCGGAGGATTTCTGATATTTTTTATGGAAAAGCCCGCAGGATGAAGTTCCTGCAATTAACGCCACGGCCACAGCGCCAGTTACGACATCACGTAGTTTTACCATGAGATACGGCTTTTTTAATTTTATTAACGCAAATGTAATTTTTTTATTTTATACCAAAGAATTAAAATGGAATGGTAAAAGTATTTTGGCTGAGACTAACACGGTATTGAAATATTGCTTTTATGGGGAAAAAACTGCCTTTGACCGAAAATTTTTCGCATACCGGATTTTTTTATTTTTTTTGCAGTCAAAATTACCTGCAAACTTTGCCATCAGGGGTACATTGGCTTTTCTTTGATTTGTCAGGACATGTGTCAACAATAAAAGATAGCGACCTGTCGTTTTTTGGAGATTATTAAACAAACCATTATTTATAAAATACAATTGAGTCGAAATACCTCACTGATGCATAAAGTCCTCCCATATTCGGTTCTCTTATTGGTTACATTAGGTTTCTATGATACAGTTTACGGACAAGGGGGAGGAATAGGTTCCGGAGGAACAGACGGCAGGGTAAATGTGATCAATACAGCAGTACCTTTTCTAAGGATTTCACCGGATGCGCGCAGCGGCGCTATGGGAGATGCGGGTATCGCTTTATCCCCGGACCCGAATGCAGTTTACTGGGATCTCGCCAAACTTCCTTTTGCACAAACAGACGGGGGCGCTTCCCTGACTTATACTCCCTGGCTTACGGATATAGTCAATGACGTATTTCTCACTTATCTGAGTGGTTATAAACAATTAGATGAAAACCAGGCTATCGGGGCTTCATTGCGGTATATTGATTATGGTAACATACAATTCACCGACATGTACGGGGTGGATCAGGGCACTTTTCATCCGAGAGAATTTTCCTTTGACGGAGGTTATGCCCGTAAACTATCCGATAATTTTTCCATGGGGATCGCTTTGCGGTACATATATTCCAACTTAGCTGCAGGAACTAATATCGGCGGGGTCACTTTTAAACCGGGCCAGGCAGTCGCAGGAGATGTTACGGCATTTTATACCAATAGTATTGATTACAATAATGGGCAATCGGGCGCCTGGAATTTCGGCCTGGCAATCACGAATGTGGGAACTAAAATTTCTTATTCCAATTCTGCACAATTCAAAAATTTTATTCCGACCAATTTGGGGTTGGGAGGGTCTTATACCCAGCAATTCGACGAGTATAATAAACTGACTTTTGATCTGGATGTCAACAAATTGCTGGTGCCAACGCCCGACACAGGCATGGTAGATGCCAATGGTAATCCTGCGTATCTGGATCAAAGCGTGGTCAGCGGGATATTTCATTCATTTACCGATGCACCCGGCGGATTCAAAGAAGAGATGCAGGAAATTAATTTTGCATTAGGGATGGAATATTGGTATAATGACTTATTTGCCATCAGGGCCGGGTATTTTAATGAAAATAAATATAAGGGCGACCGTAAGTTTTTTACGCTCGGATTAGGATTAAAATATAATGTATTCGGACTCAATTTTTCTTACCTGATACCTTCCGGCAGCGGTGTTCAGCGTAACCCGCTTTCTAATACACTCAGATTCTCACTTATTGTGAACTTTGGCAAATCAAACCAGGATTAACAATTGAATACAACATCTTCCATCAGAACTGGTCTCGGGATTGATTTTCATCAATTGCAGGAAGGGAAAACCCTGATGTTAGGTGGGGTTCAGATCCCTCATCATAAAGGGGCCGTGGGCCACAGCGATGCTGACGTGCTGCTGCACGCAATATGTGATGCTTTGCTCGGAGCAGCGGGTTTAGAAGACATCGGCACACATTTTCCCGATACCGATCCTGCGTATAAAGGGATTGACAGTAAACTGCTTTTAGAAAAGACTTTCCTGCTGATAAAAGAAAAAGCGTATCACATTATTAATATTGACTCTACGGTATGCCTGCAATTACCCAAAATAAAGCGTTTTATTCCTCAGATGAAATCCTGCATCGCTTCTGTTCTGCAGATGGAAAAAGACGCCATCGGCATTAAGGCTACTACCACCGAACAAATGGGATTTGTAGGCAGGGAAGAAGGCGTGATGGCTTATGCGACTGTATTACTGGAAAAAACAATATAATAAACACACGCCGGTTGAATAAATTCTCTTCGGGATACTCTTTACACTGATTTTCTCACCTTCGGTTAATTCTTGTGCAGAAGGAACTGGAAGGATCCCAATACTTTTCTTTGCAAGGCAAGTTCTATCCGGAGCGGATTGTGGGTAATCCCTCCACGGTGGAGGTTTACAAATTCAACGGCTTTGACATAATTCTCAAGTGTCTCTACGTTGTTCAACAATTCGTGGAGCCAAAGCGTCTGTTTTTCTGTAATCGTATTTTGGTGTTTCCCTTCCGGAAGTAATATCACTAATTCTCTTCCCGTCGCTTTCATGGTAATGAGTTTTACAACTCAAAGTTAGTATAATATTCCCAAAAAACATTTTTTGCTTTAATGCCTCAATCTTCCGCTTTCAGGTATCGGCGGACATCCGCAGCTATTTTTTTTCAACACGCTGCAACTGCTCATTAAAAGCAACCCTGCTATTAACATCACGCAAAGCAGCTTTGTTGTTTTTATCATAGTGAAATGGTTTGCTTTAAAACGGGGTTTAAGGTACAATATTTTAATTTTATTTGGAAAAGGTTCCATCCTATCTTTGCATTATGTCCTCCGGAAGAAATAACAGGAACAGCCCCTTTGTCTATTCAACCGACCCCGACTTTTCTTATGATAATCGTCAGGAGGAGGAAATTTCTTTACCACCCTCGGAACAAGTATTGAAGGTTATATTAGATACCAGGCATCGTAAGGGGAAAACGGTAACCCTCGTGGAAGGATTTGCCGGCAAAGAGGAAGACAGGGAATACCTGGGTAAAAAATTAAGAACCTCCTGCGGCACCGGTGGAAGTGTGAAGGATGACCAGATCATTGTGCAGGGGTCTCATGTGGAAAAAGTGAAAGAACTGCTCAAAGAATGGGGTTACAGGATCAGATAATAAAACTTATTTCTCCGAAATTGACATTTATTAGTCTTTCCCCCTTTTCTAAGATTAATTTTCCGTCTCGTTCGATTCCTTTGATCACCGCTTCGAATACCATACCCTCTTTTGTTAAGAACTGTTGTTTTATTCCCAAATGATATAACCGGGAGACGTATTCATGCATTAACTGTTCATAAGCGGCAGGGCGCAAATGAGCACAGCGATCCATAATATATTCCTGTAATTCTTCGGCCATTTTTATCAAATCATACTTTTTTCCCGTTACCTGAGATAAAGACACCGGATTGGGCAATGCCGGTAAAAAGTTTTCCTGATTAAGGTTAAGTCCGATTCCGGCCACTGCGTATATCCATTTATTCCCCCTGATCACATTTTCGATGAGGATTCCACCTGCCTTTTTGTCACCTATATAGATATCGTTGCTCCATTTTATCGCGGTATTCTTGCCTGCATATTTTTTAACAAAATCATAGGAGCCCAGGGCAACTGCCATGCTAAGCATGAATTGATTGGAGAGGAAAAGCCCCCGGGGCTTTAATGCCAGAGACATGATGATGTTTTCACCCGGTTTGCTTTGCCATTTATGCCCGCGTTGTCCTTTTCCTGAAGTCTGATGCAGCGCCAGCCAGGCCGTACCATTCGGTACATCCCTGTCATTGATGCATGCCATGGCATAGTTATTGGTACTGTCCACTTTTTGAAGGATCGTTAACGATGGTTTAGAAGTAGAAAAATGAGGCATTGCTGAGCATTTTTTAAGCCATTGAGTTTTTATCTCTTTCCCTTATGGTTCGGGAAAGTAAAAGGGACTTGTTAATTGGGAATTAGTACCTTTGCACGAAATTTTTCAGGGTTTTGTAACTGATTTAAACACAAAAATAAATTTTATTGACACAACTAATCCTTCAGAGAGAAAAATCACATGCTATCCGGCGCCTGACAAGCAACAGTAAAATTTATAAATCCATTATTCAGGCTATTCAGGATAAGAAGGGGGAGAAGATCGTGGCGCTTGACCTGAGGAAAATTCCCGAGGCAGTTGCCGATTTCTTTATTATCTGCGAAGCGGGTTCAGGTACCCAGGTAAAAGCCATTGCAGATTTTATAGAAAAAAAAGTAAAAGACCAAACGGGAGAATTACCTTACAAAGAAGAAGGCATAACCGCATTACAATGGGTTTTGATAGATTATATCAATATTGTAGTGCATATCTTTATGCCGGAAAACAGGAAGTTTTATCAGTTGGAAGAAATGTGGAGCGACGCGAAGAAGATAAACCATGAAGGGTGAACAATTTGGGATAAAATTGCTTATAATACAAGCAACCTATAATAAAAAAGACTTATATTTTAGCGTATATTTTAATACTATAATGTGAAATATGGAAAAAGGCGGAAATGGAATATCATCCGGTGGAAACAATAATATGAGCCCCGATGGTAAAGCACCCAAGAAAGGACCGAAATTCAATCTCTATTGGGTCTATATCATCATAGGGATCATTCTGTTGTCCATGAACTTTTTTGATTTCCACACCAAACCGAAGGAAACCAGCTTTCAGGATTTTTCGACCAGTATGCTGGCTAATGGAGATGTAGGGAAATTGGTGGTGGTCAACAAAAGCGATGTGGAAGTTTATATTAAGCCGGATAAATTGAGTGAACCGCAATATAAAAGTGTAGCCCAGGGTCAGTTCGGTTCCGTGAATCCTGGTCCGCACTATCACTTCACTATAGGGGATCTGAGAACATTTGAAGAAAACCTGCAGACTGCAGAACAGAAATATCATATTACGGACGTTCCCTTAACTTTTGATAACCGCACAGATTGGCTGAGTCCTATTCTCCAGTTTTTAATTCCCATTTTGCTGATCATAGGGATATGGATATTGCTGATGCGGAAAATGGGAGGAGGGGCTGCCGGCGGCGGGCCGGGCGGGATATTTAATATTGGGAAATCCCGTGCCCAGCTATTTGAAAAAGGTACCAAAGTGACCGTTACCTTCAATGATGTGGCTGGCCTGGATGAGGCAAAAGAAGAGGTAATGGAAATCGTGGATTTTCTAAAGAATCCTAAAAAATATACTTCTTTAGGAGGTAAAATTCCAAAAGGGTGTTTGCTGATCGGTCCTCCCGGGACGGGCAAAACCCTGCTGGCAAAGGCTATGGCCGGAGAGGCGCAGGTGCCGTTCTTCTCTATTTCCGGATCAGATTTCGTAGAGCTTTTCGTAGGTGTGGGTGCCAGCCGTGTCCGTGATCTGTTCAAGCAGGCACGTGAAAAAGCGCCTTGTGTTATCTTCATTGACGAAATTGATGCTATCGGCCGTGCAAGGGGTAAAAACGTGATGATGAGTAACGACGAAAGAGAAAATACCCTGAATCAGTTGCTGGTGGAAATGGATGGTTTCGGAACAGACAGCGGCATCATCATCCTGGCTGCCACTAACCGGCCGGATGTACTGGACGCTGCTTTACTCCGCCCGGGACGTTTCGACCGGCAGATATCCATTGAAAAGCCGGACCTGGCAGGAAGAGAAAAAATATTTGAGGTGCATTTGAAACCTATCAAATGCTCACCTAATCTGGATATTAAGAAATTAGCCGCTATGACACCGGGGTTTGCCGGCGCCGATATTGCCAATATATGCAATGAAGCCGCTTTGATTGCCGCCCGTAAAGGCAAGAAAATGGTGGAAACAGAAGATTTTAACGATGCAATTGACCGGGTGATTGGCGGTTTGGAAAAGAAGAACAAACTGATTTCTCCGGACGAAAAAGCTATCATCGCTCATCATGAAGCGGGACATGCCATCTGTGGATGGTATCTGGAGCATGCCAATCCATTAGTGAAAGTGACCATTGTGCCGCGCGGAACTGCTGCCTTAGGCTACGCACAATATCTGCCTAAAGAACAATACCTCTACAACACAGAGCAGCTTACGGATGATATGTGCATGACCTTAGGGGGAAGAGCCTCTGAAGAACTGATTTTTGAAAAAATATCCACCGGCGCACAAAATGACCTGCAGGTGGTTACCAAAATGGCCTATGCGATGGTAACGGTTTATGGCATGAATGAAAAGGTGGGGAATATTTCATTTTATGATCCGCAAAATGATTATACTTTCAATAAGCCATACTCCGAGGCTACTGCCCGGATGATTGATGAAGAAGTGCGCAAGCTGATTGAAAATGCTTATATCCGCACCAAGGAATTATTAAGGGAAAGGATAGATCAGCTTAGGTTATTAGCTGGAGAACTGCTGAAAAAAGAAGTCCTGTATCAGGCAGATCTGGTGCGTTTGCTCGGTCCTCGTCCTTTTGATGAGCGTAAGAACGATCCGCCTTTAGTAGTCGCTCCTTCCGATGATAATGTGCAACCGCAGGAAATTATAAAACCCTCACCGGCATAACAGGCAAGTCAATGAATGTAGCTCCGTCCAAAGAAAATATTTTGAAACGCGTGCGCAATGCATTGAGCCAATCCACTCCGCTGCCATTTCCGCAAGCGGAGGGGCAAACTTCTGTTTTTAATAAAGAGGAAGAAGATTTATCCATTTTGTTTGCAGAAAATTTCTCCGCGCTGAAAGGACGATTCGTTTTTTGTGCAGATCATAAAGAACTGGCTGACAATCTGAATGGATTGGCTGACAGTAACCATTGGAATTCTGTGTATTGCCGCGAGCTGCAGTTAGTGCATACCCTGCAGCCTTTTTCAGTTTCTGTACTCAATAAATCCGGGGATATAAACGAAGCGGATGCGGGCATGACCACCTGCGAAGCCCTGGTAGCACGCACGGGCACTGTTGTTTTAAGCGCTGCCCAACCGTCGGGGAGAACGGTCGGCATATTTCCGCCGGTACATATTGTAGTGGCTTATACAGACCAACTGGTTTATGATATAAAGGATGTCATCATAAGATTAAAAGAAAAATACAGTGACCACCTGCCTTCCATGATCTCTTTTCAAAGCGGACCCAGCCGCACTTCCGACATTGAAAAAACATCCGTCATTGGTATCCACGGGCCTAAGGAAGCGTATGTTTTTTTAATTGATAAAGCACCTGATGCCTGATCTCTGGCTTTTGATTAGTATCTGTATTATAATCCTGGGGCTGTTTGGAATAGCAGTATGTTATTGCATCATTAAGTGGACCACTTCTTCTGCTTTATACCATAATATTGACAAACTTCCCTATATAGAGACAGCGCTCATCCTCGGTACGGCAAAGTTTACACAAAAAGGGGGCATTAATTATTATTTTAAATATCGCATGGATGCAGCGGAATTAATTTTCACGCATCATAAGGCCGGCCATTTTATTGTTAGCGGGGCGGGAAAACACCCTGCCACACCGAGCGAGGCAGAAGATATGAAAGCAAGTCTGATGACCCGGGGGCTGCCGGCGACGATAATCATTACCGATGAAGAAGGATACTGTACATGGGATTCTTTATGGCGCTGCCTTCATCACTTTAATTGTAAAGAAGTTACTGTCATTTCGCAACGGTTTCATGTTGAAAGAGCTGTTTTTATAGGGCGAAGACAGGGTATGCATATTACAGGTTTTGTCTCAAAGAATGTACAGGGGAAAATAGTTATCAGAATGTTTTTACGTGAATGTCTTGCGAGAGTGAGATGTATGATGGATTGTTATTTAGTGTATCCCGAACCGTTATTTATAAAACTTTTTTTGTTTATGTCATACATCTTTTGTTAACTTTACGTATATTCCAAATATTTAAAACTTCCGCTTATGTCCTTAATGAAAGATTTCAAAGAGTTCGCTCTTAAAGGCAATGTGATAGATCTGGCCATTGCCGTAGTTATAGGCGCTGCTTTTGGGAAAGTAGTTACCTCTCTGGTGAATGATATTATCATGCCTATTATTGGTACTTTTACGGGAGGGATTGATTTCAGTAAGAAAAAAGTGATCTTTTCTCCTGCTGTACTCGATGCTGCCGGAAAAGTCGTGAAACCGGAAAATGCGCTGACTTATGGGAATTTTATTAATGCAATCATTATGTTTCTCATCATTGCGTTTTCAATTTTTATCGTGATGAGATCTTTTGTGACAATGCAGAAGAAGTTCCAGAAAGCCAGGGAAGAAACGCCTGCACCTGCTCCTGCGCCTACTCCTGATCAGCAGTTACTTACAGAGATCAGAGATTTGTTGAAAGGCCGTAATTAACGGGAAAATATTTCTTAAATAAATATCATGCCTTTTATTCCTTTTGAGGCATGATATTTGTAAAAATGCCGCAAATATTTTTCTAATGATAACTAAAAAGACTTTACTGACCGGCTGGATGTTCTTATTAAGCGTAACTACTGTATTAGCTCAGGATAATACCGTGCAAGGTTTACAAAAGGATGCTCAAAAAACCGTAGCGATCAATGACACTTCCCACCATATATGGCGTACGGGAGGCATATTCAGTGTCAATTTCAGTCAGGCCGCTTTATCGCATTGGGCTGCGGGTGGCGACAATTCATCCATAGCCTTAAATTCCCTGTTTAATGGTTACGCTGCTTACGAAAAAGGTAAAAACAGTTGGAACAACCTGTTGGATATGGCTTATGGCTACACTAAGACTACCAGCACCGGTTTCAGAAAAAGCAATGATCATTTCTATCTGACTTCTCAATATGGGAGGCAGGCTACGGAAAATAAGAAATGGTATTATTCCGCTTTATTTGATTTTAAGACGCAGTTTGCCAAGGGATATTTGTACAATTCCGATGGAACTTCCACCTTCCACTCTGCCATGTTTTCGCCTGCTTATGTATTATTATCACTTGGAGTGGATTATAAACTCACGGATTACTTTGACGTGTTCCTTTCGCCCATCACGGAGAGGTGGACTGTAGTCAGTGATGATTCCCTTGCACTGAAGCAAATTTATGCCCCCACTACCAGCCACGTATATAATGAGTTTGGGGCTTTTTTGAATGCTAATTTTAATAAAGATCTGACCAAGAGCATTCACTATACAAGCCAACTTCAGTTATTTTCCAATTACAAGCACAACCCCCAGAATATTGCCGTATATTGGACAAATTTATTGAGCATGAAAATCAGTAAATATTTAGCCACCACCATTGCGCTGAATATGATCTATGATGATAATGTCAGATTTCCCACTACTTATGGGACACAGGTAGCTCATTTGCAACTCCAGGAAATCCTTGGTGTGGGCTTTTCCTATAAATTCTGATGCGCTGATCCTTCATAATTTTATACCTTTGCCTTTTCACAAAGGATTATCATAATCCATTTTCCATCGTTAAATACAGGCTGAGAAAAGGTATGCGTAAATGGCCGGCCATTTTATTTTTAGTTAATTTCGTTTTTCATGCTGTCGCTGCACAGGTGACGGATACACTCAGACCTCCACCAGAGCAGAAGGCTGATTCCATCCTGCCTGTTTCTCCTCCTTCCGATACTGCATTTCATCAGTTTGGTACTATTACAGAAATAAAAAAAATAAATAATTATAATGCAGCCGATATAGTGAAGGAGTTGAAGAAAGGTAAATCAGGCCATCCGGTTGATGCAGATAAAGACAGCCTGCATTGGCGGTCCGGAGGTATTTTCAGTGCGGCTGTCAGTCAGGGAAGCCGACAAAACTGGGCTGCAGGGGGAGATCATTCTTCCCTCACTTTAGATGCCAGAGGTAATGTGTATGTCAATTATGCAGATAAAAGAAATAGTTGGGATAACAATATAGACATAGCATTCGGTTATCTCAATACTACCAGCCTGGGTACGCAGAAAAGTGATGACAGAATGAATATTTATTCCAAATACGGCTATCGCTTTTCTCATCATTGGTATTATAGTGCCATGATAGGTTTCCGGAGCCAGTTCGCTAATGGCCATAATTATCCTGATGACAGCACTATCGTTTCTCATTTCTTAGCGCCTGCCTATGTTTTAGCCTCTTTAGGTTTTAATTTTAAACCTGCGGATTATTTTTCCGTATTCATGTCGCCGATTACATCCCGCTTTGTCATTGTCAATAGCCGGGGGTTAGCTGATTTGGGCGCTTTTGGCGTGGACAGCGCTGTTTATTATTATCATGACAGCACCCGTACTTTGATCCGCCACGGGAAAAAAATGCGTTATGAACTGGGCTCTTATGTCTCGATTCAGTTTAATAAGGATATTCTGAAAAATGTTAACTGGACTTCCCGTTTAGACTTTTATTCTAACTATTTGTATAATCCACAGAATATAGATATTTACTGGACTTCTCTCCTGACTTTCAAAGTCAATCAATTTATTACCGCTACCCTGGATACCGAGCTTATTTACGATGATGATGTGAAATTTATTACCTATGCTAAGAATGCGGATGGTTCTATAAAAACCGATCCCGATACAGGGGCGCAGGTGGTGCTGAAAAGAGGCCGAGGCTCCAGTTCAAAGAACTTATCGGAATCGGGGTCAGCTGGCAATTTTGACGGATATTTTCCTACATTTGCCTTTTACACGATTTAAAATAAATCCGGTTGAAGGAATCCGCCACTTATAAAATATCCCTGCCGCAATTTGAAGGCCCCTTCGATTTGTTGCTTTTCTTTCTTGAAAGAGATGAATTGGATATTTATGATATTCCCATTACCAAGCTGATACAGGACTTTACAGATTATATTCACGGTATGGAATCGCTCAATATCGAGCTGGCCAGTGAATTTATCCTGTTCGTATCCATCCTGATGCGTATCAAAGCGAGGATGTTATTACCCCGCAAAGAGCTGGATGAACAGGGAAATGAAATAGATCCGCGCCAGGAATTGGTGGATAAACTGCTCGAATATAAAAAATACAAACAGGCTGCCATGGAGTTGGCGGAAAAAGAAGCGGAACGGCTGCTGCAGGTTAAAAGAGGGAATATCCGTGATGAATTGGCTGTGATTGGTGAAACCGCAAGCGAGGGAACAGAAGTGCAAACGCTGACTTTGTTCAAACTGATGACTGCTTTTGAGAAAGTGCTTCAGCGAATGAAAGAACGCCAGCACAAGCCTCAGCACGTAGTGTTCCGGTACAATTATACCACGGAAGGTTCCCGCGACTATGTGTTAGATCTGGGCCGGCATGAACGTACTTTATCCTTCGAGCGTATTTTTGACCATTGCAATGACCGCATCCACGCCATTTTCTTATTCCTGGCTATCCTGGAGCTTATTCAGCAACAGTTTCTCAAAATAATGGTGGGAGAGGGAAGGAATAATTTTATCATCGAATATACTGAACCCGATGTGGTAAATCCTGCTGAAGAAAGCCCGGCAGAGGCCTGATAGCTTTACGTGTGTAAAAAAGTTTGGTTATTTCAAAAAACTTTTCTACTTTGATGGGGTTATATAACTGTATAATCACCTCTTCAATTTTTCGCCCATGGAGCAAGAAACCACGTTCCCGGAAATCCACCGGACCATAGCAGGATGGAAAGATGAAGTTAACTCTGTCCGTGAAGATATAGCCACCCTGAAAGATCATCTCGAAAAGGCTGTTGGAAGCAAGATACACCACGAAACGCTGGCTCATGTGGAACATTTTCAGAACCAGTTTATCCGTCACAAAGAAGTAGCCGATGAGCTATATCATGATTTGAAACAAACTTCCAAGCGGTTATCCAAAGAAAGTGACGGAAATGATAAAGTGAACAGTGAAAACGGCATGGCTGCCATGCAACATCTCACTGACAGAATGCATACATTTAAGAAACTTTTTTTTGCATTGAAGTCTGAGTTCAACCGGTTTATGGAAAAATCTTCATAACTATCCATATCCTGTATGCTCACTGTATCCGTGGTCCTTGGCAGGGCGTATTACCAGACACATGTTTCTGCCGGAAAGCATGTGATCGTTGCCGACGAACCTGAGACCTTGGGAGGCGGCGATGAAGGCATGGATCCTTTTGAATTATTATTAGCTTCTGTAGGATCTTGTACAGCCATCACGTTGAGGATGTATGCCGACAGAGAATCCTGGCCTCTCGAATCCATTCAGATTGACTTATCCTTGAAGCAGAAAGATGACAAGTCCGAAACCTATATCGAAAAAAACATATTGCTCAATGGCGATCTTACTCGAGAGCAAAAAGAACGCTTAATGAGGATAGCGGATAAATGCCCGACACATCAGGTATTAACGCATCCGGTGCACATTACCAGCGTACTGAAAGAGGATTGATCCCATAATCAAAGACCCCGTTTCCGAAGATAAAGATATTATCACATCAAACTTTAATAGAACTAAATAAACAGTTTGCAGATGTACTGTTACCTCATTTCGTGATTTGCTCGTTTTTTAGTACTTTTGTCGCAATGAGCCATTGCTCATGGCTGTTTTAACCATCATTGACAGTCTGTTTTCCTTAAGAGAAATACAGGCGTAGCAGTACTTACTTTCATCCGTGCAGTAAAGCATACTCTAAAGTACCGCCGGGATATCATCTCACCATTGCCGCAGAAAATATTGAATTATGGCGATGATTTTGGCCTGTATTGTTTTCTAATTTACAGAAAGAACAGGAGAACGGCTGCTTTTCTCTTAAAATAAAATGACCATGCTGTTAGCTACAGACCTTGACGGAACATTTCTCGGAGGGAAGACCTCAGATAAATTTAAACTGTACCGCCTGATCCGGGAAGAACAAAACATTCGCCTGGCCTTCGTCACAGGCAGAGGTATGGAATCGGTGTTGCCGCTTCTGGACGACTCCATTATTCCCAACCCTGATTTTATCATCTGTGATGTAGGCGCCACCATTCTTAACGGACGCAGTTTAGAACCGGTTCAGCCTATTCAGTCACAGATCGAGAAAAAATGGCCCGGCGCTTTAGTTATCCGCAAGAAGCTCAGAAAAATAAAGGGTCTTGAGTTACAGAAAGTCCCCCAGCAAAGGCGTTGTTCCTACTATTTCGATGAATATACGGATATCGGGCAAATTAAAGAGTTAGTTTCTGAATTTGGTTGTGACGTGTTACAGTCAGCCGGCCGGTACCTGGATATTCTGCCTGGTGGTGTGAATAAGGGATCCACACTAATGCAATTAATAAAAATGATGGATCTGGATGCACAGGAAGTGTTGGTAGCAGGGGACACTTTAAATGATCTGTCTATGTATAAAACAGGTTATAAAGGTGTAGTAGTAGGTGATGCTGAAGAAGCGCTTATCAGGGCTACAAAGGATATTCCCACCGTATATCATGCCCAAAAGCCCGGACCCGGAGGCATTTTGGAATCATTGAAACATTTCTCTGCATTCACCCAATGGTATCGTCAGCAGGAAACAATGGAATTATATCCTCATTCCGGGGCCACCCAAATGGTGATGCTGTATCATCGCCTTCCCTATGAAGTAAGGGAGATAAACGGCAGGACAGAGCATGCACCCCCGAAAAGTCCTAATGGTATTATTCCTACTTTATTAGGATTCTTCCACACCGGCAGGAGCGGAGCCTGGATAGCATGGGAAGAAACACAGGGAAATAAGCGGGTTCTGTTGAAAGATAGGTATATTGATGAAAAGAAATATCCCAATCTTATAGCTTCACGGATATCATTAACTAAAAGAGACGTTGATATTTTTTACAGAAACTTCTCCAAGGAGGCCTTTTGGCCTATCCTCTTTTCTTTTATTGATAAAGCAAGATTTAATCATACGCATTGGGAGCATTATTGTAAAATTAACCGCCTTTTTGCGGAAAAAGCCGCAGCGGAAGCTGACCTGCATGCGATCGTCTGGATACATGAATATAATCTGTGGATGGTTCCTGCATACCTTCGTCCACTGAGGCCTGATGTAAAGATTGGTTTCTTTCATCATACCTCTTTTCCGCCTGCCGATATTTTTAATATCATTCCCTGGCGGAGAGAGATCATGGGAAGTCTGCTGCAATGCGATTATGTTGGATTTCACATCCCGCGTTATGTGGAGAATTTTGTGGATGCGGCCCGCAGCCATACACCGGTAAAGATCATTTCACAGGAAAATTGTGCCGGACGGTATCTTACCTATAGCTGTGCATTGGGAGTGGATTTAATGAGCACTGAAATTGAAACTGCCTCCGGCAAGGTCAGGTTGGGCGCGAATCCTGTGGGTATTAATATTCCCTATATTAAAGAAATTTACCACCAGCCGGCCATGCAGGATGCCATCCGTCAAATGGCGCAGCAAACCGGGGGCAGGAAGATCATCTTGTCTGTAGAACGGCTGGATTATGTAAAAGGACCTTTGGAAAAGCTTCGTGCATTCGGACTGTTCCTGCATGATTATCCTGAATTCCACGGCAGGGTGGAACTGATCAATATTTGTACTCCTCCTGCGCAGGGGATGAGGATATATGAAAGAATTCAAACCGAATTAGAACAGGAAGTCGGAAAAATAAACGGTAAATATTCCGATCTGAACTGGACGCCTATACGTTTCTTCTTCCGTTCCGTTCCGTTTGAAGAAGTGATCATCTATTACGCCTTGGCAGATATATGCTGGATTACGCCTCTGCGGGACGGATTGAATTTGGTGGCTAAAGAATATGTGGCTGTACAGGGCCAAAAAGAAAACCCCAACGGTACCCTGATTGTGTCGGAATTCGCAGGTGTATCAGTAGAATTACCTTATGCCATCCTGACCAATCCTTATTATGCCAGGGATTTGAAGGAAAGCCTGCTACAGGCGTTGAACATGGATAATAATGATCGTGTACTGAGGATGAAGCGCTTATACGAAATCATCAGTCATTATGATGTGGAAAAATGGAGCAGGGATTTTATGGAGATATTGGAAGGGTTATAAGGTGAATCCTACCTTCAGCACAAGCCTGTTAAAAGTATATTGATAAGTTTGTGTATAAAGATTGGTGATTCTTTGAGATGGATCCGCAGGATCAAAGGAAGTGTATGTTTGTACATATCTTAATTTCATCGTTTCCAAAGAATAACCGATGCTGAACTGCCAGCTATGATCATTATGGAGACAATGCAGGCGTTGTCCGATCCCTATATTCAAATAAACGCCTGGGATTTTTTTTCCTAAATTACCGTTATATTTAAGGATTTGATTATCCGGGGGCCAGGGATTGGATATACCTGCGTCCAGATAATTAAAAGGCGTAGTCTTGGTCAGGAACCAGTTGCCCTGAAAATCTGCAAATACGGGCAGGCTCCTGATAGTATAGTTATCGAGTGCAGCTCCCAATCCCGCATAATACCGGTAAAGGAAACGATAACCCACTACGGACTGGATCTGATAACCTTTGTCCCCGCCGAAATATGCGGATACGGAAGTGGAGTTGTACCAGCCCTTCGGTTTGGATTGAAAAATGAGTTTTTCCCGGCCGATCTTTTCAATATCAGACCGGGAAAAAACCCACACACTTTTATCCCGGGTACGGACAGCCACTTCGTTACTGTCTTTCAGCGGGATCAATGTACCATGTACTTCGGTCAGACCGAAATGGCTTTTCAGATACACCACATCTTCCATCCCTTTCGTTTGTGCAAGGGCAAATGCAGGCTGCAATAAAAGGATCATTGCGATCACTTTGTTGCGCCAATTGCAGAAGTATGCGGTTTTGGGATACATATAGGGCTTGTATTCTTATTTTGAAGCTAAGTTGATTTTACTCAATAGTCTCGGATTAGAAAAATCATGATAATCGTATTGATATAATCCGTTCTGTGCTGTCACAATCAATAGCCCATTCAATGCAATCGCATCATGGGCAATCACATTATTTATGGTCTTCAATATTTTTGGTGATGATTTATCTGAAATATTAATGAAGCGGACTCCACCTGTTCCATCGCATACAATAAGGTGATCTCCGTCAACCGCCAGTCCATGAGGGTTTGTTAAGGGTAAGATAGTCACGAGCGAAGGATTGTTCATATCAGATAAATTGACGATATCCAACTCATTGATATTCGTGGTGTGGCATGCAGTGCCGGAACGAATCGTAACATACGCATATCCATTTTGCGCCACCACCGGATCGCAACCATAAAAGTGGAGAAACTTGCTTTTAAAAACCGGTTGCTCAGGATTAGAAGCCTCGTAAATCAACATACCGAGCGGTGACCCGATAAACAGATATTGTTCGTAGGGAAAAATAGTTTCTACCATTTGTGAGAGATTGATGCTATCTCCTGCTACCGGATTATCCGGCTGAACAACATTATATAATCGCAGGGTGCTTTGATTCACCGTGTATAAGTAGTGTGTCATTAAAGTAAATCTGGCAGTAGAGCCACCGGTACTCCCGGGGAGGCTTGTATTGGCGGCAGGAGGAGGGACATTGGCAGCCGCCGCCGCATAGAGCGTATTTTGTGCCGCATCATAATAATATCCGTTATAATTTACAGGAATATCACAGGATTTTTTTACAACCGTATCTTTTGCCCGGAAACCAACTATCATCCCTTTTCCGGCAGGATCATCCTGAAAGCCATAAGTAAAATATCTTAGAGGAAATACGTTTTCTATCCGTTTAGCCACTTTTATATTATCAGGATCGCTGATATCTATGGCTACCAGATCCACATAGCTGTCGGCATAAAGGATATTACCATTCACAGCCATGTCAATGTTTCCGGGAATATTAATAAAGGAAATGTTCTTAGGATTGGCAGGATCCCTGTCGTCAATCACGTGAATACCTGAATCAGGCTCATTCAGGAACAGATAGCCGTTTTGAAAATATATCTTTCCCGTCTGCCCGATGGCTCTGGCAGGTCCTGATTTAACAGCGCTCCGGAAAACTGAAGGAGACATATAGATGGGAGAATAAGTCTTGAATGAAGACATATCCGTACAGTGATCCTTCAGGCATCCGGGTGTCAGAAACAAAATCACCAATATGAATAATGCGCTTAATAGGGGAGAAGGATTTTTCATAATTGCCTCCTTTTTTCAGGTAAGACAAAAAAAGATCCTCAAACGCTGCATGAAGTGAAAAAATATTTTTCTCAGGCAAAGAGGCTCAAAATGGGCAAGATGGACAGCTTAGGAAATAACTAAATGAAACAACTCTTCTCTATGTCTCTTAAAAGTTTAGGATCGTAACTTAATCCTGCAATGCTTCCGGCCTCTTATAAAATAATTCGTAGCTATACGATCACTTTCAAACAGTGTGGCTTGATATAGATCTCCACACGATTATCTTTTACTTCAAAAGCGTCTCCGTCCACCTGCAGCCATTCCAGAGGCTCATCCCGTGTGATAATTAAATTCTTGCACCGGAGATGTGTGGCATAACGGCTTCCTTCCAGCCTGCCGGTAAGCGATTTAAAAGACACCTGTGGCAAATGCCCGGGTTTTAATGGTTTCATAATGCACACATCCAATAAACCATCGTCTAATAATGCGTTTGGGGCGATCTTAAAATTATATCCGAATTGATCACTGTTAGCCGCTGCCACAAAAAAAGCACGTTCATCCATCTCTTTACCATCCGCAATTAAATGATAATGCTTGGAAGGATACTTGCGGACTGCCTGCATGACTAATCTGGTGTAATTTATTAATCCCCGTTGGGTCCTGTTTTGAAACAGCCGGGCTATCAGGGTATCGAAACCTACGCCTGCATTGCTTAGAAAAAGATGGTTATTGGCATAACCCACGTCAATCGTTTTAGTGCTGAAACGGTTGATCCGTTCGAGAGACCGTGCTAGATTCAATGGAATTTTTAAAGAACGGGCTAATCCGTTGCCACTGCCACGCGGTACAATGGCTAAGATACTTTCTGTACCTATTATTCCCTGTGCCACTTCATTCACAGAACCATCTCCTCCTATTGCAATAATAATCTCAGTTCCTTTTTGTGAAGCATCGGCAGCCAATGCTGTGGCATGACCCCGGTATTCGGTGTAGGCTGTTTCGTAAGAAAATAATTTTTTATCGAGAATATGGTTTGCCTGTGATGAAAAATGTTTCTTCTCATCCGTTCCTGATTTTGGGTTTATGATAAATAAAATCTTTCTCAACGGATCAGGCTTTTAACAGATTTTTGTCTTTGCCAAGCTGTGCGGAAATAAGCGGCGCCTTAGGAGCCAGAAAGAATCCCGTCAGGCTGGCAAACATGATAGGAATAAATTGTGTGTATCCGGTCATGGTGGCTACTAAAAGGATCGTGCTGATAGGGGTGCGTGTCACACAGGCATTGACGGCAGCCATGCAGCAGACAATGGCCAGGGCAACGCTTTGATCTCCCGGATATATCTGATAAACCAATAAGCCCGTAGCTGCACCTATAAAAAATAGGGGAATAATAAATCCTCCCCGCCATCCCGAGGTGACCGTCAGCGACATACTTATAATTTTTATAATAATGATCATTATAAGCATTTTGAGGGCAAAAGTTCCTGCGAGTAAATCCTGAAGTTGATAATGGCTGAAGAAACGGGTAATCGGCAGTTTCCATCCCATAATACCCATCAGGATACCTGCCAGGGTGGTTTGTAAGTAAATGGGTAAATGCATTTTTTTAAAGGCCTTCTTGAAGTTTTTAAAAACCCAGATAGTCCCCCATCCGATGAGTGCACCGATAACGCCATAAAACATTCCCCAGAAGAAATCCAGTACTTCAGGTGCATGATGTACATTGATAAACCATACAGGCGCCAGGCTCAGTTTAGAGATGATGATGTAAATAATATAGCTTGTACCGCTGGCAACGAATGCAGGGATCAAAGCCTGGTAGTATTCCACCACATGTTTGTGGTGCATGATCTCCAGGGCAAATAAACTTCCGCCCAATGGAGCGCCAAACATAGCCGTAAAGCCGGTGGCCATTCCGGCAATGGTCATAGACCGGTAATCTTCTCCTTTAAGCTGCAGTTTCTTAGCCATCCAGGAGCCGATAGAACCAATCACCTGGACCATGGGGGCTTCGGGCCCGGCGCTGCTGCCCACACCGATACCTAATGCCGAAGTAACGATCATGGAGGGGTTGTGCCTGGTCTCGAGACGTCCCCCATTGAACCGGACGTTGTTAACTACCAGGTCCATTTCACCCGGTTCGCTCACAAAATGTATGATCAGCCCGATAATCAATCCACCGCCGCCCATAACAAGGATCACCTCCCACCCGGCATTAAATTGGCCGAAAAATCTCATCAGAAAGTTGATCAGCAGCCAATATAATCCTGCGACAATTCCGCCTACAATACCTAAAGATGCCCACATAAAAAACTGCTTGGTAAATACGAAAGGGTTAAGTCTTAAAGGAGCATTGATCTGGTTGCGGAGGGCAATCCACTTACGCTTTCGGGAAAATTCTGTCATAACCTATTTTAATAATCTTATTTCAGAAAGCAGTATTCAGGGGGCCTAAAATTGCCGCAAAGGTAATGGAGAGAAGCGAAAAAATTAACTCCATCTGAAATTAACGGGTTTTCTTCGCCAATACTACCGGTATTTTGTAGCTTCTAAGCTTTCCCTGATTGTTAAAAATTTCTGCATAGATCACGTAAATCCCCGAAGGCATGATCTGCATTTTATCGTTCTTCCCATCCCATATAATCTTTCCATGAGCGCCTAATAAGGCATTGTTCAGCAAATGACGGATCAAATGTCCTTGTGAATCAAAAACTGATATCCTGCCTGAATACCCCGGCGCAGCAATATGATAAATGATATTCGTTTGATCATCTATCCCGTCATTATCCGGAGAAAATACTTTGGGAACGGCTTCAAAAACGTGATCAAAAAAATCCGCCGTCAGTGACTGGGAGTTCAGATAAGTGGGAGTGGCATAACCTGTGGCAGAAGAGGCAGAATGCCAGTTCTGAGGGTCATCGCTTTTTCCCTGATCATTAATACGTTCTAAGGAAACGCCTTCCTGATTATGAAGAAGTTCGTTATGTTCATTTCCATGATAGGGTACTTCATCAATTATTTTTTCGTTGCCCGCCAAGAGGACAACCGTTCCTTCCCGGTTGGGATAAGAGGGTAGAGAAGCGGCCTCTATAATAGCATCAGGCGATTTACAGAAATACTGTCGCATTAAATCACTTTTATCCTGAGTGATCACTACATATTCACCGGGAAAAAGATAATAAGGAGTATCCGTAATATTTTTGATGGCCGCCACTTTGTTTTCTTTATTCCGGTTGGCTAACTGCAGGGAGCCTATATCTATGATCTTAGTTGAATGATTGTACAATTCCACAAAATCCTGACTGCCCTTTTTGGGGTGAAAGAGGATTTCATTGATGACCACATCAAAATTGTCCGCAGGTTCCGGAATGCCAAACCGCGTTTCAACCTCAAGTCCCGTTTGAATTTGAGCGCAACCGGCTAAATTTTTAACTTTCAAAGAATACTCTTTTCCTTTTTCCAAAGGAAATGACAAATGCAGGGAAACTGTATTGGATGAGGGCAGGCCCGGGAGTGCGGTAAACACCGTATTACCATAGATCAGATAGTGTTCCCGATGGGAAGCCACTTCATTATCAGGAGCTATATTGAAATGGGCAATGATATTCATACTATCTGACACTTCTATATATCGCAATTCCAGAAACGGGACCGGATCTGCCTCATCCTCCCGCACAGAATTCTCCTTACCCGGAGTTCCGCCGAGGGGATCCACACTCGCTGTCCAGTTGCTGTTTCCCAAGCAGGGGATCTTTGTATTTTTCATTTCCAGCGACCATCCTCCCCCTGATTTGGATTTATCCTGATAAGTGTTTTTGTTATATATCACCCGATGCATCACCCTGCCTGTTTTATCCAGGATTTTTAAAGTGTCTCCGTTATTATTTAGTGTCGGAAGACTTTTCAGGTTAATAAATTTCCCATAGGGAGCGAATGAAGTATCCGCTTTTATGTCACAAAGTATGACTAAATGATTAGGTCTTAACATCCAGGGAGGTAAGACTGTGCAACGTGTGTGATTACAGAATTGCCAGCCCTCTGTATTGACCGGATAGGATGAAATATTTTTTAGCTCCACGTACTCGAACCCGGGTAACCCATGTGAATGAGATGGATCGGGATAAATTTCATCTATGATCACTTCATAAGGTAACGGTTCATAATATAAAAATGAAACAGCGGTGTCCAGTTTGTTGCCGGCGAGGTCAGAGATGTTCTTCAGTTGTATATGATATAATTGCTTTTGTGTTATGTTTTTTTCAAAATATAACTGAACAAGATTCCTTGCCTTAGGATTTAATATAGCGCTGTCCGGCATCATCAATCCGTTACCGGCAGTATAATTCAATACGTTTTCTGCTTCTTTTTGATCTAAGGCTTCAGAAAATAATAAATACACATGATGATCATCCATTGTATAAATTTCTTTCACAAAAGGAGGTACCGTATCGGGAGAAAAGGGAACGATTTTTATATTGTCAAAAAAATGTTTTTCTGCAGCCGTTTTTCCCGATTGAAAAACCACCATGCTGAAATAATTACTTATAATATAGGTGCTGTCTGTGGCTTTTCCTTCAGGGAAATATTGTGTACCTGTTCCTGTATCGTCCGTATATAAGGACCATTGATAGTGGTCATCGCAGATTACTTTTATTTTTAAAATGTTATTGCTGTGATTGGTAAGTCCGGCTCTCCCTTTGATCAATAAAATATCTTTGCTGCTGTCTCTGCGGTATAAGCAAATATCATCCTGCGCGCTGCCAATTTTTACAAAATAACCATGAGTTGCATTGCAGGAGGACAGGCCGCATCGCGGATCTTCCTGATCGGATGCTACATATACTTCCACATAATTTTTGGAAGAAGTATTGAATTTTAACTGCATCCGGAATTCCCAGGCAGTATTTTGAAGAAAGGCAGAAACTGTGCTTAAATGGAAGGAGGTTGTTGCATTGGCATCCGAAGCTGTAAAATGACTTTGTAATACGCCGTTATTGATCCGCCAATAAGCCGTATCGCCGGTCCAAACAGGAGAGTGATTGAAATTTTCATCTGAAAAATCTTCGCTTATCTGTGCTGTGGCAGCTATTGGTAAAAGAAAAAAGGGTAACAGGAAGAGTTTCATAGCAAGAGAGTTAAAATTAAAAGGTATAACACGGGTTCAAAAACAGTCTAAAGATAAAAAAGCTATTTGAAAACGCAGGAACAATTAATACCTTTGCAGCCTGAAAAATTAGCCATGATTGACAAAAAGTATAAATTTGCTATTTGTTTTTTCAGTAAAGGCATAAATCTTTAGAAATAATCATATAAAAATCAGGTATTTATGAAAGTAGCAGTAGTGGGCGCTACCGGATTGGTGGGCTCGAAAATGTTGCAGGTATTGGCGGAAAGGAATTTTCCGGTGGATGAATTAATTCCCGTAGCATCACCCAAATCGGTAGGCAAAACAGTCGAATTTAAAGGAGTAAAATATACCGTGGTATCACCTGAAACCGCTATCCGCATGAAACCGGATGTAGCGCTTTTTTCCGCCGGAGGAGGCACTTCTCTGGAATGGGCGCCGAAGTTCGCCGAAGCAGGCATCACGGTGATTGATAATTCTTCTGCCTGGAGAATGGATAAAACCAAGAAATTAGTAGTTCCTGAAATCAATGCGGAAGCATTGACCCCGGATGATAAAATCATTGCTAATCCCAATTGTTCAACTATTCAGATGGTGATGGCATTAAATCCGTTACATAAAAAGTATCGGGTAAAGCGCGTGGTTGTGAGCACCTACCAATCCGTCACGGGAACCGGAGCCAAAGCGGTGAATCAGTTGATGAATGAACGCAATGGCAAAGACGGAGATAAAGCGTATCCTTACCGCATTGATCTCAATGTCTTGCCACATATTGACGTTTTCCAGGATAATGGCTACACCAAGGAAGAAATGAAGATGGTAAATGAGACCAGGAAAATTATCGGAGATGATTCTATCCGGGTAACTGCCACTGCGGTGCGTATTCCGGTGATGGGCGGGCACAGTGAGGCCGTGAATGTGGAGTTTGTACAGGAATATGAATTAAAAGATATTGCGGATCTGCTGAGCCATACTCCCGGAGTGGTAGTGGTGGATGATGTGCAAAAACTCAAATATCCCATGCCTATTGATGCGCATGAACGTGATGAAGTATTTGTAGGACGTATTCGGCGGGATGAAACGCAACCTAAAACGCTGAACCTCTGGATCGTATCGGATAACCTGCGTAAAGGCGCCGCCACCAATGCCGTTCAAATAGCTGAATTCCTTTTACAAAAAGGATGGATAGGGAAAAAATCTAAGGTGTTGTCCGGACAGGTGGCATAAGGGCTTACCATTTTTCATCATCCGGAATATTCCCGTGGCTATTGTTGAATTGTTGCCTTGTATGAATTTTTTGCAAAGTCCTTTCTAAAATAAGTCCTGCTATCATGGAACCCGCATCCTGTTCGGGATGATTATGCAGCATTTCAGTTACTTTTTGTTCGGGAACATCCACCCGGTACAAAATGTATATCACCTGGTTAAAGTCTTTGTCCAATAGAAAACGAATATGTGCTGCGAGTTTTTCTGCTATTTGCCGATAAGCAATCACACCATTCAGGGGGAGGGAAAACCGTAAATCTGTTTCCTCCTCTAATACTTCCAACAGCCTGTCTTTTTGGATGTCATCATGCATATTAAAATGCTATCGGCTAAAGATGTTTGAATTGATAACTGGCATCTTTCACCACACGCACAGGCACCTTCACATTTCTTTTGCTGTTGTTGGGATTAATATAGATATAATCACCTTTCAATTCCGCATGAATGATGCACATAGAAGGCCATCCGGATGATGGATCTATCATGTATTGTCCCTGCACTGTGCCTTTCAGATCCACATGACCTTTTTGTCCTCCGCCCAGATCAACCGTCTGAGTAGGGTCTGTGGTGAATTTGGCCTGATTGGTCAGATTAATGGCGTATTTATCACCGAAAGTAAGCTTCCAATAATTATCTGTGTGGGCGTTATAAAAGCCATTTGTATAGAGCTGATTTGTCCACGTACCATTCATTTGTACGGCCATATCGGGGTAATAAGGTAATACCAGGGCCAGGTTGCCTTTCAATGCCTGCGCGCCGAATTGGCTTTGCAGGAATTTCTTTAAGGTCTCCCGTTCGCTGGCTTTAACTTCCGGTACGGCAGCTATCATGTCGTCAAAGATGGAATTTAATCCGTTGATATCGCTGATAATTCCGTTGTGCCGCATAATGATAGTAAACTTTTTTCCGGTCATGGCTTTAAAAAGCCGGTTATAGACATCTTTGCCACCCGAGCTGGTGTTTACAGTAATACTTTGATTTTGTGAAGAACTGAGCAGGTTTATCTGTTTGTAAGTGGCTTCCAGTGTTGCCTGTGCTGCATTAACGTGAGTGACGGTCAGTAGCATAATGGCATCTAACTGATTGGTAGTGCGTTGTTCCACTCCATTCAGGTCGAGATAGCTGTCTTCCTGTGAATGTTGCTTTACCTGGAATTGGTCACCTTCAGTGAATTGATACTGGAGATTAAATTCGTTGGATGAATTATTTAATTGGGCGTAAGCTCCGGGAAAGGCTGTCAGCAAAAAAACAAATACGAAAATGAAGGGCTTCATCAGCAGATATTTTAACAGTTCGTTTTATATTCAATCATTCGATAAGGCTAGAAGCAAAAACCATGCAGTAAAAATGTCATACAAACTTTTCCATAATTCCTAATCCGAATAAAGCGAAATCGTATTTTACGGGGTCATCCGGGTCGAAAGCGCGCAATTTGTCGGTAAGGGCCACGGCATTCTTCCAGGATACTTTATCATTCTCAATGAGTTCCAACCGGCTGGCGACGCGTGACACATGAATATCCATCGGTATGATCAGTTGGGAAGGAGCGATCGCCTTCCATAATCCAAAATCCACTCCCTGGTGATCGGACCGGACCATCCATCGGAGGAACATATTCAGCCTTTTGCAGGCAGAATTTTTAGCCGGGGAAGAGAGGTGCTTTCTGGTTCGTTCGGGATAATCGCCTGCAAAGACTATTTGCTGAAACCCGATAAGCGCTTTTTTAATATCGGGATCGCCGGGGGTGAGATAATTGCTGAAGGCTGATTCTAAAGAAACGAAAGTGGAATAATATTCCTTGAAAAATGAAATAAAAAATAACAGATCCGTGGCATTAAAAGTACGGTAGATAAAGTTAAGAAGTGGTTTTAAATCCGAACCCGAATGATGGAGAATAAAATCATACGGCGCATAGTCCATCATGGCAAACAGATTGTTGCAGCTCTTAATGATCATGTTGCGTCTTCCCCAGGAAAGCATTGCTGCAAAAAAACCTGAAATTTCAATATCTTGCAGCCTTTTAAACTGATGCGGAATACTCACCGGATCATCCGGAATAAAAGCTTCATTGTTATAAAGCGCCACCTTATAATCTAAAAATTCCTGAAGAGCTGCTTTGTTCATGGATATGGGAAATATAACCTTAGCATGGAATAAGAAGCGATAAAAAAGTGCAAGTATATAAAAAAAATTCATTCGGAGCAATCATTTTCCAGTGAGGAGATAAGGACTGAATTATATTTTAGGGTGTTAAGCCTTTGGGGCCAATGTAATACAGGAGTAATCTGTTTAGGCGATGCTCAATGGACAGCGTTCAATTGGGACAGGCTATACATCAGATCGGCGTAAAGAGAGAAACCTGTTGGGAAGAATACACTAAAAGGAGGTAACTTTAACTGAAAAAAAGCGAATGGATTGAATTCACATCATTAATAACACAGTTTTTACCAGATGAATCAGATACAGCTTATTTTATTAATCATTTTGCTCCTGCTTGCAGGTTTTTTTGCCGGAATCACCGTGGCTTTTATTCGCATTAATAAGTTGAAGATAGAGATCCAGAAGAAACAGGGAAAAATGGCCGGGCGTATCTTATCACGGTTCGGAGAGCAACCCGGGCGTTTTATTACCACCAGTGTTGCCGGTTTTACGATCATCCTGGTGATTTTCGGGATCTTAGGGGCGGAGATCATTCAAAACTTATGGAAGATTTCGATATTAAATGAAATCCCCTCTCCTTATCTCCGGATGCTGGCAGGTATCATTGCCGCCACGTTCATCATGCTGGTATTCGGACTGTTGATCCCGCGCAGTTTGTTCAGGGCCAAGGCGGATCGCCTTCTGGTGATATTTGCCCTACCCATATCGTTTTTCAGTCAAATATTACATCCGGTCAATAATATCATGTCGGGTATTTCCCGCTGGATACTGAAGTATTTATTCAATGTAAGGATCACCTCAGACAGCCAGGATTTTCAGTTGAACGATCCCGAGAATTTTATTATTCAGTCAGAGCCCGGTGAGGCAGGACGTCAGCATTTGAACACGGAATTATTTGAAAACGCATTAAGTCTTCCCCAGACAAAAGTGAGGGGGTGCATGATTCCCAGGAAAGAAGTGGAGTCATTAGAAGTAAATACCGGCATTCAGGAAGCAACCAATATATTTATTCAGACCAATCTTTCGAAACTGGTGGTTTATGAGGATAATATAGATAATATATTAGGGTATATTCACCAGTTGGACCTGTTCAAAGGCCCTTCGGATATTCGTGCCATTATTTATCCCATCCTTGCCATACCGGAAACCATGAGCGCCATTGATCTGTTGAGCCGTTTTATGAAGGAAAATAAAAGTATTGCCTGGGTGGTGGATGAATTTGGAGGTACTGCAGGTATTGTCACTCTGGAAGACGTATTGGAAGAAATCTTTGGCGATATTCAGGATGAACATGATACAGAGGAATTTGTGGAGAAGCAGATTGCCGAGAAAGAATACATTTTTTCGGGTAGGTTAGAGATAGATTATCTGAATGAAAAATATGGTTTTAATTTTCCGCCCACTGAAAGTGAGACGCTCTCCGGTTTTATTATTTCACATTATGAAGCCATACCCCGCGAGCGAACACGGATTATTATAGACGACTTCGAGTTTGATGTGCTGAATGTCACCGAGACAAGAATTGAGATGGTAAAAATGCGGATTTTAAGGTAAATTGTCAACCATAGTTAATCTATAGTTAATGGCATGAGTTTTGGTAAGTCATGGCATTTGATTTGATTTATTTGAATTACCTTTAAAATTAAAATGTAAAAAACATGAAAAAGATCACATCACTTCTGCTCGCCTTAAGCATGATTGTTGCGTTTAGCACCGTGCAGGCACAAAGCAAAAAAAGTCACAAAAAAGCGGCTAAAACTGAGGTAACTCAGAAAAAAGATCAGGCAAAAAAAGAAGCTAAAAAGGAATCTAAAAAAGCTTCTGAAAAAGTAGCTAAAACAGAGAAAAAAACGGAAGCTTCTGCTAAGAAGGCTGAAAGCCACAGCAGAAAAATGAAAGCTGAAGCCAAAGAGGATGCCTCTAAAGAATCAGCCACCGCTTCCAAAAAGGCTGAAAAAGCAAGCAAAGAAGCTAAAAACTCTGATAAGGTAGATGCTACTACCACCGGTCCACACGGTGAAAAAGTTTACACAGGACCTCGCGGGGGAAAGTATTTTATCAACAAAAACGGTAAAAAAGAGTATCTCAGCAGCCTGAAAAAACACTAAGGGGACAAAGGAAACCTCAGTAATTTTTTGATTGTTTAAATAAAATCTATAACTTGCACCCTGATCAAAGCCAGTATAATACTTTAACCGGATGCTTGCCAAAGTTAAAGATAGGGCGCTGGATTTGTTGAGTAAGTTTTAAATTTTTTGGGGTTAACAAACAATGGATGAAAGGCCTGCCTGATTTTTGAGGGCAGGCTATTTCATTTTTATCGGCTTCATGAGCCGGTTGCTTTCATATTTTCCACTGCCTTTACCGCCTGCTGAAAGCGCACCTTCTGGTCTCCCCGGATGTCAACCCAGGGGATACCTGAACCCATGACAATATCTCTGTATGTCCGGTAAAAATAAGTCCGCATTTCCGGTTCGGGATGCTCACGCTGAGGATCTTCCTGCCAGGGGACATCAATATAAGTGAGCAAATACAAGTCATATCTTCTCCTGGCAATTTCTGTGAGTATCTGGAGTGCACAATGCTGGTATTTGTATTCACTCCATACCTTGATCACGTAGAGGTCCGTATCACAAAAAAGCAGGCTTTTATTTGTTTTTTCTGCTTTTGTATCTTCCCTCATCACTTGTCCCCGGGCAATTTTCAATAAATCCTCTTCATAATAATCGCGTGTTAACCGGTCAATATATTCCCTGGCATATTCGGCTACCCATTCCGTTTTAAAATAATGCGCGAGCTGCTCCGTTAAGGTGCTTTTACCGGTAGATTCGGGTCCTATGATCACTATTCTTTTGGGCATTTAATTATCCGGTTTTTAATAAAATCATCTATCACTGCCACATATTGTTCCATAGGAGCAGAGAAGACCCTGAACGGGAACGACTCTGCTTTTTGCAATGCTTCATCCAGGCGGAATGATTTTTGGCTGACGGAAAGAAAATAACTTTTTTCCATTAAATATTTTCCCAAATACTCCTGCTCTGTTTGCCCCGGCGTCGGGATCAGAATCGCTCTTTTCCGGAGCTTGATTAAATCCATAATGGTGGTATATCCCGATCTGCAGACTATTATTTTGCTTTGCAGAGCGATCTCGTTTAAGGTTTTACTGTCCAGATGATTTACATGCCGGATGTTTTTGGTGAGCATCTTGTCAAAAGGAAATGCAGGTTTTCCGCTGACAATGATTACCTGTTTCTCTGTAAAAGGCCTGATCTGATCCATGATCATTTTTTCAAAGATACTCCGCTGAGGTTCAGGCCCGGAAATCAATATGAGCAGATCATATTTTAGCGGCTCCGACGGATGATATTCGAATCGGGATAAAGCGCCCAAATGTTTCATTTCCATGGCAGGCAATACCCCTGGATGGGAAAGGTCCCCGGCTAAGTTCTCATTCCCTTCAAAGTCAACCACCCAGCAGGCATTGAATTTTTGAAGAAAATAATAATTAAGGGTTTCCAGTCTTTTTTCTGTGATTCGGGAAAAAGGGGCTTTCAGATGCAACTGATGGGTCATGATCACCGAAGGAATATCAGGATGGTGCAAGCCGAAACGATTGTCGGAGATCACGGCATCAATGGAATGATCAGCCACTGCCTTTGTAAGCCATTTTTTCTCCCGTTTGATTGCCAGGCAGATCTTTGGCAGTTGCAGCGCCATTTTTAAAGCATAACCCGAATTTCCATCATTGTATTTTACTCTGTAACCGGGCAACGGCAATATGGGAATATGGGGAAATTCACGGTGTAACAATACTGCCTGGGCGCCTTCTGCACCAATTAACACGTGACAGCCTGAATGAAGTAATTCCCTGATCAGTGGAATGCAACGGGCGGCATGTCCTAATCCCCAGTCGAGCGGTGCAACCAGAATACTTTTTGGTGGTGTATCGGAATCAGGCAAGACTAAATTTTCCTACGAAAGTAAAGGATTTTATATTTCCGTTTGGAATTTTGAATTTGGTATTTGAGATTTATTTGTTTTCTGCAATTCCAAATTTCAAATTCCAAAAAACAAATAAATTCCAAGATTCAATTTCGAATGACCCAAACATCTTAAGCAATTCCTGACTCTGTTAGGATGTTTTGGATTTAGAATTTTGGTATTGGTGCTTCTTTGAAATTTGTTATTTGTTACTTGGTGCTTCTTCACCTTTTAGCGCTTTTAATACGCTTGATATAGGGTTTATATAGGGCTTTGACAGGAAATATCCCGGGATCATCTATTCCTTTATCCTGCTATATCTCAGTCTGAACAGGCTGGGCAATACTATCAGCAATAATGGCAATGCCATGATAAATCCGCCGATAACGGAAATAGCCAGCGGCTGATGCAGTTGCGCTCCGACGCCGATTCCTAATGCCAACGGCATAAGTGCGGTGATGGCCCCAAGGGCTGTCATCAGCTTCGGCCGCAAACGGGTGGAGATGGCATACACCAAAGATTCATCCACACTTCCGGTTTTTAAGGTGTCAGAAAACTGCAGGAACGTGAATACGGCATTTTCACCGATAATGCCTACCATCATAATGATACCGGTGTAACTGCTCACATTTAATTGGGCGTGGGTAATGAACAGGGCTATCAGGCTTCCTCCCATACCCAGGACAGCCACCAGCAATATGATCAGGGAACTGATAAAGTCTTTTGAAAAAAAGAGCATAGTGCAAAAGACCAACAGGCTGGCGGTTATCAGGATCAGCAGTAATTGCTTGAAAGAATGTTGTTGCTCGGCATACTGGCCGCCGTATTCTATATGATATCCCTGGGGCAAAAATATTTTCCTGCTCACTGAATTTCGGATATCTTTCATTACACTTCCCAGGTCGCGGTTATTTAACCTGGCAGTAACTACTGACATGGACTGCAGATTTTGTCTTTGTATTTCGATGGAGCCTTTTTCTATTTGAACATTTGCCAGATTTTTTATGGGCATAAGCTTGCCATCCGGTAAAAAAATATTTTCACTTTTTATACCTTCAATGCCTGCCTGCATATCATTGGCATAGATCATCCGCACATTCACCATTTGTTCCGGTTCCAATACCTGCCCGATCACATTCCCCTCCAGGCTAGTCTGCATCTGATATTGCAGATCGGCGGGAGTGATGCCATATTGCGCCATAGTGGCGAAATCGGGAGTAATGGAAGCGGAGGGCCCTGCAACGGTGATGCCGTCAAATACATCCGCTGTTCCCTGGACACTATCCACCACACCGGCTACTTGTCGTGCGAGCTGATTCAGTGTTTGCTGATCATTGCCGAATATTTTTACTTCTATAGGTTGCACGGAAGTGGTCAGATCGCCAAGCATGTCTGAAATGACCTGACCAAAATCAATTCGGACAGCAGGCTGGGAAGCTTCTATTTTCTGTCGTAAGTCATCTATTACCTGGAACGTCGTGCGTTTCCTGTTTTTCTTTAACTGGATCTGGTAATCGCCTGTATTAGGTTCTGTAATAAAAAATCCCATTTGGGTACCTGTCCTCCTGGAATAACTTTCCACCTCCGGTTCACTCATGATGATCTTTTCCATTTGACGGCACATGCGGTCTGTTTCATCCAGGGAGGTACCCGGAGGAGAAGTATAATCCATCACAATGGTGCCTTCATCCATCTCGGGGAGAAAACCTGTTTTCAAACGGGGGATGATCAGGATGATCGCTATGATCAATCCGGCAACAAATACCAAGCTGATCACCGGGCGTTTAATGAAAAATGAAACCCATTGTTGGGTTTTAACTGTTTTGTTCTCCTGATTTTTTTTCTTTGGGTTCTTTCTGGAAAACAATAAATAGATCACCGGTAATCCCAGCCAGCTCACCAGGAAAGAACATACTAAAGTGATGATCATGGTATTGGCCAGCACTTTGAAATAGGCGCCTGCCACGCCGCTCATAAATGAAAAAGGAATAAATATAACAATGGTGCTTAAAGAAGAAGCGACCATGGCGGGAAATAAATAATGAATGGCCTTATTTACCAAAGAAGAGGCGGGTTCATCATGATGCTCTTCATGGGTCCGGTGTAATTGCTCTATCACCACAATGGCGTCGTCCACAATAAGCGCTATCGCCGCTGCCAGGGCGCCGACGGTGATAATATTAATAGTGTAACCAACGGCATACATGACAATTAACGTC
>SCQT01000111.1 GCA_004322015.1 Chitinophagaceae bacterium
CAGCCCAGGTGGTGGAATCTGCCTTCGGCAGACAGGTTGGTAGACACGTCCCGCCTAATGCGGGATGGCTGGCAACGGCCGTTCGGGTTTTTTGAAAAAGATATTTGAATTAACTACTATGCCCAGGTGGTGGAATTGGTAGACACGCAGGACTTAAAATCCTGTGGCCAGCAATGGCCGTGCGGGTTCAACTCCCGCCCCGGGCACACAGATTATCCTCTTTAAAGAGGCTTCCTCACTGGTGGGGATTCCTTTTATTCTTCAGTAGTTCCTATATTCCACATTCTTCTTTGAACATAAGCGGGGCATTTCGTGCCCCAAGTGCGCTTTTAATAGCCTTGATCCATACTTAATCTATGCTTAATCCATGCTCAGTTCATGCTTATACAAGATGGGCGGGAAATACTGTATACGGGCAAAGAATTTTGCAGCTCGCCAAAAATGAATTTTTTAATTTTAAAAAGTTGTCATAAGTTTATACCTCTTTATCCTTTTTCAATGCGCTTTAACCTTTCCCTGCATACTATTTCTCATCCTGCCATTCTGCCGGTCAACTACCAGTATCCCCTGGCTGCCGCTATCTATAAGATATTAGGAAGGGCCGATCCCGCTTATGCCACCTTCCTGCATGAGCAGGGCTACCACCGGCTGGGGAGCCTGAAAAGCTTTAAATTATTCACCTTTTCAGATCTCCGGACACCGTTTCACATAGCGGGCGACCGGCTGCATTTAAAAACAAATACAGCTTCTTTGACCATCTGCTTCCATCTGCCGAAGGCAGCGGAAAACTTCATCAAAGGGTTATTTATCGAGCAGGAAATAGACATAGCCGATACGAAGAACAAGGTTACTTTTTGTGTTCAACAGGTGGAAGCTGTAGCTATGCCGATGGAGGAGAACGGAATGGTATTGCAGCCCTTCTCTCCTATCGTTTGCGGAAGAAAAAACGACCGGGGGAATTATGATTTTCTTGCTCCCGGTGACCCGGATTTTATTCCGCAGCTTTTATACAACTGGAGAGAGAAATACGGCACTTTGTATAACGACTCAGACCTGATTTTTACAGATGCAGGCATGGAAGTCCGGTTTTATAAGAATCCCCCCAAGTCAAGGCTGATCACTATCAAGGCAGATACAGAAGAAGCCAGTCAGGTAAGGGGCTTTGTCAATTTTCAACTAAAAGTCTGCGGAAGAAAGGAAGCATTGGAATTATTACTCAATAGCGGCGCGGGAGTCTATAACAGCATGGGGATGGGTTGCCTGGGAATGGCAAATTAATTTTTTACATTAGGTATTCAGGGTACGTAACCATGATTTTTAGCCTTCTTTCTTTGGCTCTGACGGAGTCCGATACTCGTCAGAGTCGTCGGACTTGCCCCAAAGAAAGAAGCAAAGAAAAGTCAAGTGCTGACGCATCGGTACAGCATCGTTCCGAACTAACGAAAAATGACTAAAATTTGCTCAATTACGCTACGGAAAATAATGCTCCGATTGACTTTTTGTCATCGGATGAGCGATTACTGTGCTCGACCTTATTTTAAATCCAATCATATTTTCCGTTTAACGCTTCATTCCAGCCTGCCGGCTGGCAGGTTCGCAAATTTTTTCACGTCATTTTTCCAAGGTCGCTGTGGCGATGCCCTTATTTCCGTACTCCGAGAACCAAATACCTAATTCCATTAATTCTTTAAAATATGAAAGTATTATTGCGGTTGTTGATGCTTTTATCCGGTAACAGAAGCTATTCCATGCAGGAAATGACCAAACGTTCCGGGAAATCGGAACGAACCATCTTCCGATATTTAGATGCTATCGAAAGAGCCGGTTTTGTGTTAGAGAAGAAAAAGAATTCCGACACATTCCGGTATCGCTTAATTACCGCCAATGCGGAGGGCCGGGCTTTGGAAAAACTGCTTCATTTTTCGGAAGAAGAGGCTTATTTGTTGTATCAAACCCTGTCTGATCTCAAGGTAAGCAATCCGCTAAAGAAAAAGTTAGTGAGCAAGTTGCATACCTTATATCATTTTAAAGCGCTTGAACAAATTGAAAAAGCGAATGAAGCAGAGATCATTCATCAATTGCAACAGGCGATGGAGCAGAAAAAGCAAGTGGTATTGAAACAATACCGTTCTTCCCACAGCGGCGATATTTCCGATCGTCTGGTGGAACCCTTTCAATTCACCGAAGATTATATAGCCGTATGGGCTTATGATACAGGCGATAAAACCAACAAGCAGTTCAGGATTTCCCGCTCGGGGAATGTAGAATCCGAATCCTGCAGTTGGCAACATGAAAAAGAACACGCCAAACCGTTCACGGATGCCTTCAGTATGGTGGCGGAAAAGCCCATAGATATGGTGGAAGCCATTCTCAGCCTGAAAGCATATAACCTGTTGATCGAAGAGCATCCGTTATCGGAGAAATATATTACAAAGGAAAAGACAAAATACAGGCTAAAAATACCGGTGGCGGATTATCATGGTATCGGCCGTTTCGTGATGGGGCTGCCGGGAGAAGTGAATGTGGTCGGCCCGGAAGGGTTTAAAGGTTTTTTGAAAAAAAATTTGAAGGGTGACAGGAAATGACAGTGAGGGGTAGGATATTTGGGTTATAAATTAAAGAAGGAAAAGAATGAGAGGAAATTATAATAAACTACAAAACAGGTAACTTGAAATGATTTGGCCGTTAAGGGCTCCATGCATGGGGGCTCTGACGATTTTAACTTGAAGATAGTCATAACAGGGATCACTTAGTAAATTGAGACCAAGATATTCGTATAATTGATTTGCAATTTATTCTGATATGATGTATAAATACGAAGCTGACCAACAAAAAAATCCTACATTTAGGACAACTCCTTATATAGGTACTAATTAATAAGAAAAGGAATTGGTAAACGGACCGGAATGTATGAGAACATTTATAAAAAATATCATTGGTAATGAGCCTTATGGCTATCAACTGAGAGTGGCTGAATTACTCTTGGGAGGAAAAAATGTGATTCTATCAGTTCCTACCGGTGCCGGCAAAACATGGGCTTCTATTGCTCCTTTTCTATTTGCAAAAGTTAACCCACAACTATATTTTCCGTCAAAAATGATTTATAGCTCTCCATTGCGGACCCTTACAAATTCTATATATGAAGATGTAGCAAAAGTCTTTAAAGACGCTAAAATTCAAACCGGAGAATTTAATGAGGATATTTATTTTGAAAGTGATGTTATATTCTCCACAATAGACCAAACTCTTAGTAATTTTCTTTGTTTCCCTCTGCCGCTTTCACAAGCACAAGCTAATATAAATGCAGGTGCATTGATTGGAACTTACCTGATTTTTGATGAATTTCATTTATTGGATCCAAAAAGGTCAATGGCAACAACCATCGGTATGCTCAAAATGCTGGGGAACCTTACCAGATGTTGCATTATGACAGCAACATTGGAAGGTAAATTTATGGACAAACTTAAAGACACATTAGAAAATAACTATGAAATAATAACTCTTGATGATTCCTGTTCCGATAAAGAAATAATAGGCTCTCTTTTTCCTAAAAAAAATAAGAAATCTATTTATTACAAGGATTCTGTTTTGAATGCTCATCAGATTGCAGAAAACCACCAGAGAAAGACAATAGTTATCTGCAATAGAGTGGAAACTGCCCAAAAAATTTATAGGGAAGTTATTGCGTTAAAAGAGAAGGCACACATCCTTACAGCTGTAGATAAGAATAATATTATCTGCTTACACTCTCGTTTTTTTAATGAAGACAGGAAGAAAACGGAAGTTAGATTAAAAGAGTTATTTGGCAAAGAATCTGATGCTAATGAACAGGCAATTTTAATTGCTACCCAGATTATTGAAGCTGGCATGGATTTATCCTGTGATATAATGCATACAGAAATATCACCCATAAATTCTTTTTTACAACGAGCCGGACGATGTGCAAGATTTGCCAATCAAACAGGAACAATATTTATTTACGATGTGCTTGACTCAATGGATAGAGTTTCATTAAATATTGCAATTGAGGAAGAGGATAAAAAGGAGATAAATAAGATTAATAATAAATTTTTGCCCTATGAAGAATCCGAGTGTAGCCAGGCCTTATTAGAGATTAAAAATCATGATACTTTAGACGGAGACATTCCTAAAACAATGATTGAAAACATTTCAAAGACTTCTTCTAATGATTTGATCCGGCAAATGAGTCTGAATTCCAGTGGAGGCTTTAATCAGGGGAAAATTAAAGAAAGTTGGGAATCTTGTAATAAAAACTTTTACAGGGACACCATTCGAGATATTCAAAGTGTCGATGTCATTTTAATAAATAACGAAATGATTCGGGAAATTAACCGATTCCCGTTCCGTTACCAATCGTTGAGCATTTATAAATGGAGTTTAGTGGGATGGTTAACTAAAATCCTTAAAGGAGAAGGTCCGATGGAATTAGAGGATGGAGACTGGCTTTCTATGGAACTAAAGGAGCCGAATAATATATTTTTGGAAAATGATGAAGATCAAAAGTTCGAATTGAAAAGGATACAACCGGAGAATATTAAACATCTCTCAAACCAAGTATTTCTAAATGTAAAGTATTTTGGTTATGATAGAGATTTTGGCTTGAATTGGCAATATGAAGAATCTTTCGAAAATCCGTCGCCTCGAAACGAGAAAGTGGAGAAGGAAGATACATTCAAGCCTTTGACAAAGGATACTTTTTATGAACACAATATGGGATTAATCGGGGCCTTTGAAAAAGAATTTCTCCCTAAGTTAGATTTTACTTTTAAAGCACTTTCAGACTATTTGCAATTATCTGATTTTTCTAAAAAAAAGTTTATAGAAATAATTAAGTTGATGATTATTCTTCATGATTATGGAAAACTTAACGGATCATGGCAGAAACCTATACAGAAATATCAGTTTTTGAAGGATGGGGCCTCAAAAGAAATTTTGGCGCACACGGACTTTGATAAGAATAGCAGGCGGGATGTAGAATTGGGAAAGGAAGCAGGACTGACCAAAAGACCCTCACATGCAGGAGTTGGCGCGTATGTATCTCAAGAAATTATTGAAGATATCTATGATAATGACTTTTTGAAAAGTAGTATTTCAATGGCCATAGCACGTCATCATAGTGCATTATCAGTTTCCTATCCCGATTTTAAGATCAATCCCGATAATTACACTGAAATGCAAAGACTTCTTACAGAGTTCAACTGTGAAATTGAATTAGAAAAAGAGAACTTTAGAGGTAACTTGGAAGGATTTGAGACGGATTGGTACGGGGAAAGAATCGCCTACTTATTTTTTGTACGAATCCTTCGTCTATGCGACCAAAAGGCAACAAGCAATTTAAGGAATTATATAAACTGAACCTGAATGCTTAAAGAACTAAAAGTATATAAGAAGTCTGGAACCTATGCCGAAACCTTGGAGGCTTTTGGCGTGGCCGATTTGTTAAATGAGGTTTTAGAAAGAAACTCTATTCCCGGAGGGAAGGTAGTTATTGAGGACAAAGGCCATCATTATTCTTTAAAGGTTAGCCCTGAGATCACTGAAGAAATGATAAATGATTTACCTTTCTTTCAGATTATTAAGTTTATAAAAAAGGATGAAGGAACCGAAGTTCCGAATGGTATTACCGATTTTTTCAATTACCCAGAACAAAAAGGCATATTAGACGATTATAAAAACAGCTTTCAAGATATTGATAAAAATAAAAGCTTGACTTCTGATCAAAAAAAGACGGCAAGAAAGGAATTAAACGAACAAAAAAATTCTGAATTTGGACGGAGAATAGACCCGGAATTTGATGTATATCGGGAAATTAAGGGAAATCCATATAGTTCTTTTTCCAATTTGTATAATAATTTTTATGCTAATAAGGACCAATTCCCGGAAATGGTGAATAGCATATTAACCTATTATAGTCAAGGAGAATCTCTGAATAATGATATTGTGCTTTCCGATGATAAACCTACAGCACAACAGCTATACAATCCCAATCAAGGAAAGGGGTTGAATAAAACAAAAGCAAACAATGCCTCAATGGGCAACTTGAAGTCTTTCTGGATTTCTGAGACTATGAAAATTTCAGGTAGCCTCCCTTTTATGAGCTGTCAATATGTAAAAGTAGGTTCCTCCTATGACTTAAAAATATTTGTTCCTGAGTTCAAACAAATCATACTATCCCAAGCAAAAAGAATATTGTTTGACTTTAAGAGAGAATTAAAAAGTACATCCCCTGTGAAACTTGATATCCTTAATATTGTCAATCTTTCTATAAAATTCATTCTTAGGACACCAGAATATAATAAAGGGAAAATAAAAAATACCGTGAAAGGCTTCCATTCTGTTTATTTAAAAGATTTAGGACAAAATAAGGCAGTAGCTAATATTGCCTTTATCAATATTCCTGATTTTATTTCATATAAAACAAGAATGGAGGGGCATGAATGGATTGAGATTCTTGAAAATCAGAAAAAGATAATTTCAGGGATAATAGAACAAGGCGATTCTATACAAGGGCTTCAGTTTTACAGAATCTTTTTAGGAAGTACAGAAATCACGGCGTTAGATAATTTCAGCAAGTTTAGTTACTGGTACTGTAGCTATTTAATGCAGGCCATCACCCGTAAAAAGTACTACGTCACTCCTTTCAAAACAGAAACACTTAATAAATTTTATAAGAATATGGATACACAAGAATTAAATCTCATGGAGATAATCAATGATGATGGTTTTTTAGCCATTGCATCCGCCATCCGAAAAAGTACGGTAAGCTTGCAATACACCCCTAAAGAGAAGCGGCAATTTGAAATTCGGTATGGATTGGCACAGCAGCTCCAAAATAAATCCAAATCTAAAGAAGATTTGGCAACATTTATAGGTGGATTTGTGGGTACTTATAACGCTGAAACTGCACGTTATGCCGAAAAGAAAGGAAAAGCTCCGAGAGCCACGGTAAAGGATGGAGAACTCCTCCAATTTTACAAGATTTTAGATAATGCTCCAGCAAGGTTAATCGGAGCCTTATTGGCGTCTTATGGCTTTGCATTGACCTCTAAAGAATTTTCTGAGAAAGAAAATATTGATACCGAAATACCTGAAGAAGAAAATTAAAATAAAACTTTTTTAAATACTTTAAAAATTAATAATATGCCAGAATCAAAGAAAATTGCATCCATTTCCATTAGTGGAGAAATCACCCTAAACCTTCATTCTTTAAATAATGAAGGTGGTGAGGGGAATCAAATTATTACCAGACAGGTAACAATAGTTGACAAAAAGGGGCAAACGCACACTGCGAACGCCATTTCTGGGGATATGTTCAAGCACATTCACGTGCAGCATTTGATCAACCTTTCAAAAGAACATAATATTAATTTATGTTCCAATTGTCAGGTTGCCAATCCTAACAGACTCTCCAGCGGTGAAGACTTGGGGCAATATTTTACAGGTAATGATGATTACCATGATAAAGAAGTCGTGGATGCTTTAATTAAAAAATGCGTTGTTGATGATACTCACGGGGTTTTGGTCACAAAGATTGGAGGAAAGAATAAGAATGTACCAAGGAAATCTACAGTTGAATTTGGCTGGACTGTGGGAATTCCAGGTAAAAACAATACAGAAACCTATTTGCATACAAAATTGGTAGCTGACTCTGCAGGTGTTAGAGGAGAAGGGAGCAACGAAGGACAAAACATATTCCATAGGCCTGCAAATCATGGTGTGTACGCCTTTGTTTGTAGTATTGATGCTTACAGAATCGGATTTAATGATATTTCAAGGACCTATCCCCTTGATGATGTTGCAAGAACAAAAAGGTACAGGGCACTTGTACAAAGTTTGCTGAGTTCTTTCCTGAATCCTCATGGTGCTATGACTAGTACGCAAAAGCCCCATATCACTGACTTTAAAGGAGTTGTTGCTATTTCTACTAAACTGACCCCGGCTCCAACGATAAGTGCATTGAATGAAGATTATGTCACGGAAATACAAACGATTAAGACTAACCTTAACAAAATTGAAGATAATGCTATTGAGGTAAAAGAGTTTGAGGGATTGGGAAAACTTTCGGAGATATTAACAGAGTTGATTGATCGTGAACCTTACAAAATTTAATAATGATAAAGTTTTCAGCAACTTATTTGCCCACCACTCTGTTTTCCCTAAAGAGTAGCAATGCGACTAATTCAGGGGCGAAATCTTTATTCCTGCCATCTCCCTATGCTATTAAAATGGCTATTTTAAATCAGGCGATAACGATTGGAGGGGAATTATCTAACTTGGAGAAAAAGAAAAGTAAAGAATTCGTTTATATAAGGGATGCTCAAATCGGATATTACTTACCAAAGGGAATCGGTTTCTGTACAAACAACTCCTTTGTGAAGATTTTGAAGCCTGCAAGGGAGGGGGAAGGTTTTCAGCAAACAGTTGCCTTCCGAGAATACCTTCATATAACAAAGGAATTAGAAATTATTTTTGGTGTGGAATCGGAGGATGCAAAAATTTATCTGGGTAGATTTCTACATAAAATCAGCTACTTTGGAAAACGAGGGTGTTTTTTTCAGTTCATAAAATATTCGGACGAACCAAGCGAGTCAAATGTTAAACCGTTTGACCCAGATTTAAATGTCTTTGGCCTTATAGAAGAGCATGATGACTTTGACTCATCTCTGACATTTGAACAGGTGAATAACTTTTCAAGTAAAAATACTAAAAGAAAAAAAGAGATTTTGATTTTACCTCTGGAAAATATAAGTTCATCAAAATCTTTTAGTTTTTATAAATTGTCATAGTAATCATCTTTTATTATATTATTTCTATTATTTTTTGCAATGGAATACTATAATAAAAGATGATAAATAAGATAAAAATAAGTAAGGATGAACAAAAACTTATCCATTTTATGGATGAGAACGAAATTGATATTTTCACTTATCAGGAGCTTTTAAATAACAAAGATTTAAAAATCTCCGGCCTTCATTTGACACTTGAAAGTATGAGTAATCGTGAATTTATAAACATTATCGAAAAAGGTAAATACTGCCGGCACAATTTCAGGGATGAATACGTCATTGGCAATTATCTGGCTTATGATGGAATAATAGAGCTGCCATTAAGCGTATGGAAGAGGTCTGGAATTATCTGAAACGAAACTTGTTTATCACTTTTTTTAAATTGAACCAGAAATAGGATCCGATATTTTTTTAATCTTAAAACCTGAGAGCTATGCACCCCTACCTTCCCCACCTCCTTTCCGATATTAAAGATGCAGAAAGAACCGGAAAGAATAAGGCAGAAATTCCTGACCCCGCTTCTTTTGAAGAAGAAATGGAAGCCATAGAACAATGGGTAAGCGGCGTCGGCGAGCAAGCTCTTTCTTACTTTACCGGATTGCAAAAAGAAAACTTTCCGCCGGGGGAACAACTATCACAGGAGGAAATGAATTCGGTGGTCAAGGCTTTTGACCGGATGCTCAAGACCTGGAATATTCATATAGACTACCCCGAGAATATGCCTACCGATGCCAGGTACAAATTTTTAAGAAACAATATCCTGGAAGAAAGAGTGGCACCAGTGAACTCCGGATCTGTGCACCTGGACTTTTGTACGGGTTATGCACCCGATTGCCAATGGGGGGAATACTGCAGTTGTCGGGAATTTTATAATAAGACGGACAGATAGGAATGCTTTTTAAAAGATAAATTTATTGAATGGCCAGAAATTTGAGTTGCTTTTTACAGTTAGTTTTGCTTTATATAGGAAACATTCCTTATACCTGCTTTTTATAAAAAGCATTATTATAAGTTGTAAATTCAAGAAAGCAGTATGGATCGGTTATCGAAATTATCAGAGAAAAGAGTAAAAGATATAAAAACTACCTTTTACCGGTATCTCTTTGGGAATATTAACTGGAAGCTCCCTTTAGGGATTCATTAAATTTTGGATAAGGCAAAAATTTTAAGCCGGTGGAGCTAACTGATTTATTGAAAAACGACATCTTCTAAATTCAATGATTTTTTTGTGGATGATCAGTTGACCTTTGAAATTGGAGGAGCTGACAAAACAGACCGGCAAATTAAAGGGATCCCGTTGGCTTATATCGCAGCAGATAGTATTGAAGAAGGAATAAAAAATAAAATCCCTCTTTGGCTGTTTGGAATGCTTTACTAATAAACATAACCAGAAAGTGAACATCACCGCCACCCATATCAACTATTATTTCGTCTGTCATCGCAAACTGTGGCTGTTTTCCAATGGCATCAACATGGAACACACCTCGGACATAGTTTATGAAGGGAAACTGCTTCATGAAAACAGCTACGAACAACGACCGCAGAATCGCCAGGAAATGATGCTGTCTGCAACTTATAATAATATTGAACTCTTCGGCAGGGTTGATTTTTATGACAGCAAAAACAAGATCATTCATGAGATTAAAAAGAGCGACAAAGTAGAAACAGCGCACCAATGGCAGGTGAAATATTATATCTGGTTATTTCAATTAAGCGGGATTCAGGATGTAAAAGGAATCATCGAATATCCTAAATTGCGGAAAACAGAAACGGTTGAATTATCGGGAAAGGATATTACGGAATTACAACAATGCGTCACTGAGATCGGGAAAATCATTGAGAACCCTGAATGTCCGCCGGTGATCCATAGTAAGATATGTAAATCGTGTTCGTATTATGAGTTTTGTTATGTGGGGGAATGATGAAGTGATGAGGCTATTTTGTGATGGGGTGATTGAGTGAGGGGGTGAGGGGGTGATGCAGTGATTTTGTGATGAGGTGATGGAGTGATTTTGTGAGGGAGTGAGGGGAATTTTTCATAACTTGTTCAGGAATTAAACCCTTTGTATATGAAACAGGAAGATTTTAATGAATTATTTCGTAACCGAACTAAGGGGCTTGCTCTTTCGGTTATTAAAATAACCTCAGGCATGGCATATTCAGATGCATTAGGAGTTATCCGGAAACAACTGTTAAGATCAACTACTTCTGTAGCCGCAAATTTTCGAGCGGTATGCAGGGCAAGATCAAATAAAGAAGTATTTGCCAAATTATGCATTGTCGTCGAAGAAGCGGATGAAACCTTATTTTGGATAGAATTATTAGTTGAAGGCAAATTCATATTAGAAAAAGAAATGAGAGAAATATACAAGGAAGCACTTGAAATATTAAAGGTTATGTCAGCCTACAAAAAGAAACTTTCATTCAATCACTAAACCACCCAATCGCCCAATCACTCAATCACTCAATCACCCAATCGCTCCATCACTCCATGAAAAAATCTTACTACCTTTTTAATCCCGGTCGCATAAGCCGCAAAGACAATACTCTGAAATTTACCCCGGTGGATGAGGAAGG
>SCQT01000112.1 GCA_004322015.1 Chitinophagaceae bacterium
TTACAAAAGATTCAAGTTAATAACATTGATCCTATCCTATAAAAACGGCTCTTTTAATCCAATCTCTTCTAAGAACTTGTATTCAAAACTTTTTTCTATATAATCAGATGCAAGGTTTTTGGTAAACTCTTATCAAAACTTATACAGGTAAATAATCAGAATCCTTCCAAAATGCTCACAGAGTATATGCTTTGAGTTATTGAGCAACCCCCAATTAGTTCAAAAACTCCCGCTAAATGGCATGATCTTCATCCAATCAGATATCGCCCAATCATTATTTCTCCATCCGCTTTGCCACTTCACTCAACGGGCAATTGATCTGATCACCCGCCGGTTTTCCGTTCAGGTAAGAAATCACTTTAATCATCGAAGCTCCTTTTGGAATTTGCAAGGGCGAACCGTCGTATTTGGGTGAAAAGTTATCGGGATTGGTTTCATCAAAACGGTAGTAAATGTCCAATCCCGGCATCTGCGTAGTAATTTTGACTTCCAAAGAATCATCCGGACCTTTCACACCCGTAATAACAGGATCATATTGACTTTTTGCATATTTCACCTGTGCCACATCCATGTATTTAAAACGGTATTGTTCTCTGGTGAGAAAATCATCCCAATTGCGCTTATCTTTCGGCGACCAGAATACTTCCGATAAGGCCATTGCACGGGGCCAGGTCATATATTCCGCATGACGGAAGTTGGGAACAGATTCCGACCACAGGTTTCCTTGTCCGCCTAAGATCAATTTTGGATCTACGCTATCGGGCACGGGGTCCCATGTGTAAGAAGTCTTTAGTAATAATTTCCCGTATGTGGGCGGTTCTGCCAACGGATCGCCCTGGTACAAATCCAAATACGCATCGCCCCAGGGAGTCATGATCACATTATGTCCTGCTTTGGCCGCTTCAATTCCACCCTGCATGCCGCGCCAGCTCATCACTGTAGCTTCAGGAGCTATACCACCTTCCACGATCTCATCCCAACCGATCATTTTTTTACCTTTGGATACAATGATCTTCTCCAACTTCTTTTCAAAATAGCTTTGCAATTGCGCCGGCGTAGTTAATCCTTCTCTTCTCATCAATGCTACATCGGCCGAATCTTTCATCCAGAAACTTCTGTTGGCTTCATCACCACCCACATGAATATACGGACAGGGAAATAGTTCGGCTACCTGCGTAAATATTTTATCCAAAATCAGCCAGGTAGAATCGTTGGCTACATCCAATACATTGTCAACAGTACGGGGGGGAGACTGTGGCCAAACCGGATAAGGCATTTGCGTAGAGGAAAGATTGGGATAAGCTGCAATGAGCGCCAGGCTGTGTGCAGGAACGTCAATTTCCGGTAAGATAGTGATAAAGCGTTTTTCAGCATACGTAATCACGTCTTTAATTTCCTGCTGTGTATAAAAGCCGCCGTCTGTTGCTTTTTCTCCGGGTTGAGGCGCTTCAAAGGTACCCCATCTTCCTGTCCGTTTTACACGCCAGGCTCCAACATCAGTCAACCCGGGTAATCCTTTTATCTGAATACGCCAGCCTTCATCATCCGTCAAATGCCAATGAAAGACATTGAATTTATACTTCGCCATTTCATTGATATATTCTTCCACCTCCTTCACCGTAAAGAAATGACGGCTTACATCCAGCATCAGCCCGCGCCACCCGAAACGAGGATAATCCAAAATATTCACACAGGGAACATCCCATCTTTCATTATGAACTGCTGTTTTGCTTTCAATATCCGGCGGCAACAATTGTAATAAGGATTGCATGCCGTAAAAAATACCTTGCGGTTTGTTAGCAGCAATCACAACCCGTTCAGGAGAAACCTGCAGCGTATAACCTTCCTCTCCGATTTGGCTATCGGGCGTCTTATTCAATATCAATATAATGGCATTTTTTTCATGCACGTTATTGCCATTTTTTACTGCCAGATGATAGCCAGTAGGGGCATCAAGTAAACGAGCCAACACAGCGGCTATATCCTTAATCTGGCCATTTGCCGCAATGATCTTTGTGTCGCGTTTTAATTGAAAGTGTCCGTTCACAGTTTTTACAGATACCGGTTCGGGCACAATATGTACGACGGCATCATCAGGATTACTTTGTGCAAAGCTGCTGATCCCGATAAAAGAACATAAAATCAAAAAGAAAATTTTTCTCATGATGAATTGCTTTTTAAGATTATAAAAAATGATCCTATCCTGTGAGGAGCAAAATTCAAGGTATTAACTAAAATTGCATCAATGTGTAAGGGGGAATAAAAGTAATGATAATACTTGTGAGATAAAAGGGGTAATTTTAAAAATTAATCAACGGGAAAAACTCTCCATTATGAAATCTTCCCCTAAGCACGCCGCAGTCTATATTCCACCACCACTTATCGGTATTATCATTTTTCTATTTTCATTAGGCATACAATCGCATTTTCCTGTTTCACGGGATCATTTTCATAATATTTTTATCAGGATTACCGGCTGGATATTTATCGGAGCGGCTATGTTTTTTGGAGGTTCAGGTGTATTTCGTTTTTTTAAAACGAAGAACACAGTAGAAACATTTAAGCCGGCCAGTTCTTTGCAAACTTCAGGCATTTACACTATCAGCAGAAACCCCATGTATGCAGGGTTAGTGAGCCTGTACATAGGGTTGGCTTTTATTATAGAAAACGGGTGGACAGTTATATTAACTCCTCTCTTTATTTTTATTCTTCAGACGTATGTTATCCGAAGAGAAGAATATTATCTGACGCATGCATTCGGAGAGCCATACCTTATTTATAAAAACAGCGTCAGGCGCTGGTTAGGCAGAAAGAAAAAAGGCTTTCCGCACAGGAGAATGCGGAAAGCCGGAAAACAATACCCCTAATGAAAACTTTCAAATTAAAAATTCAGTTAATTATTAAATATTGAGCATTGACAATTATAATAATCAATGCTCAATATCAGGATCTTTATTTATGCAAGGTTATTGAACCCAGATGCACAATTTGCCCTGCTGTCACTGACACATTCGTGATCGTGGTGTCCTTATATCCGTTGTTAGAAGCATTGATGAATACGCTGTATGTACCGGCGGGAAGCCCTCTTACCATGAACATACCATGATCTCCCGGCATAGCATATAAGGTGTCGCTGCTGTTGTAAACGCTGATCACAGGATATGCATCATAAGGCTGGATATTCCCATCTATGCTGCCCGTGTTGCTGACGGCAAAGGCACGTAACACCGGACGTAAATAGAACTCGCCGTTAAATACTTTGATAACAGAACGGCCTGCGTCAAAATCAATCCAGATCTTGTAATGATTGGAAGCGACATCCTCAAAATTATTCCCAAACACACGTACATACACCGTGTTCCACTCCGGCAATAAGTTCAAAGGATAGGAAACGCTGTCTTTTACCAACATATTGCCGGTGGTTCCTAAAGTCAATTTAAATGCGATAATACGTCCTTTGGGTACATTGGAACTCGTAAGAAGCGTATCAGCTCCGTTGGCAAAGTTCAAGAGATCATACACACCGGGCTTAATTTTCAGGGTATCCCAGACAGCTCCGTGGTCTTCTTCATCGTGATTACCCCAATTATTCCGCCATTCATGATGATCATTTCCCTCATTCTCATTATCGCCCTGACTATTTTGAGAATTATCACTGTCTTTTTTACCCCACCAGCTTTGACCCGTATCAATTTTAATCGCAATGCTCTGGATATTTACCAATACTTTATCAAAAAATCCGGGGCCATCTGTCAGGTAAACGCTGACCCTGTTTTGGTTGGGTCCGGGCTGGTTCGAGCTGAAAGGGCTTTTGTTGCAGGCAAAAAAAGTGGCAAGCAGCAGGACCACCATAGTACCGCTTAACCACTTTGTAAGATGGTTCTTCATAGTTGATTGTTTAATTATTAATAATAGATCAATTATTTGTAAAAAGGGGGAATAACACCATAACGGAGGTAAAAAATAGGCTCAAGAATAGGCACAAAAAACATGCCTGATCACATCGCAATAATAACGGATGATGAATTGAGAATATTATTTACCAAAAAAAATTAATTTTAAAATGAAATAACGATAAAATAATCTTAAATAAAGGGTTTGAAAATACAGCCTTCCTGCCGGACAAAAAGAAGACTGTATTTTCGGGTTTTCATAAAACAATCATTTTATTTATGCAGACTAATCGTACCAATATCTGTTGCCTTACATAGGATTTTACTTTCTTTTTTATCCGGATATATGTAAGACTCCCCCGGAAAAGAAAAGTTTAACATCACTTTAAAATTTTTTTCCCGTGTATTAGCAGGAAATCTTGCAATACAAAGACATAAGGCATGATCCAAAGCCTTCATTCTATACCCTCTCCCTTAAAGTATCATAGCAATACCTGCAGTGAAGAAGAAGAATGGATTGTCCAGTTTAGGCATCGTATTACTCTGACTGGGGTTTACCTGGTTAAA
>SCQT01000113.1 GCA_004322015.1 Chitinophagaceae bacterium
CGGCGGGTACCTCACTAAGGTTACTTTCTAACAACTCCCGACTTAACTCAATCATGATATTATCAAATCGCTTCTCATACTCGTAAAAATCTTTCAAATTGTTTAGCTTGTTGAGTTCCTGGTACTTCGACCGGCATAGCTCAATATATTGTTCTTCTGTCATCATTAATGGGTTTAGTTACCCAAATTTACTACTTTGCGTCATTTTGGTATGCACCCTAAAAGCAGGTGATCAGCAGATAATAGATACCTTTGCCGTATGGATGATCTGCTGAATGACTGGCAAACTAAAGCGCTGAAAAAGCAAAAGGAAAACAAGCAATTTTTGCAAAAGCTGCAGCATAAAAAAGGTAAGGGGGTGGAAAAGTTTTTACCCGCGTTACATGAGGAAGCTTTTTCGCATATTGACTGCCTGCAATGTGCCCACTGTTGCAAAACCATCAGTCCGCGATTTAAGACTCCCGACATCAAACGCATTTCCAGGCATTTGGGAATGAAAGAATCTGTTTTTATAGAAACTTATTTACGGTTGGACGAAGAGGGTGATTATGTCGTAAAGAGCAGCCCCTGCCCTTTTCTTGGTTCTGATAATTTCTGCAGTATTTATGAAGTGCGCCCGGGCGATTGCAAAAACTATCCTTATACCGACAGTCATGAATTTATTAAGCGTCCGAATACTACCTACAACAATTCCACCATTTGTCCGGCTGTGTATTATGTGCTGGAGAAACTAAAGAGGATGGTATGATTGTTTGGGGTTTGGGGTTTCGGGTTTGGGGTTTGGGGTTTGGGGTTTCGGGTTTGGGGTTTGGGGTTTGGGGTTTCGGGTTTCGGGTTTGGGGTTTGGGGTTTCGGGTTTGGGGTTTCGGGTTTCGGGTTTGTTCATGCCTATTTAGCTAAGTGTTAAACGTTTATATTTTACATATGCTGGAGTGATATTTGAGCCGGAGGATGTTTTGAAATTTTGGGAGAGGTTCCAAAATACAAATAACAAAAAACAAACTTGTCTTTGCCGGCCCGCAGGTGATATCCGAATTTCGATATTCAAAACAAGTCTCAAAGAGTAATTGCCTGACTGCCGCTCAGGCCGGTTTGGAATTTGAGAATTTAAGTCATTGGAGTTTATTTGAAATTTGAGTATTGGGATTGGGGATTTAAGTTATCCCACCTTCGTGAATAACTTCGATTGGGAAAATTTCTTTAAAAACTTATTTTTGCGCCAGTGATTGCTAAAAGTTTTAGTAAAAAAGGACAGTTAAATGGCTAAATCAGAAGAAAAAGACCTTTTTGCGGCTTACGATGAGTCGTCTATTGTTTCGTTAGACTGGAAAGAACATATCCGGCTTCGCCCCGGCATGTACATCGGCAAGTTGGGTGACGGCAGCAGTCCTGACGATGGCATTTATGTATTGCTGAAGGAAGTGATTGATAATGCCATTGATGAATATACCATGGGATTCGGCAAACAGGTGGATATTTCCATTACCGAACACGGCGTGACCGTCCGCGATTACGGCCGCGGCATCCCTTTGGGAAAAGTGGTGGATGTCGTAAGCAAGATCAATACGGGCGCAAAATATGACAGCAAGGTCTTTCAGAAATCAGTGGGATTAAATGGCGTGGGCACCAAAGCAGTGAATGCCCTGTCGTCTTATTTTAAAGTGCAATCTATCCGTGAAGGAAAAACCAAAATAGCGGAATTTGAACGCGGGTTGCTGACCAATCATTCCAAAGAAACCAAAACGGATGAAGCGAACGGAACCATTATTACTTTCATTCCCGACAAACAGGTGTTCAAAAATTTTCGTTTTCTCCCTGAATATCTGGAGAAACAGTTATGGAATTATTGTTACCTGAATGCAGGACTGATCATTCATTTTAACGGTAAAAGATTTCAGTCTAAAAACGGGTTGCTCGATCTGTTAAGCAATAACGTGAACGAAGAAGAGATCCGTTATCCCATCATCCATCTGAAGGGCGAGGATATTGAACTGGCCATCACGCATACCGATGAATACGGGGAAGATTATTATACTTTTGTCAACGGCCAGCATACTACCCAGAACGGAACACATCTTTCCGCTTTCAAAGAAGGATATGTAAAAACCATCCGGGATTTTTATAAGAAAGATTATGATGCCACTGATATCCGTTCTTCGATATGTGCGGCTATTTCCATCCGCGTACAGGAACCGGTTTTTGAGTCTCAGACAAAAACCAAATTAGGTTCGCAGTATATGTATGAAGGCGGACCATCCATGAAAAATTTTATAGGAGACTTCCTGGCAAAAGCCCTGGATGATTTTTTGCATAAAAATGCCTCCATAGCGGATGCACTGAAAAAAAGAATTGAACAAAGCGAACGGGAACGGAAAGACATGGCCGGCATTAAAAAGCTGGCAAATGAGCGGGCTAAGAAAGCGAATCTTCACAACCGGAAATTACGAGACTGCCGTTTTCACCTGAATGATGAAAATACGGATAAGAAAAGCCAGAATGAGATCGAGGAGAAAAAATTAAAGACTACCTTATTCATCACAGAAGGGGATTCTGCCAGCGGTTCCATCACCAAATCACGCGATGTGGAAACTCAGGCGGTCTTCAGCCTGCGCGGCAAACCGTTAAATTGCTATGGTCTGAAGAAGCGGATAGTTTACGAAAACGAAGAGTTTAATTTATTGCAACATGCCCTGAACATTGAAGAAGGTCTGGAGGGGTTACGTTATAATAATATTGTCATAGCCACCGATGCAGATGTGGACGGCATGCATATCCGTTTACTGATGCTGACTTTTTTCCTGCAGTTCTTTCCGGATCTGGTGAGGGGGGGGCATGTATATATATTGGAAACGCCCTTGTTCAGAGTGCGTAATAAGCAGGAAACCATTTATTGCTATGATGAAGCCGAAAAGCAGGCAGCCATAGAAAAGTTAAAAGGTAAGCCGGAGATCACCCGTTTTAAAGGACTGGGAGAGATATCTCCGCAGGAATTCGGCACATTCATCGGGGATGATATCCGCTTACAACCCATCCAGATCAAGAAGGACGTCAGCATTCCGAATATCTTAGCCTATTATATGGGAAAAAATACACCGGAAAGACAACAGTTTATTATAGAGAGCCTGAGGGTGGAAAAAGATCTGGTGGAAGAGAGTGGGGTGATGGGGTGATGGGGTGATGGGGTGATGCAGTGATCGAGTGATGGAGTGATTGGGTGATGGAGTGATGGAGTGATTGGGTGATTGGGTGATTGGGTATTCAATGCCGTTTTGTTAAGAAATTTGAGATTTTGTAATTACTTCATGTATTAATTGATATATCTTGGAAAATCTGATTCACATTGCATTTGATAAAGCAGGCGCGGAGAACCTGAAGCAAAGTTTTACCCTGGATGATATTATTGCGGGAGAAATTATCCTGTTAGAAGATGATATGGCTTTTGGTCCGTTAAAAGATTCTATTTCGGAAGAAGAAACCGGTTCGAGGCAATCGTGGTGGAATTCATTAAGCGCACCCGAAGGATATCCGTCTCTTAGACATGACCATGAATTGCTACAGGATGTTTGCCAGCGCATGCGCGAAGATGAAAATAATGAGATATGGATCTGGGCTGCACAAAATGCACGGGATGTCTGCGGGTATTATCATTTGCTCCATCTTTTATCTGATTTCTCAGGAAGAGTACATCTCATTTACCTGAATAATCTTCCATTTATCAATGACAAAGGCGGTATTTTTTATCCGGTGCAGCTTGGTGAAATCCTGCCAAAGGAATTCCTGAAAGCAAGAAAACTGGCGCGGGAAATCACTACTGCCGAAGTGGAAGTGGACGGTGAAGAATGGAACAGGCTGAAAGAAGAGAATGCTTCCATTCGCATTTTAGAAGGAGGAAAAAAGATCAGCAGTCAACCGGATGATTATTTTGATAAAGAGCTTGTTAACCGTTGCCGGCTGGATTTTATAAAAGGGTGGCGGTTAGTCGGCCAGGTTCAGCAGAAAGGGAAAGATCATGCCAATTCGCTGTTCCTTTATTCAAGATTAAAGCTGTTGACTGAAAACGGAACATTAATTGTGAAGGGAGATTTCAGAGACTGGAGAGATAGCGAAGTCAAAGTGGCAGGAAACGAACAGATTGACAATATAACAGAAGAAAAAAATGAGCCATCAAATAACGGATAAGTGCCCTATAGAGGTATCTCCTCTATCCCTGATCAATCAGGACGAGCGCGGTTCTACCTTCAGGATAGAGAATGACCGTACCGGCGGTTACATCCTGGCTTACAGGAAAGCAGGAAGCAGCAGCGGCAGGCATTATCATACCGGAAGATCAAAGAACAAGGATCCTGAGATCCTGTATCTGCTGAGCGGAGAAGCCTTCATCAGATGGAGACAACTGGATGAAAAGGACGTCAAAGAAATAAAAGTAACCTCCCCTTCTAAAGTGACCATACCCGTGAATATATGGCATGAATTAGTTCCCATTTCCGATTGTTCTTTCTGGGAGATGAATTCGTTAGAAGATGTGCAACGGGATTCGGTAAGGGTGGAATATGGGGAGTGATGGTTTGTTGTTTATGATTTTATTGTTTATTGTTTATTGTTTATTGTTTATTGTTTATTGTTCATTGTTCATTGTTCATTGTTTATTGTTCATTGTTCATTGTTTGATTGTTGATTGTTGAGCATTGAATATTGAATATAGACCGGGCATTAAGCTTTAAGCGTTGAGCTTTAAGCGTTGAGCTTTGAGCGTTAAGCATTGAGCGTTAAGCATTGAGCATGAATGATTTTGAAACTTTGATTTTTTCAATAAGAATATAAAAGAACTATTTATTTAGTATAAAGATTTTGCATGGAAAACAGCATCAGTCAGGGCGACCAATTACAAAACCGTTCAGGAATTAAAGATCTGTATGACGGCTGGTTTTTGGATTATGCTTCCTATGTGATATTGGATCGTGCCGTGCCGGCGGGCGATGACGGGTTGAAGCCTGTGCAGCGCCGTATCCTGCACGCCATGAAAGAAATGGATGACGGACGTTATAATAAAGTGGCCAATATCATCGGGCAGACGATGCAATATCATCCGCACGGTGATGCATCCATCGGCGACGCCCTGGTCAATCTGGGTCAAAAGGATCTGCTGATTGATACCCAGGGAAACTGGGGAGATGTCAGGACAGGCGATGAAGCGGCTGCATCACGGTATATCGAAGCCCGCTTATCCAGGTTCGCATTGGAAGTCGCCTTTAATCCGAAAACTACTATTTGGCAGTTAAGTTACGACGGAAGGAAAAATGAACCGCTGACGCTGCCTATGAAATTTCCATTGTTACTTGCGCAGGGCGCCGATGGGATTGCAGTCGGACTCGCCACTAAAATACTACCGCATAATTTCTGCGAATTGATTGAAGCTTCCATTAAATATTTACGCAATAAAAAATTTGAACTGTATCCTGATTTTGCCACCGGCGGAATGATTGACGTGAGCAATTATAATGATGGAAAGAGAGGGGGGAAAGTACGGGTAAGGGCGCACATTGAAGTGAAGGATAAAAAAATCCTGCTGATCAAAGATGTGCCTTTCGGAGTTACCACGCTGCAGCTCATGGATTCTATTGTGAAGGCCAATGACAGCGGAAAGATAAAGATCAAAAAAGTGGTGGATAACACTGCCAAAGAGGTCGAGATTGAAGTTCAACTGCCCGCAGGCGTTTCCCCCGATGTCACAGTGGATGCGCTCTATGCCTTTACCGACTGTGAAGTATCCATTTCTCCCAATGCCTGTGTGATCATAAAAGATAAACCCCATTTTATTTCCGTCCATGACCTGTTAAAATTATCCGCCGATAATACCAAAGATCTGCTGAGAAGGGAATTGGAAATCAAGCTGCATGAATTGCAGGAAGACTGGCACTATTCATCTCTTGAGAAAATATTCATCGAAAAGAGGATCTATCGCAATATTGAGGAAGAAACGACCTGGGAAGGGGTGATAGCCGCTATTGATAAAGGCCTGAAACCCTATAAGAAACTGTTCAGAAGAGAGATCACCACGGAAGACATCACCAGGCTTACTGAAATTAAAATCAAACGTATTTCCAAATATGACAGTTTCCGTGCAAACGAACATATCAAAGGCGTGGAAGAAGATATGGAACAGGTGAAATATGATCTGGAGCATTTAGTGGATTATACGGTCACTTATTATGAAAACCTGTTGAAGAAATACGGGAAGGACCGGGAACGGAGAACAGAGATCCGCAATTTCGAAACGATTCAGGCACAACAGGTGGCTATTGCCAATACTAAATTGTACATGAATGCAGCAGAAGGATTTATAGGGACGGGATTAAAGAAAGATGAATTCGTCGGTGAATGTTCCGATCTGGATGACATCATTGTGTTTACAAGGGAAGGGAAAATGAAAGTGGTAAAAGTGGCAGATAAAGTTTTTATCGGCAAGAATATTATTCACGCGGCTGTTTTCAAAAAAGGCGATGAGCGTACTACGTATAATATGATCTATGTGGATGGGAAAACAGGCATCAGTTACGCCAAACGGTTCAATGTGACCGGTGTCACCCGTGATAAAGAATATGATCTGACCAAAGGGAGTGAAAGATCCCGGGTGCATTATTTCACTGCCAATCCGAACGGTGAAGCGGAAGTAGTAGCCGTAACTCTAAGTCCGACCAGCAGGGCAAAGATCAAAAACTTTGATTTTTATTTTGAGACCCTGGCAATCAAAGGAAGGGGATCCGGAGGAAACCAGGTCACACATTATCCGGTGAAGCAAATTAAACTAAAAGAGCAGGGAGTAACTACCCTGAGCGCGATTAAAATATGGTACGACGATACTACCGGCAGGTTGAATACAGATGAACGCGGCACCTTTATCGGCAGTTTTGAAAATGATGACCGTATCATTGCTTTTTATAACAATGGCTCGTATGAAATGACCCATTACGAATTAAGTAACCGCTATGATATAGATAACCTGGCACTGATCGAAAAATTTGATCCTGCCAAAGTGATCACCGCCGTTTATTATGATGCCGATAAGGAACAGTACAATGTAAAACGTTTCCATATCGAAACACAAACACTCAATCAGCCATTTCTTTTTATCAAAGAAGGCAGCCGCAATCGTCTTGAATTAGCTACGACAGATCCGCATCCCAGAGCTGTTATGATCACAGGTAAAAAGAAATCGGATGCGAAAAAACAGGAGGTGGATCTGGCCTCCATCGTGGAAGTGGCCGGATGGAAAGCTGTAGGTAATAAGCTGACAAGTGAAAACCTGATGAGTTTAGAGGTGATACCCAGCGAGGGGTCAGCGCCTTCCGATGATGACGCTGCGACATCTGCCGGGCCTAAACCGGGAGAATTATTTTAATTACTTAATTGTACAGGAAGTTATTCCACTTTAAACAGATCAATCATACACCCTTCTCAGGTTCAAATCCGACACGGGGGCTATGATGAGCGGGAATTGTTCAATAGTTACAAAGCTGGAATCCAGGCCAAAACCTTTTTCTTCTGACAGGCCCAGTTTTTTCAACAGGAAGTATCCTCTCATGATGTACCTCTCCCAGAAAGGCAGATCGTTATCATGCGACAGGAATTTTTCCATCACAATAAACCTAAAATCTCCGACCACATTATTCTTGCTGAGTGATTCATAGCGGCTCAGTATATTCACTTCCTTCCGTTTCACCATATCTTCGACCACCTTGCGAAACATCAGATTGATCCGTTGCTCTACCCTGAATCCCAGTCTGAATTCAATGCGAATGACTTCATTAGGGATAAGCGTTTCCACAATATAATCACAACGGTACGGCTCATCCACTACGTCCACATGGATAAACCAATACAGGTCGGCACGCTTGGGTTTTTTATTGAAAATGGAATAAATGATCTTATGTTCAATTTCTTTGGGATTGTTGGCGCTGGTCAGGTAAACGAGATGAGTAGAATACTTGGGAATACTGTTGTCATTACTGAGTTCCTGCAACTGGGGAAGATAATCGCCTATTTTTACAAATTCCACATACCGGTTCCTGATCTTTCGTGACTGGTACCAGACATAATTCACAAGGAATATAGCCCCTGCTATTACAATCGTGACATATCCGCCATGCGGAAATTTATCCATGTTAGCGAAGAGGAATGAAAATTCGATGGTAAGATAGATCACCAGATAGAGGGCAATAAATATTTTTTTCACCCGCCTCATCATGAGATAATAAATGAGCAGGCAGGAGGTCATGATCATCGCAATTGTGATAGACAATCCGTAAGCCGCTTCCATATTTTTAGATTCACCTCCGAAAAATAAAACCACGATCACACAACCTACTCCAAGTATCCAATTGACACCCGGTATATAAAGTTGTCCCCTTTCCTCCGTTGGATAATTGATTTTCATCTTGGGCCACAGATTCAGTTTGATGGCTTCACTTATCAGGGTAAAGGAGCCGGAAATAATAGACTGGCTGGCAATAATAGCCGCCATCGTGGCTATCACAATGCCGATAGGGACAAACCAGGCCGGCATGATGGCAAAGAATATCTTAGTGTCGGCCGGAAGTATTTCACCCTGATGCTGCATTAACCAGGCTCCCTGTCCCATATAACTTAAGATAAGACACACTTTTACATAAATCCATGACATGCGTATATTGCCACGCCCGCAATGGCCCAGGTCTGCATACAGCGCTTCGGCGCCTGTGGTACAGAGGAAAACAGCGCCAAGGATCAGAAAGCCCTGGGGATAAGTAGCCAACAGCTTGATCGCATAATATGGGTTAAGTGCAAAAACGATAGACCAGTTGTCGGAAATATGGGATAACCCCACGGCTGCCATCATCAGGAACCAAATCGTCATGATAGGGCCAAAATATTTTCCGATGAAATTAGTTCCGAACTGCTGGAGAATAAATAATCCAATCAGAATTATCAGCACGATCTTCAAGGTCATATCATGCGGCAGGTTCAGACCTTCAATAGCGGAGGTAACGGTGATAGGCGGTGTGATCAATCCATCAGCCAGCATGGCAGCGCCTCCTGCCATCGCAAAGAAAACCATCCATTTGGCGTGCCGTCTGATCAGGGCATACAGAGAAAATACCCCCCCTTCACCTTTGTTATCCGCACGGAGGGTTATAAAGACATATTTCACCGTCGTTTGCATGGTGAGTGTCCAGATGATACAGGATACCCCTCCTAAGATCAGTAAATCGGTAATCGGCTTGCCCCGGGTAATCGCATCAAAAGTATAAAGAGGTGAGGTTCCCAAATCGCCGTAAACGACGCCCAAGGCAACTATCATACCGGCAAAGGTGACTTTTTTGAGATTCGGTGTACGCACTGAATATTCGGATAGTAATTTGGTATCGCCCGACAAAGATAGACTTTTCGGGAATAAAGGGTTTATTTAATAAAAAAACCGGCCCAGGAATGAGCCGGTTATTCATCAAGTTTGGGGCAAACAAAAGGTTTAATTAACCGAAATTTCTTTGTTCTGTTGAACAGTTTCTTCTTTTTTCAGCAGCGACACTTTCAGTATGCCATTTTCATATTTGGCATCAATCCTCGACGTATCAATATCGTCATCCACGCTGAAGGCGCGTTTAAAGGAGCGGTAGCTGTATTCTTTGCGAATATGCTTTTCACTTTCATCTTTCTTTTCTTCCTTTTGTTCAAAAGCAATAAACAGGGTATTACCTTCCAGGTTAATTTTGAAATCTGTTTTCTCCAACCCCGGCGCTACTAAATCCAATTCATAGGCATCCTTAGTTTCCCTGATGTTCACAGGGGGGAATGCATTAAAAAGATTTGATTTGCGCAGATCATCATCAATCCATTTGCCTAAAGGGCCGTTAATAAAATCGTCCACTAAAGCGCCGAAAGGCCTCAGTGCGGCAACGTTGTCATTGGTTCTTACGAGTTTCATGTTGTCCTCCGTTTTTTAAGGTTAATATCAATTTTTAATTTCCCTTTTACCTTCAAACCAAATACCAGCCGTTTTTTTATGCCTTAAATGCAGGTTTTCGATTTAGTTATATGTCAATATGACGTATATTGAAAAATGAATAGGACAATATGACATTTTTAGTAGAACCCAATGATGTTGTTTCATTATTCAATGGTCATCAAAATGTCGTTCCGATAGGACTGCTAATGACATCTATCATAACACATTGGGGATGAATTATTTAAGTTTATATAAAATTTCCCACCAAGGCACAAAGTCCACTAAGCTTTTTTGCGTGCTTTGTGGTTTCGTGGCCTCGTGGGAAAAACCACCTGTCGTTCCTGCCTGCCGCAGGCAAGTTCAAAGAACTTATCCCGTATATGCGGGAAATTTATTACTTGCTATGACCTTCCCCGCTATTTCTTGTCATTTGATTCCTGCTGTTCCCTGTTAACAAC
>SCQT01000114.1 GCA_004322015.1 Chitinophagaceae bacterium
ACCGTAATAAAGATAGCGGGAACTCCCCCGGATTTGAAACAATGGATTTTTAAGCTGTAACTCTTAACAGTATAGGGATACAGGAGTTTTTAACCCGATTTTTGTCGGACAACAATGATATATTATAATAGACTGTTTGCCTATCTATGTTCAGACCATAAATATTGGAGATTAGAAGATAGTGGAACTTCCTATAAAAGCTGTTAATCCGGGTACACCAGTAATTAGAGAAATGTGATCAGATAACAAAATGGTATAAACAAATGGAAGACTATAAAGATAGAAAAGTCATATTCACTCTGGCTTTGACAGTGATCTCTTTATTGTGCGCGTTCGCATCCCTTCCCAGAGATCACAGGTTACTCTCGTATATAAATCAGTCAGGGCAGTTGAAACCTGTAAAAACAAAAGCAGAATGGCAGATAAAACGGCAGCAGATATTAGACAGCATGGAGTCCGTTATGGGACCTTTGCCAAGCATGGCAGGTCTACCCCCAATGAACATAAAAATGAAAGGCAGTGTGAAAGGAATTGATTATACCAGATATTCTATAATCTTTACTGTGGCGGAAATGGAGCAGCTACCCGCTTATTTATATATACCAAATTCGGCTAGTAAATTCCACAAATGTCCGGCTATAGTAGCCCTGCATCCGACGGGCATAAAAGGTAAGGAAATAGTTGATACCCAGACAAGTGAGTACGACTGCCCATACGGTAAGGAACTGGCAGAGCGAGGCTTTATAGTAATAGCCCCTGACTACCCAAGTATGGGCGGACTTAAAAGCTATAACTTTAAAACAAGTCGCTATTTATCTGGCACAATGAAGAGTATTTTCGATGATATGCGTTGCGTGGATTTGTTAGTTGCCAGACATGACGTGGATACAAACAGGATCGGGGTAATTGGCCATTCACTAGGAGGGCACAGTGCCATATTCCTCGGAGCATTCGATACTCGGATTAAGGTGGTTGTATCAAGTTGTGGCTGGACACTATTTCATTATTACTTAGATGGAGATTCAGCTTTAGCAAAAAAAATGGGAGGGACTTTATGGCCGTGGGCGCAGGAAAGGTATATGCCATTGTTCCGAACTAAATACCACCTTGATCCGGAAAATGTTCCATTTGATTTCGATGAAGCAATAGCAGCCATTGCACCCAGAGCTTTTTTCTCCAATTCACCGGTTTATGACCACAATTTTAACGTAGTGGGAGTTGTAAAGGGGATGGAAATGATATCACGAGTTTATAAGTTTCTAAATGCTAAAAATGAAATAGAGGTGATTCATCCACTTACAGTTCATAGTTTTCCACTTGGGGCCAGACGGAAGGCCTATAATTTTATTGATGGAATTTTTAATTTTAGTCCACAAAAGAGATAGTTTATCATTAATGGATAGGTAGTCTCTCTTGCACCTGTTAATAACATATGAAGTTAATAAAATATAAACGATGAAAGAACATAATCACAGTTTTTCAAGGCGAGATTTTTTAGCAATGAGTGGTACGTTAGCTGCAGGATCAATACTTCCGGGTAAGTCTTCCAGTTCTCACGAATCCAAACAAGATATGGATCCTGTTATTGACATTCATCAGCATATCTTTTACGTAGGCCGAACTGACGATCAATTGATCCACCATCAAAAAACAATGGGGGTGACTCATACAATTATGCTTCCGGCAGGGAGCGTGCAATACACCCAGTCAACTCATTATGGTCGCTCAAACGGATTACAAGCTCAGGCAGGTGGCAATAAATCATGTTTTGACTTTGCACAAGCCCATGCTAAGGAATTTTCATTTGCGGCCAATGAAGTTCCTGACATACCGGACGCTGTAAAGGAGGTGGAAAAATATCTACAGATGGGAGCAAAAATGATTGCAGAAGTTAAGTTTGGACTTTCTTGTGATTCTCAGGAGTTACAAAGATTTTATTCCCTGGCGGCGGAATACGGGGTACCTATACTCATGCACTGGCAATATGAGACTTATAATTATAGCTTCCCTTATTTTTATAAAATGCTGGAGAAATATCCAAAAACTAAATTTATTGGTCATGCACAAACCTGGTGGGCCAATGTGGATAAAGCCCAACAGGATCATCCCTGGGAGATGTACCCTAATGGGCCGGTTATTAAAGGGGGAATTACAGATCGTTATTTAAGTGATTATGAGAATATGTATGGTGACCTATCTGCCGGCTCAGGACTTAACTTTTTTAGGCGAGATGAAGACTTTACCAAAGATTTCTTTACCAGACATCAGGATAAGTTATTGTTCGGGAGCGATTGTTCCGACCTGGTCGGAGAAGGAGAGGCCTGTATCGGTGCGCAAACCATAGCTTTAGTCCGTAAGCTGATGCCAAAGGGAATAGAGCGCAAACTACTATATGAAAATGCAAAAAAAATGTTTACTCTTTAAACTAAAAATAGAATGAAAATAAATTGGACTATTGGGAAACTTTCCCTGTTTCTTATTTTTAGTGTTGCAGCACTATCTTGCATTAGTGCAGAAAATTCAATTAAAAATAAGAAGCTCCGAAAGGGATGGATATCTTTATTTAACGGAAAGAATCTTTCAGGATGGACGGAGCTGGAGGGAAAAACAAAATTTGAAGCAAAAGATGGCCAAATCATTGCAACCACCTATCCAAACAACGTTAATAGCATGCTTTGTACCAATCAGAGTTATGAAAACTTTATCTTAGAGGCGGATGTAAAGGTTGATTCACCATTGAATTCAGGGATCCAGGTAAGAAGCCACCTGAACGAAAAAGGAGAGGTTTATGGACTTCAAATAGAAGTAGACCCTTCTTCCCGGGCTTGGAGTGGCAGGGTCTATGATTGCCGTAGACGAAATTGGGCAATTACCCCGATGGAAAAACTTGGAAATCAAAACGCATTTAAAAACGGGAAGTGGAATCACTACCGCATAAGATACGCCGGTGATACTTTGGAAAGCTGGATTAATGGAATCCATATCGCTACTTTTGTGGACACTTTACCTGAACCGCACGGATTTATCGCTCTACAGGTGGATGGACAAAGACAGGGGGAGTTACGCGTGAGATTTAAAAATATACGCATTAAACTTCTCAAATAACCTCATGGGAGGTCTTTTTTCAAGGTGGCAAACAGATTAACAACTACGAATATTAAAGAAAAAGATCATAATGGAGCGGCATCAGTCAATTGCTTAATACATTAGCTGTTTCCATACAATATTAAAAACCTCCACTCCATCAATATTTTTCTTAATCTCATTATTCTTGCGAGATATAATAAGTACCGGCAAGTCCTCTTCAGACACGTTGATTCTACCGTGGGATCCTTTAGGTAATGAAGCATCTAACGGGATCACATCCATCAGATAACGAAATCCCAGTTCTTTCCTCATTAACTTATACGCTGCTCTTAACCGGGATGTCATAAACATCTCAACCGGATCATAACCGGGTTTCTGATGAATAGCTACCAACCTTGCAAAGTCAGGCGCCCTTTTGTCATCCATCCAATAATAATAGGTGAACCAACTTTTTTCATCGGCAACCACTACAATATCTCCAGCCCTTTCATGATCAATGTGGTATCTTTTTTTCCCCTCTTCATCCAAAATGACTCCGATTCCGGAGGTTTTATCTAATAGTTCCCTGACTCTTGTTTCTGAGCTTTTGTCGTTTATATAAATATGTGCAATCTGATGATCCGCTACCGCAAAAGCCTTACTTGCACCAGCGTCCAACAATTCCAACCCTCGTTCATTTCTTATACCGATCAATCCGTTCTCTCTAAAGACTCGATTAAGATGAACAGGGTTAGATACATTGGTAATTCCATATTCAGACAATAAAATAATTTCAGTCCCTTTATTTTTGTAAAAATGAACGAGTCCTTCAACGATGGAATCTATCTCCCCTAAGTCCTTTGATATTTTTGAGAAATCCCTTCCGAACTTCTGCAAACAATAATCTAAATGCGGTAAATAAATCAATGTAAGAGTGGGATGATATTTTTCTTCGACAATCATAGAAGCATTGGTGATCCATTGACTCGATTTTATGTTGGCGCCGGGCCCCCAATAATTAAAAAGTGGGAACTGTCCCAGTTCCTTTTGTAAATAATCACGAAGTCCGGCAGGCTGAGAATAACAATCAGGTATTTTCCTTCCATCTGCCAGATAATTGGGCCTGGGAGTAACTGAAAAATCTACAGAAGAGTACATATTATACCACCAGAACATATTAGCACAAGTAAAACCAAGCTCAAGTTTTTTTGCTTTATCCCATATTTTTTCCGATTGTACCAGCCTATTCGATTGTTTCCAAAATTTTATTTCACAATCAGTTCTGTCATACCAACCATTACCTACAATACCGTGCTCTGAAGGCCATTTACCTGTAAGGTAAGTGGATTGTACCGACGTAGTGACTGCCGGCAACATTGAATTAATAGTAGAAAGATTATTTTCTGACGACCATTTTCTTAGAAAAGGTGTATGCGCCCCTATCAAGGCGGAGGATAACCCTACTATATCTATGACAACCGTTTTGTTCATTATTTAGGTTTTACATAGTTGCCTAATCTGGTTCATTACCCATTTCATTTCTCTTATAATGGATTCAACCATCGGTAGCTTTAGTTTATCTGGCAGTACATCCCAAGTGTATGTTTCTATTTCCATATTATCTGTAAACTTTTCCTTAGCCTGTATTCGAAGGGCTTGAATTATTTCTTTTTGAGTGGAACCTAATAGCCCGTATTCCTTTATAAATAGCGGCACATGGAAATGAGACCTCCACTCCGTGGCATAGGATGCCTTGGTATCTTTAAGTGCTTCAGATAAGTCTGGGTAATGCAGGAATTGACCATCATTTTTCCTTGCTACTACTTGGTGGAGATAAGTAGGCTCGTTGAACTTTCTTAACTCATTGAAGGTGTCTTTTCTTCTTTGTGTAGATATAGGTATGTTTATCTTCAACGCCGAACTCAATTGCAATTTACCAATAGATATCCCTGAATCTTTCAATCTTTTTAATACTTTGCTTGAATCTTCGAATTCGACTGCAAAATGACAAACATCGTAGCAGAGTTGGATATGTTTTCTAATAGCCTTCTCTGCTTCCTCATGGGATAAATGAAGGTCATTCTGTAAAATAGGTATTCCCAAAGGTAGCAATCGGTGTAAATACCAAGCAATAAATTCGTTAGCATTTTCAAGTATTCCGTCTGCTTCCGGCTCAATATCCAAATGAAGCAGTTTACCAGTGCGTGAATGAATTCGGTACAATTGTTTTGCTACTTGAATTACGTTCCGGGTACATTTATCTGTTATATCTGTTGTCGCCTCCCCATTATCCCACCAATATTTGTATGACAGAGGGGATGTGGAAATACCTCCTGTCATATCTATCGGGAGTAATTCTGCAAGGATTTTAAACAAGCGTAGCGTGTATTGCAATCTCTCATAAGTGGTCCAATCGGGTGCATGAACTTGGTCTTTTACCTTTGCGTGGTGGAAATTTCCATAAGGGAAACCGTTTATAGTAAACACATAACAACCAAGACGGGAGAGCCATTCGCGGAACTCCCTGAAAGCCTTTACTTTACTCAACTGCAAGCTTGCCTTATTTGACAACCTGAGGCCTATTCCAAATGGTTTTTCCGGTGAAAGATGTTGTTTAATAGAAGGAATACTTCCTTTAAGTGCGGTAAAGTGATCCTCCCAGGTTTCTCCCGGGAAAATATTGGTGCAAAAAGTCAGTTGTCCGATTTGCGTTCTCATAAGACGAATGAGGTCTTGGCATTGCTACTGTTGTTAATCTCGTAGGTTTTTAATGTCTGGATACAATCTTTAACGATATTCTTATTGATTGTGTGTACGTTTTCTCCCTTACCGATTCCTTTCAGTAACATAATAGTGAGCTCGCCGCCTAAATGTTCTCTGAATTCCGTTATTCCGTCCATCAAAGCAGCTTCTTCCAATAAGGAATGATATAGCTTAAATTGAAGCTTTTTTAATAATGATAGGATACGATACATTTCTTCTTGCCGTAGCCATCCGATAATCTGAGAATATATGGTGTCAAGGGCAATGCCAATAGCTACAGCCTCACCATGCAACAATGAGAAGTGGGTTAACTGTTCTAATTTGTGAGCACTCCAATGTCCAAAGTCTAGGGGTCGCGATGACCCCGTTTCAAATGGATCCCCAGAGGCAATATGGTGTAAATGAAGTGAGGCACAAGAATAAACTAAATTTTCCATCGCCACCTCATCTCTATGGATGAGGTTGTCAGCCTGCTCTTCCAGCCATTGGAAAAAGCGAGCATCTTTTATTAACGATACCTTAACTGCCTCTGCCATCCCACTACGCCAATTTCGATCATCGAGTGTATTTAAAAAGCAGGAATCATTAAATACTGCCGATGGGGGAGAAAAAGTACCCAAGAAATTCTTTTTACCAAAATAATTAATCCCATTTTTTATCCCAACCCCTGAATCGTTCTGGGACAGCACAGTAGTCGGGATACGAATATGCCGAATACCTCGGTGGGTGACAGCAGCCACATATCCCACCAAGTCTAATACGGCTCCACCCCCTATCGCCACTACAAAAGAATGACGATCAATACCATATTCATTAATTGATTCAACTATTTTATCAAAAGAAGACAAATCATTTTTTGCCGACTCTCCCCCCTGAATAAACATGAAAGAATCTACTAAAGTAATCCCTGGTATTGTTTCTATATAGGCCCGGATATTATCAGCTAATTTTGGGAAATGATTTACCACACCTTCGTCCACTATAAGTAGTATTTTTTTTACGGAAGGCACCGTGTTCTTGCCGAGGAAATCTTTTAGCGCTGTGTTATCCTGGCAAAAGAGATTACGAGTGAAGTAAACGGGATATTGGTACCGGATACTAAAGCGTTGATAAATAATCTTTTCCATCGCCCTTTTTACTTAATTACTATAAAATTCGCAATTTTCACTTGTAATAATATCTATTGGCATAAAATGAATATTTTCTACCGTTTCTTCTAAGACAAGATGCTGATATAATGCCATAATTCCCTTATATCCCTGTTCTTCGGATTTATGGCAAATCAATACATCAATAATACCTTTTTTCAGATACTCAATATTTTTATTTATAAAATCGAATCCTATCAGTAGCTCTATTTCTATTTTCGCTTCCTCAAAATAACGAGCAACAATGTTCACTCTGGAATTAGTTACAAAGACCGCAATAGGAGTATCCTTTGTCCTAAATATTTTATCTAAGGATTTCGCTATAGAAGCGTAATCCGTTTGCCTAAGGTCTATTTTATGGATATCAGGATGAAGGTCACGATAACTAAAGTAAGATCGGAATCCTTGTTCAATCTCCAGAAGGTAATTATGGTCATCAACTTCATGGGCAATATTAACTATCAGTATCTCACCCTCTTCCCCCAGCATTAAGTTTACTAATTGAGCTCCCAACAGACCACTTCTAAACAAATGAGGGCCAATGTAACATAAATTTTCCTCGTGTGGAATATTCGAGTCAATTAATACATATGGGACCTTATTCTTTCGGCATTCTTCAGTAAAGATCTTAGCTTCATTAATAAAAGAGGGAGCTAACAGAACACCGTCAACATTGTTATTAAATACCTTATGCGATTGCTCCACGAACGAATTTCTATTACTAATGTCGAAAAAGTAAAAATCTATTTTTACTCCATATTCCTTAATTGTTTTTTCTGCTCTTATAACACCATTTAGGGGACCTTGCCAGAAATCTGTTTCGTCTGAAACGGCCGGTATGAGTACAGCAAAATGAAATACTTTGCGGGAGGCTAGGCGACTAGCAATAATATTAGGTTTATAATCTAATTCCTTAATAATACGATGAATCCTCCTCTTGGTACTTGGAGCAACTCCCGCCCGGTTATGGAGCACTCGGTCAACAGTAGCGATGGAAACATTTGCCATTTTTGCAATTTCCTTTACTCCGCTATGAATACTTTTTTGGTGATTATTCTTTTTCATTCGTGTTTGAATATACTGATCAAGTAGGGTACGTAACCGCAAAGTAAATAAATTTTATAGAAAGAGGCAATAAAGAAGTGTTTTTGTGTTACCTTTAAGCATAAAACCTAGAGTGTGCGAACATTAGCTTCGATA
>SCQT01000115.1 GCA_004322015.1 Chitinophagaceae bacterium
CTATTTATAACAAGATCTGCTCTCACCCCTTTTTCACCTTTAAATCTTCAAATTTATTGGCATCTTAACATTTTATCTCAAAGAACTTTTTATTACTTTGCAAACATAGGAGAACAAAAATTTAAATAAATGTAATCCTTTGCCAATAATAAATAAGATCAGACTGGGGAAAGTCTGGCCATGAGTGTCCCTCATATAAACGCACTCTTCCAATTGTGATTGCTTCCTCCCCTGTGCGATAGTTATTGATAATGAAGATTTGGGATACACCCAATGCCCTTTACAGCAGTCAAAAAACCTCTTCACAATGTATCTTTGCAGCAGGTAGCCGTTCCCATAATGCCTGTTTTTTCATCAGATAACTTATTCCTTATGCATCATACCGGGAAATGGATTCTTTTGAGTCTGTATCTTCTCCTGAGCGTCTCCGGATTCTCTCAAACTCCTTTCCGCGAAGCGGGACCGCGGTTTTCCACTGATGGCTTTTTTAAGCTGCCTGATAATAATGCCCGTCAGGTGTATGGTTTTAATAATGGCTGGTTGTACCATAAAGGGGATATTAATGACGCCGAACAAACTAATTTTATAGACAGCTCCTGGCAGGAGGTACAGCTTCCGCATGGATTAGATATCCTGCCTGAGTTCGTAAGCGGCGGGGTTGATTACCAGGGAACGGTATGGTACCGTAAACATTTCAGAATTCCTGCTGCCATCAGGGATAAAAAGATCACGCTCACTTTTGAAGCTGTCATGGGAAAAAGCGCCATTTATCTGAACGGACATTTGATCAAAGAACACAAAGGCGGTTATCTTCCCATCGTGTTGGATTTATCTTCTTCAGGAGATTTAAACCCGGATGGAGAAAACGTGATCGCCGTCATGGCAGATAACAGCAATGATCCCACTTATCCACCTGGTAAACCTCAGTACGGGCTGGACTTTACTTATGGCGGCGGTATTTATCGCGATGCCTGGCTTCTCGCCACCAATGATATTTATATTACCAATGCGATAGCGGCAAATAAAGCAGCGGGTGGGGGTGTTCGCGTGGATTATACTAATGTGTCCGAGACTAAGGCCATGGTTCATGTCAGCACGGATATTCAGAATGGATCAGCCAAAAATGCATCCCTGACTGTCTTATTAAAGCTGAAAGATAAAGATGGAAAAATTGTGGCAACTTCACAGAAAAGGATAAAGCTGCAAACAGGTCAGGAAGAGGAAGTGCCTCAGTCGTTTAACGTATCCGACCCATTATTATGGAGTCCTGATCATCCTTATTTGTATGATCTCTATGTGGAAGTGTTGGATAAGCATCACCGGGTAATAGACGGATATTATATCCGCACAGGCATTAAATCCATTGAATTAAGGGGAAGAGAAGGCTTGTACCTGAATGGGAAGCCGTTCCGGGGAAAACTAATGGGAGTCAATCATCATCAGGCTTTCGGATACATCGGGAATGCTGTTCCCGATAATCTATTATGGGCTGATGCTAAGATCATGCGCGATGTCGGTATCAGGATCATCCGGCTCTCTCATTACCCGCAATCGCCTGAGTTCATGGATGCCTGTGATGAATTGGGTATTTTTATGATCGTATGTTCTCCCGGCTGGCAATTCTGGAACGGTAAAGATCCTGCATTTGAAAAGCTGATGGAACGCGATATCCGCCGGATGATCCGGCGCGACAGGAACCATGCCAGTGTCTTCGCATGGGAACCCTTGCCTAATGAAACCCGATATCCTAAAGAATTCGGTAAGACGGCTTACGACATTACCCATGCCGAAGATCCTTCTCAAAATTGTATTGCCGCGAATAATTACGGATATCCTTATTGGCAAATGTATGATCTGATCTATGCCAATCCGGTCAGCCATTTGGAAACGAAAACGGATAAATGTTTGTTTACACGGGAATGGGGAGATAACGTAGATGACTGGTCGGCACAAAATGCGGCTAACCGGGTAAATATTGCCTGGGGTGAAAATCCTCAGTTGATGCAGGCGAAGCAATTCGCTGACCCCGCTTATTATTTCGACAGTTGGGAGAATTTTTATGAAGCGCCAAGACAGGATATCGGAGGTTGTTTATGGCATTTCTTCGATACGCCCCGTGGCTATCATCCCGATCCGTTTTATGGTGGCATCGTCACTGCCTTCCGCAGGCCCAAGTATGCTTATTATTTATTCCAAAGCCAGCAGGACCCTCATTCCACTTACGTGAAGGAAGAAGAAAAAGATCCTTACTACTTATATATTGCCAATATCATGTCGCCTTTCTCTCCGGCGGATGTCACGGTTTTTACCAATTGCGATTCTGTGAAATTGGTAGCCTTCGGTATGGATTCATCCATATTGACGCCCATTAAGAATTTAAAAATGCCCTATCCTCCATTGATATTTAAGAATATGTTTCATTTCATGGATACTAAACGGATCCCTGCCCCGGTGCGGGAAGGAGCGGCTACGGTGGAGAAAAGATCCAATGATCAGTTGACAGCCATAGGATATGCAAATGGTAAAGAAGTTATTCGTGTAACCCGCCGGCCGGCAGGAAGGCCTGCAAAAATTATTTTGAAAGCGGATTTGCAGGGCTTGAAACCCGTTGCTGATGGCAGCTTTATCATACCGGTATTTGCTGTGATGGAAGATGCGCATGGCGTGGTAAAACACCTGAATGATGAATGGATCCGTTTTTCGGTAGAAGGCAGTGGAGTTCTTATCGGGGATGGGTTGCCCGGAATTAATCCGCACCCGCTGCTTTGGGGAGAAGCGCCGGCGCTGGTGCGCACCAATTTAACGCCAGGCAAAATCAAAATAATAGCCCGGCTTGAATATCCGGGACAACAAACACCCGAAGGCGATACGCTGATATTGCAAAGCGTGCCTGCCGCAATCCCTTTCCTTTATGAGGAAAAATATACACGGGATCTTAACAACGATGCCACGGCTGCCACCACTCCCGATAAAGCTTCCGCCGTTTCAGAAAGCCGGAAAAAAGAAACGTTGAAAAAAGTAGAAGAAGACCAGACGAAATTCACACCGGGAGGAGGGAAGGAGTAAGGATTGGTAAAAACGGTATTAGTAATTTAATATTTCTTCACGCTCTCTCAGCCGGATATTTTGATAATTGGATTTTTATGATGCTGTGTTGCCGGCTGTTATTTTTCTTCCAGTATGTTTAGCAGTTTAAACGGAACGCAGATTGCAGAGCCAAATTCAAAAGCAATGTCCTTATGTGCATAGGTCCCTCCGTATATCCCTTTCTTCACTATTATGCCAACCTTGTTGGTTTTTTCAATCCATTCTGAAACACTAAGCACAAAACTCGGTAAACCTGCCTGTATTTTAAAGTGGTCAAATTCCACCACTTTAAAATTCGTGTTGTTGATTTGCTCCCAGGTTCCCAAAAACTCAAGCCTATATCGGGTTCTTATCCAGTTCAGATTTCATATCTACGGCATTTTGTAAGATTTTTTCAAATATTGCCGCAGCAGTGGCCACTACAATAGAAACAAAAGTAGTCACGATACAAATGGCAAGAAAACCCGCCGGGTCGTCCTTTTTATTATGGAACATCCTTATGTATAGCCCTGCCGCAACAATTAAAATACTTAATGCGATTGCACAATACTTTATACTCTTTAAAGCCTTCACAGAATTTGAGGAGAATACTTTATTTTGCCCGATGTACCCAAGTAATTTGAACGCCTGATGCAGTGCAACAAAAAAAGCGATGGATGTCGCATACCCATACAGGATGAACGGGTCAAAGTAAATGCTAAACAAGTCTAAGTTTGTGGCTCGTCCCTCGGTTAAGGGAAACCAGATCAAAACAGTCCGTGCCGCCATGCCGATAAGCACGATGACTGCCTGAAGAAATATGATTGAAATTCTTTTCATAATGATTTGACGAATTTTGGATCATGCAGCATAAGATAACAAATAATTATTAATAAGCAATAGAAATTCATCGCCTTTAGAAAATAAATATCTTTGTCTTGTTAAACTGGTTTACAAATTCAGAAGTTGATTGTCTGTGTAGTGTCGTCCTACAATGACTGCTAACGGTTGAGACTTGGCGAAGGTGGCATTTAGAAGCACTAAGCTGTCGGCAAGCACAGAAGTTTGATAGAAGCACAACACTTCAATTAACCACTGTCCGCTCGATATTGCTAAGTCCATCTTACCGGATGTGCTTCTTTCTTCACGATGCTCTGTCGTTACAAGTTTATAACCCAATTGCAAATAGCAGTCAGTTGTCCGTCATTAGTCAAGTTTGCCGCATTATTCATTGTTCCTGTTTTGAGCTGCTTGTAAATCTCAATTGCCATTGCGTTTTCAATCGCTGCTCCAACGAAAAATGTTTGTGGCTTCAATTTCTTTTTGCCAAAACTTGTCCGAATTCTGTTGAGTGCAGAATTCGCAGTTTTCCAATGTTCGTCAGCACCTGCTGGGTCAATGCCGCCTTTTAATTCACCTAACGCAATGTATTTGTCTGGCTCGTGAATGATAGATTGTTTTCCGGCTTTCAGGTCTCCAACTTTAGCTTGAAGAATGGAAAGATCCACATTTTTATTCACCAATGGAACATTGGTATTTAAAATCATCAAGCGGTCTTGCCTCTTCTTCCAATAAAATGCTTTGATGCGTTTCTCAATGTCGGTATCGTCAGTTGGCTTATCAAGCCAAGTGTTTGTGTCGTTGTCCTTCCATTTGTAGTTAATGCCTGACAGATTGAAAACGGAAATGATTGAACGCAAAAATTTTCTTTCGCCAAGAGAACCTGCAAGGTTTCTTGCTTTGCCGCCAAGTGCATCACCTTTTGTAAGCAAGTAGCGATAAACTAATTCGTCAATGAAATTTTCTCCAGCAGGTTCAAGAAATTTTTCAATCAGTTCTTTGATTGCAAGAGTTCTGTCATCATCGTTTAAATAATTCAATGACTTATCCGAAAGTCCCGAAGCAGTTAACAAACCAACTCGTAAATCTTTTACCTGTAAAAGGTCATTCGGTTTTTTTACTTGCGAAACAAGTGCTTTCAATGCTTTCGCTTCTTCAATGTATGGAACGGCAATGTAGTTTTTTCCAATGCCATTGCTATGAAACCCGTACGGGTTTCTTGTCGTGATGTAACTAAATCGTCAGCTGATTTTATAAGTGAGTTTGCGATTATTTTTTTTGCCATAAGTAAACACATTTGCGGACTTCGGTTCGCCCGTGAAGCCCCATCTGCTGGCTGCTATTGCCTTTGCCTCGGGGTAACACAAAAATCTTATTGATATTGAAACCGAGGTTTTCTGCAAACTCGGATAATATTAAGTCAACTGGAATTTCTTCGCCACCATAACGAACATTATCGTTCACCATCACACAGTAACCGCCACGCTTTGTAATCCGTGCCATCTCAAAAGTTACGAAACACATTTCAAGAAAATAATTTCTCACCATTCTTGCGATGTTGTTGTTGTTAAGTTTTTCCAACTTGTTCAACTCGTCAAGGACTGAATTCACTTCCATCATTGCGTTTGAACTTTTGTAAACTTCAATCACTCTGTCAAAATCTTTTTGCCTGCTGATTGAAGTGTAAATGTTTTGGAGATAATCTACTTTTTCCTTGTTCTCAACCGTGCATGAGAGCATGGCTTGTCGCAAGTTGCGAACTTGGTCGTTGTCGTTGCCGAGAAAAACTAATTCTAATGCGTAAGTCCTTGTGTAGTCGTAACGATTGCAGTAGGGGGGAGATGTGACAATGAAATCAAAAAAGTCGTCGTCAAGTTTTGGCAACTCTTCCAAACATGAACCTGAAATAATTTTAACTGAATGTTGAACGGAAGCTTTATCTTCAAAGTCAGCAAATAAACTGTTGGTGGTACTGCCAGATAAGTCAGAAATAATTTGAGAAAATTTTCTGGTGATTGCTTCTTCAAACGAATAAATTTTTCCGATGTCAAACGGTTTGCCTGGAAGATTTCTCTTGGAACGATAATCCCAACGCAAATACTGTCCGTCTTTACGGGTAAAACTGATTTCTTCTAAAATAGAAAATGCAGCGAAGCGAAATATGGTTTGAATTTTTTTGTCTTTGATTTTTGAGCAGTAGGTCAAAAATTTATTCAACAAGATTTCTGTCTCGTCAGAGAAAGCATCTTTGGTAATCGTGATGTGATTGATGTAGGTTTCGTAATTCTCAATCTTCGCAAGTTCTGCCCAAAGATTTTTTACAGTTGAACGAAGAGCTTCAATGTTAATGTCGTTCAATGCTTCTCTTGTCTCCATTACGAAAACTCCAACTGGAAGAATTTCTACTCCGTAACTTTTCCAACCGAGTTCTTGTCCTGCAAAAAGCGTTGTGCCTGCTCCAGCAAAGGGGTCTAAAAGTTTGCCCGGCTTTTTTGCGTATTCTGTCAGGAAGTATTTTACAAGTGTAGATGAAAAACCCTCTTTGTATTTGAACCAACGATAAATTGGCTCGCCTTTGTTAGCCTGAAAGCTGACCACTTTGCGGTTAAGATGGTAACCAGTTTCCAACCTGTCAGCAAGTCGGCTGTATAAAAGTTGTCGCTCGGTTGGAATTAATTCTGCTGTCTGTGTCATTGCACGAAGGTAAGTTTTTTCTCTCTTGGTTTAGGTCGGTTTTATACACAAAGTTTCAATTGAGCACTGTCGCCATAGCATTTCCGGTAATTCTCAATATCCGCATTACCTTCCATCTCCTTTTTTCAATCTTATTATCAATCGATAATTACTAAAATCATCCTCCTGCATATTTTAAATGCCCTTCTCCGTTTCTAAATATTTAGAAACGGAATCCCCTGCTCATCCGCGAATGAATAACAGAAAATAATCCGGCGAACCTCTGAAGAAGTACAGGCATAGGAGTAAACATGGGTTAATTAATAAGCAAAAGAATTTTCCGGCATCTAAGATAAAATACTCTTTTTATTTATCCAAATTCCGGAGGGTGTATCTCAGATTTTCGCATCTTTATAAGTAGGGGTTTCAATATCCGGGACCAGGGAGGAGATTGTTAAGTTCGAACAACCTCACATTTTTTTAATACTCATCAAAGAAGCGTTGGCCAGAAAAATCAGTCTCTACGGCCGTAGAGATGCGGTGGGCTTTGCGGGTGGAAGCTTTGATTTTTCTA
>SCQT01000116.1 GCA_004322015.1 Chitinophagaceae bacterium
TGGGTGATTGAGAATCTTTTAAAAAATGCGCTGGACGCCATGGGAGGTAAAGGTTCCATATCCATTGACATTTCTTCTCACCCTACTTACAATCTCATTGATGTGACTGATACCGGGAAAGGAATCGCAAGCGTGAATATTGATAAAGTGTTTAAACCGGGATTCAGCACTAAAAAACGGGGATGGGGATTAGGGTTATCTTTAAGCAAGCGTATTATTGAAAGCTATCACAAAGGAAAATTATCCATTAAATCCTCTGAGGTTAATAAAGGCACAACTTTCAGAATAATACTGAGGAAATAATTTTTTATATTTGCAGATTATGTCATATATCTCTTCGGACAGGAAAATCTTCTTTCAGGATCTGGGGGCTATTGAATACAAACTGGCATGGGATTTCCAGGAAAGATTATTAGAGAAAAACGTCTTATTCAAAAGAACGTATCAGCCGGAAAAAACAACCAATCATTTATTGTTTTGTGAACATCCTCCTGTATTTACATTAGGAAAAAGCGGAAAAGAAGAACATTTACTGATCAATGAAAGGACGCTTCAGGAAAAGGGGATCGCTTTTTTCCATACCAACAGGGGGGGGGACATTACCTTTCATGGCCCTGCACAAATAGTAGGTTATCCTATACTAGACCTGGAAAAGTTTTTTACAGATATAGGGCGTTATTTGCGAAGCCTTGAAGAGGTCATTATTCTCACCCTGGCAGAATATGGCATAATAGGAGACCGTTCACCCGGTGAAACCGGCGTATGGATTGAGCCTTATCTCAAACATAAAGCCCGCAAAATATGTGCAATGGGCGTCCGTTGCAGCCGCTGGATCACCATGCATGGCTTTGCTTTAAACGTCAATACGGATTTGGATTATTTTAATTACATTATACCTTGCGGGATCAACGATAAGCAGGTCACTTCCATTGAAAAAGAATTGGGCATAAAAGTTTCCATGGAAGAAGTAAAGGCAAAGCTTAAGAAAAACTTTGAAAAAGTATTTGAGGCAAAAATAGAACAGTCTTCTTATCTTTTATCCGTTCTCTTATCCACCGAGTCCCCGATATAAAATTTCCACTTTTCGACTAATTTATCATTATCATACAATTCATAATGATACCATCCTGCGCGAAGGAAATTCGATTTGTCCAGTATCAGCAAAGGTTTCTCTATGTGTCTCAAATCAAAAAGGAAATTATTTCCCGAATCAAAGAAACGGATCTCATAATGATGATCTTTTGCGTTGGCTAAACTGATATTGACATTACCATCTGTATTGATATACACATAAACAGAGGGGCTGAAGGCCTGCGGGGTATTGGGGGACGGGCCTTCCACCGTAGCCGGTTCTAACGATTCACCGGCAGGATCGCTAAAGAAATAACTGTTGTTGGTCAACAACACAAACAACCTGTAGAAACTTTTTCCAGCCGGAGGCCTTTTATCGGCAAATTCATTGATCTTCTTATCCGGGTTGGGAACAAAGCCAATCGTGGCATAATTGAACAAACTATCCTGAGATCGTTGCACACCTATTTGCTTAATGCCTGTATATCCGGATGTCCAGGTAATATAGTTCACACCATTTTTATTGTAAACCGTAATGTGTGGCAACAATGCCTGGGAATAGGCAGAAAATCCTGAAATGGTGATCACAAGGACCGTTAACCCTATTTTTCCCAACCAACTATCTTTACGCATTAAAATAATCAACCTTTTTTGCAAGTGCAAACTTAGGTCAATTTACCCAAAAAAAACTGCCGTAAAATAACAGGGTGTATGACAAAATGCACTTTTTATGAGTAAAGGTGTAAATTTGGCAAACCAACTCATTAAATCATGGAAACTTCACAAATCAAGGCGGAGATATTATCTGCCCTATCAGAGGAATT
>SCQT01000117.1 GCA_004322015.1 Chitinophagaceae bacterium
AATGGGGGCTTATGGCGTTATATGGTAGGTGATACCGTGCGTTTTACCCATCTGTATCCTTTCCGTATAGAAGTCACGGGGAGGACGAAATTTTATATCAATGCGTTCGGTGAAGAAGTGATCGTGGACAACACCGATAAGGCGATTGCCGAAGCCAGCCGGCAAACACGGGCTATTGTCAATGACTATACGGTTGCCCCTGTTTATTTTAAGAAAGACAGCAACGGAGCACATGAATGGCTGATCGAATTTGAAGTACCGCCTCCGGATCTGAACCGGTTTACGGATATCTTAGATAAAACGCTGCAATCTATTAATTCGGATTATGAGGCAAAACGCTATAAAAGCATCGCTTTGCACATGCCGGTCGTTCATTCGTTACCCAAAGGTGTTTTCAACTCATGGCTGAAACAAAAAGACAAATTAGGCGGCCAGCACAAAGTGCCGCGATTAAGCAATAACAGACAGTATCTGGAGGAGATACTGGGGATGAAATGATAATTACAGTCGAACAGATACCTTTTACTAAATAATACGCAGATTACAAAGTATAACAAAAATTATAATTTCTATTTCTGTTTACCCGCAGATTAATCAAAAGAGGCGCATTTATAATATAACTATGTCATAAGTTCATAATACAAATTATATATTTTTCCTACCTTAGCTACAGATTATAACTGATTTATTAATTATTTTATAATGTTTACCGGAAGGATATTTTATGGAATAATTGCAATTTTCATCGTTGTATATACCGGCTGCAGGTCTAATATAAACCCATATAATAAACAATGGGAGAAATACCTGAATAAGGCAAAAGAAGCTCACAAATATTTAATCGTTGATTTTTCCACTTCATGGTGCATGCCATGCAAAATATTGGAAAAGGAAGTGCTTGCGAATGATACTGTAATTAATTTTATGAAGTCCAGTTCCACGCTTTTATCAATAGATGCAGAAAAGAAAATTGGAATACCTCTGGCAATGAAATACAGCATCACTGCTTATCCAACGCTGCTTATTTTTGACACATCTGGAATCTTGATATGTGATAAGGTAGGAATAGATGGAATTGGTACCCCAGCCCAATTCATAAGCTTTTTAAATGATGTTTTTGAAGGGAAAGATATTTTACCCGCAAAAGGATTTACATCGTTTCTTCCCTCCATCCATACTTATCCCTTATTTTACCGGCAATATTTTACCCACAGAACGATACCTGATTCATCTGTCGTAACTAATTATTTAAGCAAACAATCTAACCCCCTTTCAGAGACCAATTGGGCAGTTATCAAAGTATTTGGAAACGATAGCATGAAAACTTTTGTAGTTAAGAATGCTGCAAAATATATGGATATATATGGATGCACTGTCTTAAGTATGATACTCGGCAGAGTTCAAAAATCGCTGGGGGATGACATCCTTAATACAAAGGATTCGGTTCAATTTAAAAAAGATTTAGCGGCTTTCATCAGGTTAAAAGAGCCTTTACTGGGGAAACAGGCTGCAACCTATAGGAAATATCTTATAACACTGAATTTTTGGTCGTTGGATGGATTAAACTGGAAAAACTTTTTATCAGAGTGGCACAAATATCACTCTTCTTATGGCACCGATTTAGATGATCGCGCAGCTAAATACGTTGATGATCGTTGTGATAATGATGTTATAAGAGCGGTCGCTGAAGGTGTACTATTGGATGATCTTAAGCATGATCCTAATAACTGGAAAATATTGACGGGACTGGCCAATTTATTAGATAAAGACAAGTATCTTCAATCAGATAAAAACCAACTGGAATTTTCTGATAACTTTAATAATTCTATGATCCATAGAATTAATCTCAATTCTGATAGTCTGTATGAACAGGCCATAAAGACAGCTAAAGGAGATCAAAAGACTATTATTGCTATTGTAGGCTTACGACTCAACTCCGGATTACATATCCCGAATGAAAAAGGATGGCAGGAGACAATGAGATTCTTTAAAAAAAATTGTCCTAAAGATTATGCTCATGGCTTCGGTTCCAGTATGATGGTTACTTATTACGAAGTACAACGTCGTTGGACACCGTTTGTGAAATATGCCGATAAATGGTTTACACAAATGTTTATTACAAACCATATAAATTCTGAACTGGTCAATAAGGTAAACGCTCATGACATGTATCACTATGCTGACGAAGTATATAATCATGCGAAAACTTTGGGACAGATTGATACCGCCATTCATTGGATGATGTTTTTATCAAATAAATATCCACAGGAAGAACCTTACAAAAAAGAATATGATCTGCTTAAAGAAAAACATGATGAATTAAGTGGAAAGCAAAGTTGAGAATAAGCAATTGTTTATTGGTAATTAGTTTTAAATGTTTTTATATCTTTATTCCCTTAATTTTTACATAGCACGTTGCTACAAATATTAATTAGACTTTAATTTATGAAATTACTTGATAACCAAACCGTCATTATTACGGGCGCCAGCCGGGGAATAGGAGAAGCCATTGCATTGAAATTGGCCGAAGAAGGAGCTAATATTGCCTTCACTTATGTCAGCTCCGGAGAAAAAGCCAAGGCGCTGGAAGAAAAATTAAAGACGTTGGGCGTAAATGCCAAAGCTTATCAATCCAACGCAGGTATTTTCACCGATTGCGAATCTTTTGTTACTGAAGTTTTAAAGGAATTCGGAACCATTGATGTTTGCATTAATAATGCCGGGATTTCCAAAGACAATCTTATTCTGCGTATGAGTGAAGAACAATGGGATGAGGTAATGCAGACCAATTTGAAGAGTGTGTATAACATGACCAAACAGGTGATTCGCCCCATGATGAAGGCAAGAAAAGGTTCCATTATCAACATGAGCTCCATAGTAGGCATGAAAGGAAATGCAGGACAGAGCAGCTATGCAGCCTCTAAAGCAGGGATCATCGGTTTTACAAAATCCATTGCGCAGGAGTTGGGCAGCCGTAATATCCGCTGCAATGCCATAGCGCCGGGCTTTGTTGAAACAGATATGACTCATTATCTGAAAGAAGGGGATACGGCTAAAAATTATATTACCAACATTCCTTTAGGGCGTTTTGGAAAAGGAGCAGACATTGCCAATGTGGCTTTATTCCTTGCTTCTGAACTCAGCAGCTATGTGACCGGACAGGTGATCAGTGTATGCGGCGGACTGAATATGTAGAAGCCATGTTTGAGGTTCGAGTGGTCGGGCAGGAAGGTAATCCGGCAATCAAATAATAAAACAGTTAAACAATATTTACCATGCTTTCCCAAAAAAAATCTCGCTTCACTGCGATCCTTTTAGCCCTTCCTTTAATATTTATTTCCCGATCCCTTTTCGCACAAAAACCCTTCAGGACGAATAAGAAACTAACTAAGGAGTTAGAGAAAACTATAAGCGGATTTCACGGAACTATTGGTGTTTATGTATGGAACCTGAAGAACGGCAAAGGAGCTGCAATCAATGCTGATACCCTTTTTCCCACAGCCAGCACGATCAAGGTGCCTATTATGTGCGCCTTATTTGACAAAATTGTAAAAGGTGGACTGAGCTATCGTCAGCCTTTATTATACCTGGATTCAATGGCTCATGGCGGATCGGGAGTGATGCAATATTTTAAAGACAGCACTAAAACTGATGTAAGCGTGGCCGCAACTTTAATGATGTCCCGCAGCGATAATACCGCTGCTATATGGTGCCAGTCATTGGCAGGCGGGGGTACGGTCATCAATCAATGGCTGGCTGATCACGGTTTTGAAAATACACGGGTAAATTCCCGTACTCCCGGACGTCAAAAAATATGGGAGATTTATGGATGGGGACAAACGACTCCCAAAGAAATAGCCGATTTAGTGGTGGATATCCGTGAAGCAAAAATCCTGAATCCTGCTGCCTGTGAACGCATGTACCGTAATATGACGCATCAATATTGGGATAATGTCGCTTTGTCTCAGATTTCACCTTATGTACAGACGGCATCGAAAGGAGGTGCTGTAGATGCCGCGCGTTCGGAAGTCGTGTTGGTCAATGCACCTCACGGTGATTATGTATTTGCCGTTTATACCAAAGACAATAAGGATCAAAGCTGGACGCCCAAAAATGAAGCTGAGGTTATGATCCGCAAAATATCCGCATTATTGTGGCACTACTTTGAACCCCGATCACACTGGAAACCGGCACCCGGAATTGAACAATATTGGGGCGGCGATTAAGACGCCGGTATTATCTGACAAAAATTGACGGTTTGATTTTCATAGCATATTATGTCCACACGCTATCAAATTATTCTTCCCATCAGCGGATCTGTGTAAGACGCATCCCCCGTTTCCACATGGCCGGCATATCTTTTTGAAAAAGAAGCTTTCCCTTCGACATAAGCAGTGAAATCATACCAGTGATGACTTTTTTCAAGTATTACCGGTATGAATGCAGGGTTGTTACCTTTCACTTTCTTAAAAACCGGTTCGTAATTATAAGCATTGTCTCTTATCTCAACAGTATGGTCGTGTGAATCCATATTTTGAAAGTGAACTTCAATATTTCCTGTTGGTTTTTTATTATTCAATCTTCTTTTTTCGTATTCACATTGAAAAGCTATTTCAGGATCATTTAAATCTCCTTTAAACTCCCTGTAAAATCCGTTAGGTCCGTATAACGCAAAATGATAATCGTCTTTGCGGTCATGTATCTTCCATTCGTCGCTTAATGCATCCCCGGCCACCACGGCATAATTCCTGATTGAAAAATCTTTCAGATCATACACAGTAAAAGGCGCTCCCGCTGTTTGATCACCAAAACATTCTCTTCTTGTTTCCAAATGCAGCCTGAATATTCTTTTATTTTTATCCAATTTCCCGTCTGCATAAATCTGGTAAGGAAGCGGACAGGAAGACCGGATACCGCTTTCCTGTTTGGAAAGAATGGAAGAATGCAGAGGATCTTTATTGATTGATCTTATTTCTTCCCCGCTCAACAATTTAAAATCAGAAGGAACCTCTTTAAACTTCGCATTGTAAATATTTTCCATAAACGGCTTCTCTTTCACAAACTCAGGTAGTTTAATTTCTTCTCCGTTATAAGAGCGAAAGACAGATGTCAGGTTACCGCATACAGCCCTGCGCCAGGCGCTGATGTGATCCATCCTGATCTCCCTGCCTGTCTTTTTA
>SCQT01000118.1 GCA_004322015.1 Chitinophagaceae bacterium
TAACTTCGCCCATTAGTTACTGTTTAAGTGTGGTAACTCAAACATAACTATTTTGGATGGTTCTTACTGGGCCATCCTTTTTTTTCTCCTTTTTCAATTATTTTAGTCGGACAATAGTGATAATATATATTATTTCATTCCCAACGAATCCTGCACGCTATAATTATAATAAGAGCCGGGATTCTGAGTAAGTGCGAATGCCCGGACATAATATACATTCTTAGGATCTAACCTGGATAAAGTATAGGACCTCTCTCCTTGTACCGCACCAGTAAGGTTAGATTTATCTATGATTATTTTCCCTCCGGGGAAAACATTCACATTCGGAAAGGGATAAGTACTCCAAACAACCCCTACGGATAAAAGTTGTTTCCCATTATTAGCTTTATTAAAACTAATTTTGACCTGAGCAACACTGTCAATTGCAGATAGTACTGATAAAGTTAGCGTCACATTGGGAATCACTTTAAAATTTATTTTTTCATCTGTTTCAATATTAGCCATAAATGTATCCGTTACAGGACTAAACGGACCAATAGGAACTATCTTATAGTTCCCCGGAAAAACCCTGCTGTTTTCAAATGTCCCATCTGGACGGGTATTAAACAAGAGAGGCTGTCCTGAACTCCCCTGGAAGACCTCTATGAATGATCCTCCGTTGCTACCACTGGATGGTACTGACTGGCCGGTTGAGGAATCAACTATTGCTCCCGAAAGAGTTAATTTGGGAGAAGGATAATTATCAACTTGGCATCCAATAGATGCGACGATAACGAGAAAGTAAAATATTTTTGTTTTCATTTTATTGCTATTTTAATTACCATCCAGGATTATTTATCATTTTGGGGTCAGTATTCAGGTAGCTGCCGGATAAGTCACTATAATAATCACGTTGAAGAAAGGTCCTTGGTTGCCCTCCGTCAATTGGGAATCCCTGTACTATCTTATAGATGTATTTGTAGGTTCCATTATTATAAATTAAATATGGCCATAATCCCCGTATAAAAGTTCCTCTAAAAAGATCAGTCCCAATTCTCCATCTCCGAATATCCCAAAACCTCTTGTCTTCGAAAGCCAACTCAACTTTCCTTTCCTGGCGAACCTCCGAAATAGTTAACGGTGCAGAAAGCAAGCTTATCCCCGCTCGTGCTCTTATCTGATTAATTGCATTCAGGGCCGAAACCTGGGCGGTATCTAATTCAAGTGCTGCTTCTGAATAATTAAGTAGAATTTCAGCATATCTGATATCTATATAATTTTGATCCGATTGATCAGGCTCAACTACAGAAGTATTCATATTCATATACTTTTTGATATAAAAACCTGTTTTGCTGTATTCCCCACTAGGGAAGGGTCCACTCTTTCCAACTTCACGCATGGAAGGATCCAGGGGAAATGGCGCCAGATCATTATATAATTGACCGTTTGCATAAATTCCCGCATAAAGCTGAATCGGACTACCCCATCCGGTGGCACTACCACCATGAAGGACGCTAGCCTCGAAACGAGGGTCTTTCCCCGCAAAAATATCATTCGGACCATTATACTGTTTACTGGTATCCAATATCCCAGGTTCTCCATTTATATATTCATAAGATTCGACCATATCTAAAGTTGGATCAGTTACGCTTCCATCGTTGGTTGTATAGCCTTCCGGAATATTGAAATTGTCGTAACTATTAGGCTTATTTGGATAGCTGTATGCTTTTTGAAATATAATTTCACTATTATTCTCATCAGTGAAAATAGCTGCATAATTTGCAACAGGATCACCAACTTTTGAAGAAGGATCATATAATCTAGTGTACAAAGAGTATTGATTACTGCTAATAATCTCCTGAGAGGCCTCAAGCGATTGATGAAAATAAAAAGACGCAGAATCCGGAGGAATTCCCAAAAGCCCGTTAAGTTGAACCGACCCATACTTTGCGATTGATCCGGCATAAAGCATTGCCCGCGATTTTAAAGCAAGTGCCGTATATTTATTCGCTCTATTTTGATCATTTGCATCCCAATTAGTGGGTAGATCACTTATTGCAGTATCCAAATCCGCTAAAACAAACCTCCATACCTGTCCCTCTGTATTTCTGGGCATTTGCAACGCTTCTATGTTTTTGTCGTTTATTTGTTGTACCTCAAAAATAATAGGCATCCCGCCATATTTCCTAACTAAATCAAAATAAAGATATGCTCTGATAAAATGTCCTTCCCCAATAAATGTTTGGATCTCATTTTTAGGGAGACTACTTTTCTTAAGCTCTTCTAAAAAATAATTAACCATACGAATCGCAGAATATGCAGTTGTATTTAGGGCAAACGGTTGTTCTCCATAGTTGTTGACAGGAGTGATTTTATTCCATGCGGCTTCGTCTGTATAAAGGGCTCCGATTTGACTTATATTTACACCAGAAGAACTTGAAAAGCCAATCGGAAGGTTGTCATAAAGAGTGGCAAGATATATTTCCACCAAACTTTCCGAATTCCAAACATCCTTGTCTGTAATTATGTTTAAAGGCTTTTGGTTTAATACATCTTTCATGCAACCACTAAGCAAAAAGACTAATAAACCTATGACAAAAAGTTCACGTTTCATAAAAAAGTATTTTTAAAATTGAATATTAGCACCAAAATTATAGGTCGTTTGTTGAGGATAGTAAGACAACCGTCCACTGGGAGCTTCAGGGTCAATGTATGGAATTCCGGTAATGGTTAATAAGTTGTACCCACTTAATGAAAGCGTTATCTTATCTATACCGATCCGCTTTACAAGCCCCCCTACCTTTAAATCATATGATAAGTTTGCCGCTTTTAATCTCACATACGTGCCATTTTTGAGCCAGAATGAAGAAACCTTATTATTATTTGGAGATCCTCCATTTTTGGTAGCCGGAAATTTCCCCGGGATCCAGGTAGAATTAGGATCAGACACATCAGCCCGATGCCATCTGTCCATAAAGTAAGCATAAGCATTCATACCATTATTAAAAGGTTCTATCAAAAAAGATTCCTCCTCAATATCAAAGCCGGAGGCTCCCTGGAAATTAAGCATCAAATTAAAATTTTTCCATCCAAGACTGAAATTTGCTCCGTAGGTCACCTCTGGTGTATTCCCTTTTCCAATCGGTACAACATCGTTGGCATCAATGACACCATCATGGTTAACATCTTCGTATTTGATATCTCCAGGCAACAATGTTGAATTTGCTAATCCATCCTGTACCGGAGAGGATTTAATTTCTTTATATGATTGAAATTGCCCAATGGCCTTTAATCCCCAGAAAATATTTTCATTCCGTCCATCTAATCCACGGGCCCACTTATTAAAGGAAGATGGAAAGTCAGCCTGTTCTACATGTCCCCATCTCGACATACTAAATGCATAATTTAATGATACCTGATATCTAAATGCGCCAATTTGATTATCATGATCTAAGCTTACCTCAAATCCTCTGGTATTATCTGAATTTAAATTTTCAGCAGGAAGGGTTGCTCCGAAGGTGATCGGTACTTGCAATGCTCTTGTCGCAAGTAATCCTACACGGTTGCGCCTAAATACATCAATTGTTCCACCAAAAAGTCCATTCCATAAATCAATATCTATACCTAAGTCCTTAGTCCTACTTGTTTCCCATGTAATATTGGGATTCGGCACATTTGTTGGCGACATTCCGTTAGTAACTATGTTATTTCCAAAAATATAACTATTGCTGCCGGGATAAGTATAACCAGCTAAGAATTGAAAGGCGCCCGTTATATCATCTCCTAATTTTCCCCAGGATGCCCTCAATTTAAGGTTATCAATGGCTTTGGAAAACTTTTGGAAAAATGGTTCTTGCGATATGACCCATCCTCCTGAAATCCCTTGAAAATATCCCCAACGTGTCTTAGGTGGAAATTTGTCAGACCCATCCAATCTAAAACTATATTCAATTATGTACTTATTCATATAGTTATAATCCACCCGACCAACAACACTCTCTTTGCCATCAATGGATGCCGCTCCGCTATTAGTTTGATTTGCCGTAGGTCCTGCAAAAATTTGGTCTATGGGGACCACATATCCGGTTCGGTTGGCCGAAAAACTGTTTGAATTTGTTTCCTGTTCATTGAAAAGTAATAATGCTTCCACATTGTGCTTAGACGAGAAGGTATTTTTATAGGTGATAGAAGGCTGGATATTAGTCATAAAAACCTTCGCTGTGGCCAGAGTTAATTCATTGGTACCTCTTTTACCCACAGCCTGAGAAGTCTTTGTTCCTGCATCCCACTGATACGTCGTATACGCCTTTTCCCAGTCTTTAGTATTACCAAATAACATATCTCTTGACATCATGACACTGGCGCTCAACCCTTTAACAAATGGTACATTATACGTTAATGTTGCATTTGCCAGTAAGCGGGTTCGTTCATCTTTTATATATCCTGTTAGTGCAGGATCTAAGTATGCTGTCAGTCCATAATTAGTGGAAGCTATCTTTCCATCAGGAGTTTTAGGTGCAAAAATTGGCCATGAATATTGCATCCACGAAGCCATTAAATAGGAACTCTGAATCAGGTCATTTCTTAATTCATATCTTCCTTGAAATTGAACGGAAAGGTCTAAGTTCTTACCAATTTTTGCATCTATGTTTGATTGTACATTATACCTCTTAAAGTTTTGTGGAGACTTCCACATGGCTTCCTGGTTTAGATTTCCCAACAGGAAGAAGTATTTTATTTTATCACTACCCCCTGTGATGGTTAGATCCTGCTTGTACTGTGGAGTATAATTCCGTTGAAAATAATTAAAATAATTGAAGTTTGGGAAATTAGGATCGGTCCCTTTTTTATATTTTTCGATATCCTCGGGAGAATAAATGACAGGGCCTCCCAAATTTGTTGAGGCCTCGTTTTTCAAAATAGCATATTGTTCAGAATTAACAAATTTAGGATATCGTGTTACATGCTGGAGTCCGTAATTAAATGAATAGTTTAACTGTGGGGTCCCGATAGATCCTTTTTTTGTCGTCACAATAATGACTCCATTACCTGCGTTTACACCGTAAACTGCAGCAGAGGCAGCATCCTTTAAAACCGTTATACTCTGAATTGAACTTGGGTCTATGTCATTTAAAGTTCTACCCTGAACGCCATCTACAATCACAAGTGGACTACCAAAGCCGCGAATAGAAAGGCTGGCCCCGTCATTCCCAGGCTGCCCGCCACCTTGAACTGCAATCAATCCGGGAAGTTTCCCTGCAAGCGCATTGGTTACGTCTCCTAAAGGGACCGTTGTCAGATCTTTGCTCGAAACCGTAGCTATTGATCCTGTTATGTCCTTCCTTTTTTGTGTTCCGAAACCAACTACAACCACTTGATTAAGAGAGGCAATACTCGGCTCTAGTTGTACGTCGAGTTTGCTTGAACCATTTACAGCAACAGTTTTGACTTCAAATCCTACGAAAGAAAAGACAACTGAATCACCACGCCTAGCATTAGATAAACTATATCTTCCTTCACCATCGGTGTTAGTCCCATTGGATGTGCCTTTTATGTGAACCGTCACCCCTGGCAACGGTTGTCCATTGCGGCTTGAACTAACTATTCCTGAAATTGTTTGGGCCCGGACAAACGAAAAAGGAACGACTAAGGCGATAATTAGTAATAGTTTCTTTTCTCTAAAAAAGTATTTCATATAAAAGGTTTTATTTAATTCTCTAAAGAAGAATAAACAAGTTATTTACTCATTAAACACAGTCCACCGCCAATGCGGAATAAACAATTAGGGTCTTCGAAATAAAACTCGACAACTTTTCTTAGGATAGTTTCTTTATAATGACTTCCTTAATTATAATTAAAAGACAACTTATTGCTCCTATTTTAGAAAGTTACGTGTACGTTACCGATCATAAATGTACATCACATTTTTATACTTTCAAAATAATTCCTAAAATATTTTTACTGCTTTATTTCCACCTGCAGGTATATTATAATGATCTCCATTATCTTTCAATGCCCACTTGGTTTAATATCTTTTCAATTTTAGTTTTCCAAATAGCATAAGCACTTGAAGTATAATGAATGCCATCACTATCAGCATATTTACTTAAAAGAATCTTCCCATTTGTAATTAAAGGATTCAAATCAATTACTTTTACGTTTTCGCTTTTTGCTAATCTCCCTATGGCAAAATCTAATTCCCTAATTTGCTTGTTAAATCTTTTAGGAGGAAGATATTTATAATTCTTACCGACAAGAGATGCAGTAGTCAGAACAGGTATTATTTTCCTTGTCCTTAATGTATCAATTAAAATAGATAAATGTTTGATAATTGTGTCCTGAGGAATATGACGTGCCAAGTCATTTACACCGCCCTCTATAAAGCAAATTTTAGGTTTTAAATTAAAGACATAGTTAAGACGGTTTATATACCCTGCAGTTACATCACTCCCAATGCCCCTATTAGCTACATGAACTACGCTTCCCAAAAATTTAGCCCAGTCTTCGCGTTCAGTGAGTGAATTGCCAAGCATTACAATATCTTTTTGACTAGTATCTTGAGCAAATAGCCTTATTCTTGGTAAATAATTTGGATTGTCCCAGTAGGAGTAGGAAGTATTTAGGATTTGTTTGGCTTTGAAGGGGCTACTAACAAAGGGATAAGATTGATATCCTTTCGGTACAATAAAGACGCCTCTTAAATTAAAAATAGTATCTGTTCCTTTGTTATCAAACGATTTAAGTATAAATTTCTGAATCCCTGATTTAAGGGAAACAGAACCGAGTTCCTGAATCTTATAAGTGAACCAGGATGGAGTTCCTATAGTCTTCCCTTTTAATTGTTTTTTATTGGCTATCAATACAAAATCCTTTCCTGCCTCATGATGAGGAATCGCATATTTAATGTAAACAGTATATTTTCCACTCTTTTTTATATTGACTTTCCAAATAGCCTGATCTTGTGTACTGAAGTGATAGAAAGCTCTCCAATCTGGGATATAATTAACCTGGTTTCCGGGAGTGCCAGCAAGCCAGGAAGATAGATGATATATTCCATTCTTTGTTTCATGGATGAGTTCCTGTTGATTTAATTTTGGCCTGGTTGCCTTAAATATCCCCGGCATTAAATCATCTACAGTGTGCACTATAATATCTTGAACTTTGGGATCAAAGGTTGTCGGATGATTATACCAGTATATACTACCAACAGCCTCATATACACCTTCTTTGAGTATGCGTTTCGAAGGAATATAACACTGAATATCGTTCGCGTAAGCATTAATCCATAAGTGCTCAGCCCCAAATTTATTTTTAAACATTTTAGAATAATCTACTACTACTTCACCTCCTAAGTTAAGCATAGCCATCTTGTTATCGAAGTTCCAAATTTGAATAGGATAATTGATTACCTGCGATAATTTTTTACCTCTTTCCACTGCCTCCAAATTAAGGCGGGCTTCATATCCCTCAACAGAATTCCTGTTTTGAGCTATTTGAATCAATTCTGATACACCAGGAACATTTTTCAATGGTAATTTAACCCATTTCATTTCCCCGGCCGGAGGAGCAATTAAAGGCTGTAATTGTGCTGTCAATAATTTGTCAACATTATCCGCAATTTCTTCCCCATGCATTCTTAGGTCCTTTAAAGATCCTCTTGGGAAGGGGTCTGAATCTCCAGCACAACCTAAAGCAATCAGGGCTATTGCGCCTGGGTGTCTGGTTTCAATAATATGTTCCGCTTCACCAATCCAATCTCCATCAATAATATCAAAATTTGCGGATAACGTAGTTCCATGACATGCATAGTTTACAAATACAGCCCGGAGTGAACCATCCGGATTAATTATTTTTAATATTGGTAAGGAAACATCCACAGGGGCTCCTTTTGTAATAGGATTTCGGTTCTTGGCAAAAAAGGCTTGCCCCTGTCCCCAAGAAACATAAGCAGGTTTTCTATTTTTTAAGGCCTCTGATGCAACTCTCTCTAATATCTTTGGAAGTGATTCTGTATATTCCGCAATGTGTATAAGTTGGTTTAATGGAAGTAAAGAATCTGTAAAATGTTCCCCATGGTATTGTAAAATATTGATTAAGCTCCCTATTTCCGGACCACTATGGGTATGAGATGCGAAAATAGCTATCTGTGCAGGATTAATTCCATACTTTTCCGACAGGAAATTAACTACCTGGTGGGTAATACGCCAGGTTATCCCTACTAAGTCAACTGTAATGATGACCGTAGGACCTTGTTCATCACTACCAAGAACTAATGCTTTCGCTGATAAACCTTGAAGTACCTTATCTGTTTCTGTTTCCCTTCTGGCTGCATAACCGGCCAGGCGAATTGGCGTCTTTGGAGTAATGTCAATAGTTGCTACACCGACTTGCATTTCTTCATTTATTACTCCATTTTTTTGAGAAAAAGAAGATTTATTAAAAACCAGAATAAAGGAGGACAAAAAAATGATAAATAGAAATTTGTTACTAATAGGTAATATGGAATTAAAAACCACTTTCATGTTATAAGATTTAAATAATCAATTAATATTTTACAAGTTTATTCGCATTACTTATGGATAATCAACAAAACCTCCAGGTTTAATAAGCAATATTACTTTACTGGGCAATATTCATCATCAGCAATCACAATTATCAAATACATAATTGATGCGACTTAAAATATACATTTTATCAACTGCAATGATAATCTACCAATGCTTCAATAGAAGACTGAATTAATTTTCCCATTTTCATTCTATGATTAACAACCACTTCCCCAAGAATATCTCTAAAGTGAAATCCTATAGATCCTATGCAATTGAAAGTATATTCATGATAGTTTGGATAATGTGCTACTATATGAGTAAAGAAGTCTGTAAATGAATCCCTAACGACATTATATAAATACGATTCTCTGATATTTGACCCGGCAAACTTGGCGAAACTGGCACAAAAACGGTTGGGTAATGGCTTGGAATAAACCTGGTCCATAATTTCATTAAACGACATACGAATTTCATCATGAAACTTTTCGCTAATTGAATCAGGCATATACCCTCTCAAATAATCTTGTAGCAGCTTCTTCCCAATATAGGTTCCACTACCCTCATCTCCAAGCATATATCCTAGTGAATCAATATTATGTATAATTTCCGTTCCGTCATAAATGCATGTGTTTGTACCGGTACCCAGGATAGCAGCAAAACCTGATTTATTCCCTAAAAGGGCTCGTGCAGCAGCCAATAAGTCAACCGATACATTAACTTTTGCATTTTTGAATATAACAGATAAAGCATTTTCCATCACGACCGATTTGCCGGCCATGCAACCGGAACCATAAAAATTAATCTCTGATATCAAACCCGGATCAAGGAAGACTGGCAGACTTTGGGGAAGAGAGTGAATAATATATTTCTCGTCCACAAAATGAGGATTATATCCTTTTGTTCGAAAATATGTCTTATCTCTACCGTTCCTGATCAAACACCAGTTTGCATTGGTTGACCCACTATCTGCAATTAATATCATAGTATATGATTTTCATTTCTCATTTGATTAATTTTCTCCCCACTCTATAACCCGACACAGCATAATATCCAATTACCAAATAACAGGGTATAACAATCCAATACGCCTGTTGAGTGTTGAAACGATCAGCTAACCAACCATAGGCCAAAGGCAATAATGCACCACCACATATTGCCATCACCAGCAATGATGATCCGATTTTTGTAAATCGTCCCAATCCATCAATCGCCAACGGCCATATTGAAGGATACATTAATGAATTAGCAAGTCCTAAAAAAATTACAAATAAAACAGAAGTTACTCCCTGAGTAAACAAGGCTCCGATCACACACACTATTCCAAATCCTGATGAAACTATCAGGGCTAATCTCTGGCTAAAATATTTTGGAATACATAAAATACCGACTAAATATCCGATTAACATTCCGGTCAAAACATAAGAGGTAAAAAATTTAGAAACAGACATAGGTATGCCCTGGCTGGTTCCATATTGAATAACCGTATTACCCGCAATTGCCTCCACCCCAACGTATAAAAATAAAACAACTATCCCAATTAATAAATGGGGAAACTGAAGGATACTGGCCTTAGCCGTTTTTAGAGAAATATCAACGCCATCTTCGGGAGGTTCAGCCATTTCAGGTAATCCTGAACGCCATATCCACAGAGCCGAAAGCACTAATATCAAACCTATTACAATGTACGGAGTTATGATCTTATGGGCCAATTGGTCCAATGCTTTAGCCTTGTCAAATACGTCCATATCTGCAATTTGGGCAGTTATCTCGTTTGTATTTTTTAAAATGAGAATGCCTAAAACAGCAGGCGCTATTATACCTGCTATACCATTACAAATACCCATAATACTCATCCTTTTTGCACCACTTTCGATAGGCCCCAGAATAGTCACATAAGGGTTTGCTGCCGTCTGCAATAATGCCAGTCCTGCACCTTGTATAAACAAACCAATAAGAAAAATGAAATAAATTCTGTAAAGGGCTGCCGGGATAAACACAAATGCTCCTACAGCTACAAATAATAATCCTAATGATATACCTTTCCTGTAGCCTGTTTTTTTTAATACCAGACCAGAAGGGGATGCCATGACAAAATAAGAAATGTAAAAAGCAAATGCAACCAGATAGGACTGAAAATTATTCAATACACAGGCGATTTGTAAATAGGGAATGAGTACTGAGTTAACCCATGTAACAAAACCAAAAATGAAAAAAAGGGCTCCAATAATTATCATTGGATGTAATCCCCTCTTTTGGACCTTCAGCATTTTTTCTGTATCCGAGATTGTTATCATTTTTCTGATTTAATTCTTCCCTAATCTCCCTTATTCCGGCCCACTTCATTATCTATGAACGCTTTCAAATATTCATAGATTATTTAGTATAGTTGTTGTAACATTGCTACTCTTTCCCGATGGAGTAATCACGATCGTTTTTAAAATACGCTTTTGACCCTTTGGTACAAATACTGTCAATGGCTCTTTATAAATAAACGTAGTCCTGTCGGGTCTGTACCCATCAATAGTATAATATATTGTGGCACCGTTCACCGAAGGTTTTAAATTGAACGTAAATTTACTTCCGCTTAGAGTATCGTCCTTTATCCCAATTGTTTCCGGTACCCTGTAGAGAATACCTGATGTGTCTAATATGGCTAAGTGTACAGGTAAACGTACGGTAAGAAAGTTTTTATAGTCCTTTCTTTCTAACCGGGTCCAGGCAATCTCTGACAGGCCCATTAACCGGGGAAATATCATATACTCTGCCTTGGCCGGTGTGGCTATGAATTCTGTCCATACACATGCCTCTACCCCCAGCACATACTTCTTCTGTGCCGTAGAAAGAGAATCAGGGGTAGGATTATAGGAATACACTTTTTCTAATGGAGTATAGCCTCCAATGCCAATAGGTTCTACATCTTCTTTTCCTTGTAAATAATCGAAATAAACGTACTTGTAAGGCGCCATAATAACATCATGACTCAGCTTCGCAGCAGCAATTCCGCCCTCTATCCCTCTCCAACTTTCAACAACTGCATTCGGAGCCAAACCGCCTTCTAAAATTTCATCCCATCCGATGATTTCCCTTCCTTTTGAATTGACAAACTTTTCAATTCTTTTGATAAAATAGCTTTGTAACTCATCTTCATTTTTCAAACCTTTTTCTTTCATTAATTGCTGACAAAAAGCGGAATTTTTCCAATATTCCTTATGCACCTCATCTCCGCCTATATGAATATAATGGCTGGGAAATAACTCCATCACTTCAGTTAACACATTTTCCAAAAATTGGAAGGTAGAATCCGTTGGGCAATAAACGCCTGGGCCACTTCCCCACGTGGTTCTAACATGATAAGGACCTCCGGAACAACCCAACCAGGGATAGGAAGCCAATGCTGCCTGACTATGCCCCGGTATTTCTATTTCGGGTATAATAGTTATATATTTTTCCTGGGCATATTTTACAATCTCCCGTATTTCGTCTTGCGTATAGTATCCTCCATACCGCTCTCCATCGAATTCGTTGTCGGTGTGTCCGATTACTGTTTCTTTTCTCCATGCACCTATTTTAGTAAGTAATGGATATTTTTTTATCTGAATACGCCAGCCATTATCATCCGTAAGGTGCCAATGCAACGTATTTAGCTTATATTCAGCCATTAAATCAATTAACTGTTTTACAAATGTCACCGGAAAAAAATGGTAGCTGTTTCCAAGCATTATACCGCGATATTTATACCGCGGGGAGTCTACCACATAAGCACATGGTATCTTTAGTATCTTCTTATGATTTAATGGGAAAAGTTGCATCAGGGATTGCATACCGTAAAATAAGCCAGGTCCTTTTCCTGAAACAATAATATGATCTTTCGCTATTTGTAATGTATAACTTTCTTTATTAGCTCTTTTATAATCAACGGAGGAGAATCTGATCACTCTTTTAGCATGTTTATCCCTTTCATTCCGAACAGGGAATTCCAATGAGTAATGTTCTTTTAAGTAATTGTGAAATAATTGAGCGATATGTTCATCCGAATGAGAATCGTATATTATATCTATTTGATCATTATCACTTATCACAAAACTTCCTCCCGAGATCTTTACTGACGCCGGGGCAGGTATAATACCCAAATTTGGATCAGAAGATTGCGCACTGATAGTACCTTTGATGCTAAATAAAAGAGAAAATAATAAAAAAATAAACTTTTTCATAATTTCACATCGTTTTTTTGTAGGTTATTTAATACATTTCTGACACTTCCATACCTTATCAATAATTCCCTGGCTTCTTCATAAAGTTTTATTCCGCCTTTATTCATTAACATTTTCACAGCGCGATGAATTGTTTTTTTGTTTGACAGGTGCATATTGACCATACAATTATCTTCGACCCTGCCCAAACGTATCATTACTGTGGTACTAATCATATCAAAAATCATCTTTTGAGCAGTGCCGCATTTCATCCGTGTACTGCCGGTTAAGAATTCAGGACCAGTGACCAGTTGTATCGGAAAATCTGATTGTGATGCTATAGGGGAGTCGGGATTACTGACAATACATCCGGTTGTTATATTATTCTTCCTGCATTGTTCCAATCCTGCTAATACAAATGGAGTAGTTCCGCTTGCGGAAATACCAACTACAATATCTCTATCAGAAATATTTTCCTGCTGCAACATATTCCAACCTTCTTCTATATCATCCTCCTTCTCTTCACAAGCTCTTACCAGGTTATTTACACCACCGGCAAGTATTACATTGATCATCCCTTTTGGTACACCATAGGTGTTCGGTAATTCAATTACATCCAATACAGACAACCGGCCACCGCTTCCGGCACCGAGGTAAAACATTCTGCCACCGGATTTTAATTTACTTACAACTGCTTCTATAAGCCTGTTAATTTGTGGTAGCGAGTTTTCTATTACCACTGCAACCTTTTTATCCTCTTTATTTATATCAGCAGTAATTTCCTCTATTCCCATTTTTTCCAAATTATGGTATAATGAAGATTGTTCAGTAATTCTTTCCATACTTTATTATAGCTATATTTTAAATTTATATAATGCTTCTTAATGAACCAATACAAGATTAATTGAGTAAGTGTAGTTTACCTAGCGGTACCGGCCTTCCATTTTCCCCGCCTAAATCAATTTCACGTTGCGGAATCGGATAATATTCATTTTTCCCCTTTGTAAAGTTGGCTCCTTTCAAGTCCGTTGTTATCCGTCCCTCATATTTGTAATAGGAATTTAATACCTGATCTGCAATTCCTCATCCAACCAAATCAAAAGAACGATGGCCTTCCATTACCAATTTAATTTACCTGATCAATTATGGTAACATGCAAATTAACGTAAACAATTATTAGTATGCAAATATTTTTTGGTATAAGGTTTAGCCAAATAATGTAATTAAGATTAATATACTGATTAATAGTAATTTATCTTTTACAAATTATTACTTTTCTAAGGCCTTAGCTTTATTTTTATTACTTATTCAATGATAATATCTTAGCATAAAGCAGCAAACATGCAAAATAAAATAATGTATTTATCTCTTTTGTTCTATTTTTGCACGATAAATTTCAGCATTATGCTTAGAGAAGAACGCTTTAAAATGATCATGAATCAGTTGAACCTGCATAATAAAGTCCTTTCTGCCGACCTCAGTACCATGCTGCATGTTTCAGAAGATACGATTAGGCGGGATTTGAGAGACCTTGCACAGGCGGGTAAGATACTAAAAGTACATGGCGGTGCTATTACCAAAAGCTTCAACTCACCTTTTCAACCTAACGATGAGGTTTATGCTCAAAAAGAAAAACAGCAAATCGCGGAGAAAGCTTCGTCTTTATTGAAAAATGATATGATTATCCTTACAGAGGGGGGCACCACCCTTGTAGAATTAGCGAGGAAAATATCTCCAAGCCTGAAAGCTACCTTTTTCACCCTCAGCCCGTTAGTGGCATTATCCCTTTCCGAACACCCTAACCTAAACGTAATCACTATAGGGGGTAAACTTAATAAAGATGCCAGCCTGGTAACAGGAGCCAGTGTGGTCAATCAACTTTCCCAAATCAAAGTGGATTTATGCCTTTCCGGCTGTAATGCGTTATCTGTGGCAGAAGGTCTTACAGATTCCGATTGGGAAGTTGTCCAGGTAAAAACGGCTATGGTACGCGCCGCCAAGCGGGTGGCTATTTTAACCATTTCAGAAAAGCTGGATTCCTCTCAAAGGATGAATGTTTGTGCAATCAATCAAATTAATTATCTTATCACAGAACTTTCTCCGGACAGTCCACAACTGGCAACCTACAGGAAATTGGATTTAACCTTGCTTTAAAAAACACAAATCTATTTTTGAGTGCATTTATTAGATTCAATTTGAAAGATTCCCTTCAATAAAAAAAGTCATTTTATTATTTGGAACACTAATTTCAATTAAATGATTGTTACCAACTTTGTCTATATAAGAATTTATCAGCTCTGCCCCGTTTAATTCCGGGAATCCTTTACTTTTAGGCCAAATGATTTTTATTTTGCAGGGAGCACCACAAACAACTTTAAGTACTCTATCTTCTAAACTAAGTTCCTCCAGCCAACTGGTACAGGATATAACATGGATGCCCGAATCCTGATTCGGAAGGATAATGGCTTCACGGCTTGAATCGGGAGCGGGAAATTGAAAATATAGTTGTAAAGTATCCGATTCTATAGCAAAAGCATTATTCAACACCCCAAAAAAACGAGTTTTATTCAACTGAACTTGATGCACATTATTTTTTATCGCTCTGCCGCTAAAAGCAATTACCATCCCTGCTGCTTCCAGGGGATTCACTGTCGTATATATTTCAGGAGAGGCACCTATAATTCCTGTCATAACAGTTTTTATATTGTTGATTAAGGGTCGGATCCGTCTAACCTTTTTGATTAAAATCCCTACTCTATCTCTTTGTTCTGAATTCATCAGGCTAAGGTCGCCCGAAAATCCTCCGCCACAGATTATAGAGGAATTGACATTATAGCGTTGTGCCATAAATGGAAGGCTATTAAACGGATAATTTGCATAAGTAAATAATTGTCGTGGTATTATCTCATTATATACATTAACTATCGTACGGGTTGATTTCGCCCTGTACTGGCTATAATCTCCATAATCCGATGCACCATTGTTCATAAAAAACAGCTTCCCGGCGCTAATGGTAGCCAGTCCCATCAACGCACGGGCATTTTCCGTTAAATCTATTTCAATGACTACATCAGGGTTATAATTCATCAACTCAACCATAGCTCTCTTTATATAAAGCGGGAGTAAATATCCGTACCGTGCTTTAACATCTTCTTTCAGATCATGATCAGCACCATGATCACCTTTCGTACAGGAAGAATAATAAGTTCCGATATCATCCCATTTAAAATACCTGACACCCTGGTCTATTAACTTTTTGCAATCCTCTATAAATAAATCAGCATACCCGCTGACAAAGTCAAAGAAGTGAAGGCTCCCATGCCTGTCCTTAGGAATATCTTCGTTTTCGATAATCCATTCCGGATGTTGCTTAAATCTTTCTGCTTCTGAACTGACATCCAACGGCGCCATCCATAATCCCAGGGTCATATTATATTTTTCCAACTCTTCGTAGATGGGTCCTAATCCCTTAGGTAATCTATTAAGACTCGGTTTCCAAACTCCTGACATTTCCTCCCAGCCTGCATCTAAGGTAAAAATCTCTACACCCAGTTGGTGCGCATATTCAATTTCCCCTATAATCCGGTGGTATTGCATAATGTCCATAGAGTCTCCGTCGTTTTTCCGAGTATTTACCTGCAATGCCCAGGTGTTATAATAGAATTTGGTTTCCCGTGTTCGAGGAAATTCTGTAATCCATTTCAGCAGATAATCATGTAAAAGTTGTTCCCGATGTCCCGGTTCTTTATTCGGGGAAAAGCCGGTAACCGTCCAAACACTCTCATAGGGTTTGGATGTACTGATTTTTTCTCCCTCCAGATACCCTCCACGTATAATTTTTACAGCACTGCTCATCTTCCCCGGTTCTATATTATAATTAATGTGTAAAAAGTCTAACTTCTTTTCTGAAAAATCTGCATATTCCCTTGCCCCATCCTGAAACATATTATCTTGAGAGGCATGTTCATAAGCAGTCAAAAAAGTGTAATTCTGATCTGATATAAACCCCAAAGGTCCTTTAAAAGAAATGTGATCTCTCTGCTTCAGTTGACGCATTATTATTTTAGGATGAAACATGTGATTCTGTGAAAGGTTATGATCCCCGCCATAATTAAGCCGATAATCTAAAAATCTGGTATCAAAACTTGAATGATTAAGTTCATCTAATATCTCTCCATCCCATGTGGCAATTCGTATTTCTTTACTTTCTACCTGATCCATCCCTTTCTTATAGGTATATTGAGGAAAAATAAAATGTTGCTTATTATCCAATTTATTTAACTCAAATTTTGACCCATCTTTTGCATACAAAATCAATTGTTCCCTAATAACCGTACTTTGAGGAAATAGTTGTTCTTTTATTGAGAGGACTAATCCTTTCACCGGAAAAGAAGCCCCTTCAAAATGAAGTGTATATTCCGTACCCTTGTTTCTTATTTCCCGCTTAGAAAGATTTAAAAATTGCCATACCGGGTCATCGCTGGTAACCAGTTGGTGATTAATCACAAATTCAAACCAGGGATTCCGGTTTCGGCTGGCTAATAATTCCTGTTTATTTGCCTTGTCAATAAGCGAGTAGACTGTAATAGCTCCCGGCTTTTTTTGGAAAAAAGCAATCTTTTTTAGGATGACTTCATTGCCGATAGAGAAATTGTCATCCTTCAATTTTACCTGCTCATTGGATTCTTTGCCATTTCTTTTATTCGAAATCGGATTACCAGGGAACAGATTTCCAATTTTACCCGATAATCCAATTCCAACTCCCGAAAGAGTTGTTATTTTAAGAAACTCCCTACGATTTTTCCCCTTTTTCCCCATTCACTATTATCTTTTTACGTTAACGCTGTAATTTAATGAATAATGGGAGCTTCCTAGTCACCTCCTCCGGGACTGTTCTCTTTTATTGGAGATCAATCATCTTTTACCCAGGTTAGTTTATCCATCATTTTGGCTTTTGGGTGCATATTGTGTACAATAACCCGTTGATCTAACGGGCCCCTTGAATAACGCACAACCACCGCACTTTTCTCCAGGCTTTGGTGGAAGATAATTAGCACAATTTTCGCAATGGTTTCCCGGGACTGTAGAAATGTCTACATAGTTAAGCATTTTTCTTCTTTCCAAATCGGATGCGCTTAGCCCTGAATAATCATCACAATTTTCGCTATTAAACCCTGTTGACTCTCCCTTATCATTATTAGCGTTACTACAGCTATTCAAAATCACACCAATTACCCCTATGGACATTGCAACACCTGCACATTTGCCAATAAACCCCCTACGAGAATATGATTTGCTATCCATTTTATTTTTTTTAGTGATATAGTTTTTTTAAATCTTCTAAAACACCGGCTTCATTATTATTAAGCCTTATCCCAATGGCTTTAAGGACTCCCTTTTTTTTGTCGTCTGTCATTATTGAATTCTCCATCCCATGTATCAGCCCTTTTAAGATATAAAGTGCACCTGAATCGTTTCCCTGGAATAAGCGATAATTTAATAAATCAGTGATTTCATTCTTATTATTCCTGTTACCAATAATATAAGAAATATTTTCAAAAAATTTATTTCTCCAAGCGGAATCTTTAGTTATGAATGAGTTTTCTGAAGTTAATTGTTTGAGCATATCTTCAGAGGATCCTTCCTGAGAAGTTAAAACGGCTTCTCTGAACCACGAAACAGAACCGTACTTCTTTAATACCCTCATGAAATCATTGATGATATTCTTACCGGAAAAACTTCCGAGACTCAACGTAGCCTGGAAAGCCACCCTGGCCGAAGAATCATCAACTAACTTTTCCAGTTGATTCAAGCAGTCAGGGAATCGCTCCGCCAAAATAGCTGCATTTTCACGTATCCCGGGAGATGGATCTTTTAGTGCTGTTTTAATAATCCCGCTATTCAAGGCATTTAACCCTTCTAATACATATAGGGTCTGGATACGAGTCCTCGGATCACTGGAGGATTGCAGTAAATTATCTACCGCAGGTATTACACTCTTATCCTGACGTTCTATCAGCAATCTATGAGCATTGAGCCGCCACCAGCGATTAGGATTTGAAAGTAATTGGACCAATTGTATTGAAGTCAATTTATCCAGATTGGGAGATACTCCTTTATAACCTTTAGTGTCATTAGGAACTATCCGATAAATTCTACCCTTATGCATTCCGGCTTTAAAATTCATTTGGGCACCCAGGTCTTCTGGAATTGAAACAGGATCTTCAATATGCTGTCGGTAAATATCCACTATGTATAAGGATCCATCTGGCCCTGTGGCAAAACTGGCAGGCCTAAACCAGGAGTCTGTGGATGCAATAAACTCTTGTTTTTCCTCGTGCTTTCCGCGTTTCGCGGTAAAAAATGGATCTAACGGATTTAGTGGTGGTACAAGTACGTCTCTGTGTACAAGATTTCCTGATACATCACCGGTAAAAATGCTACCGTAATAATGATCTCCCAACTCATTACCACCATAAAATGTACCGCCAGACGCCCCCGTAAAGTGATCTCTTGCATACTCAGTGGGTGGCAATCCCCGTTCTTTAAAGGCTTTATTTCTTCTTTCTGTTCTTACTTCGCGCCAATAAGGAGTAGCTGAAATCTGATACATAATGGGGTCATGGTCTGAAATATTCTCAATGGCGGGTTGGTTAGAAGGTAAATATGGGTTCCTGCGTAAATACCTCCATGGGATAACCACTTGTTGGATATGTTGACTGTTTTTTGTAAAAAACCGATGTCCCCAATCATCAAAAGATTGCCCAAATTGACCGGGTCCCGTCGCTTTTTCAAATTCATTCCTATCCAGTCGAAATCGTAGATCTCCACCAGATATATCTATAGTATCTAATTTACCACCGAGGTGAGAGACTATTTTGCCGCCAATCTTACCTGGCTCTCCGTCGTTGTTAGCATAGATCCAATTATCCACATCGAATCGAAGGCTTGTTATCTGGGCTTCGAAGTTATTGTCAAAGAATTCTGAAAAGAGTGTATCTACTATATCCGCATGACCATCTCCGTTAGTATCTTTTAGGTACAATATATTTGGTGCGGCGGTAACAATAAGCCCGCCCTTCCAGGGCAACACGGTAGTAATTTGTTTTATACCACTTGCGAATACAATAGAAGTATCAGCACGGCCATCACCGTTTCTGTCCTTTAATAAAACAATTTTGTCCATCCCATGAGTAACATTCATTAAATTTATATCTTGCATCTCCACAACGTAGGGATTTCCCTCATCATCAAATGCCATTGAAACGGGGCTCTCGACTAACGGCTCTGAAGCATATAGCTCGGCCTTGAATGAATCTGCAAAATGGAAGGTCTTCATTGATTCTTCAGGAGAAAGAGGCCCTGGATAATGAGGACCATGATTACATGAAGCAAATAACAATGAAAACAAACATAGAGGAGTAAAAACCTTCTTGTAAACAAATTGATACTTTTCCATAACGAAGTACTATTAGAGTTTTAGAATTTAAATAACTAATTCTTTTGGTTTATTCACTAATTGGATAAAGAATGATAACAACTAATAATGAGCCGATACCGATACTTATTTATTTAGTGATTAAAGGCTTTCAATTTTATATTTTTATTTTTCTCTCAATGACTGCATCTATTTTAATGAAATGAACAACCACCGATTAAATATAATATATTTTTACCCATCTATAACTTAAATAATTTTTGAGCATTTTCATATAGTAATTTACGCTCTATTTTGGGAGGCATCAGCTTCCGAACAACAGCGATAGTTTGAGCTCCCGAACATGCATTTCCCACGCCTTCAGAGTCAGCGCAATCACTACCGAACAAAAGTTTATCCTGATGACGTGAAAAAAAATCTTTTATGAAAGCCTCATCTCTCGTAAAAGCATTTAATCCAGAACCAGCCGACAGATCACCATACATATTTTCATAATCACTCAGATAGCGGTCTGTAATTCCTCCGGGAGTAACAGGTCCGGTAGGGTAGGATATCCAAGGGTGATCTTGTTGTTTCTTATCAATATTGGCCCACCACGCCACTGCATGTCCAATGAATTTAGTTTTCGGATGCTTTTCAAGCACTCTGTAGAATTGAGGGAAACCGAAATTATACACCTCAAATTCCCAATGCATAAGTACCGGGACATCATAATCTGCTGCCATATCATATAGCTTTTGCATACCAAGTGATTCACACGAGACCCCAAACTTAACTTCTGCAATCATTTTGCCACCTAACTTTAGATATTTCTCCACCTCTTTAGTCGCGTTCGGTAGGTCAGGGACCTCATTTGCCGCAAAAGAAAACGAATCCTGATGTGATTGTGCAAAATCATAACAGGACTGATTTCCACCAGCCTGAACCGCCAGCCCGTTAGAACGCCCAAAATGAGTAGCCCTGGTATAAACGAGGCTACCTGCCGGTAACATGATAGTATGCGTCACTCCCATATTTTTCTGGTGACTAATTAATTGATCATCTGTGCGGCCATGATAAAAGATATGCTGATGAATATCAATAACCGGTTCGTTCGGTTCAGACAACTTCACGCCGATCTTTGATAATGGAAGAGTAGCCCCCGCCATCAGGATACCGCTATTTGATAAAAAATCTCTCCGGGAAAAGGTTTTCTTTTTTGCTGTCATTTTTAGTCTTTAATATGTATTTAAAAAGTTTTAATTGTAATTAAATTCCAAAGGAGCTTCATAGAGGAAGGCTATTTTATATAATTTTTTAATGCCTTTTCTAAAAGTACCTGCTGAATGAACGCACTAAATTAAGACTCTAACTATCTCATAATCCTTTAGGACAGGTAAAGTAAAAGAGGTAGAAATCCCCTCCTGTTTAAACTTTATATCCTTATTAAGCCAGAGGGCCTTTACACTTTTCACTTTTTTTTCTAAATCTAAGAGTAAAGTTACATGTAGGTTAGGATAAGGGATAATTTTTTGAATTGGCCTTACCAGGCTGGATGTAAAATTTACCAAATAGAGATAAATTGAATCCTCACTCCTTCTTAAAGTTATTTCAACAGAGGATGGGGTATCATCCATCCTGACGAGAGATGAACTTAGTTCTGACATGCAGTTAGAAACAACCTGGTAATATTCGGGAAAGTGAAACTTATTTAAAGAGTCTCCAAAAGTTCCGGCGAAATAAATAGCTTTTCCTTTACCGTATTTGTTCTCTATAATAAAGGGAACGTCTGATTTTTCCGGACGTCCCGAATAATTTCCCGACAGCGGAATACAGAAAGAGGAAAGCGTTTTAGCTCCCTTTATCGGTGTCAACTTTAGCCCATATGTCGGAGCATAAGTAAACATCTCTTTAATCCCTCTATTGGTAAAGCCATCTTCATCATTGAAGTAAATATAATCATAATTAAGAGGACCAAATGAATCTCCCAATTTTTCAACTCCAAAAACATCTTGTAATTGAAAATTATTAAGCTTAATTCCCTTTTTATCATATAATGATGTCTCAAAAGTTGCAATGATATTCCCTCCATTTAGAACGAATTCTCTGATTTTATTTGCCTCTTCCTTATCAAAACAAGGAGCATTCGGTAAAATAATCAGGTTATAACGATCCAAATCCTTTTCAAGAGCTCCTTCATCAATTACATCGAAGGGAAAATGATTCCTGGAAAGTCCATCGTACAACCCATAAAATTCTCCCACCAGATCTCCACCTCTTTCTGATCCAATGTGTTTTGTGAAATCTGTCAGAGGGATCGAAGATCCTGCATAAAAATTGCTGCCTCTTTGTGGCCACATTAGAGCAATGTTAGCAAGTGATTTTGTTTTGAAAAAGGGCTCCTTATTCTTACCAATAAAATCGTTATACCTTTTTATGGTATCCATCTCTTCTTTATGGAGGTTTAATTTATCAGTTACCGCCATCCATACATTAGCCTGATGGGTGATTGTTTGACTATAAAGGATAGATATCTCTCCCTCTGGAAGCGTAGAACTAGACCAGGGACCAAGTTTGCCTGCATCAAATATTACTCTTGGTTTCCCATCAGCCTGAGTTTCCAAAAGCTTAGCCACTGCTCCGGGTTTATAAATTGACTCTGTCAGCGATCCATACAAAAATCCACCCTCGGCACCTAATAAATCGGTTTCTTTAATATTTTTTCTGTTATCTCTTCCTGTAGGCCAGGTAGGGCCTATTGTACTTCCATTCATGTAAAAAAGAAGCTCTTGATTTATTCCTTTCAAAATTTTATTTGACTCTTTCAAAAAAGAAGCTATGCTGTCTGATTGAAACTCAATAAGATTATTCCAATCTTCTCCCGTTCGGGTTATAGACAATTTTGACTTTAATGGGATATCCTTTTTATATTTATTTTTAAATAATTTTTTACAACTATCACAATAACAAGTGTTAGCAAAAAAAATAGGCCCATCAAAAAAAATACCATCAATTTTATAGTTTGCTAATTTTCTCAGGTACCTAAAGACTTCTTCTCTCCAGGGGCTATTAATACAAAAAGATGAGTTTATTTCATAAAGATGCTCAATAGGCTTCCCATTTCCTTGAATTTGTTGCCAGTCGGGGTGCTGATTTGCATAGGAAGAATTAATGGCATGTACATTATAATATATAACTACTTTAATACCTCCCTTATGCATTTCATTGCAGTAATCATTTAAAGATAGAAGATCAACGCCTTTGCCTGAGAACAAATGGTGGTCAAAGTTGAAATTGGTTCCGGGTGAAGTCCCACTGAAAGTAGTTAGGTGCTCCATATTCGCTCCCACTTCTTCCAATAACCTTACTTTGGTTTTGACCGGATATCCTTCCTCCATCTCAACAATTCTTAACGGACCTTTCTCCCACCAGTTTCGGTTTGACGAACCTTTCATGGTAGGGGTAGAGATATTTGTTTCATGCTCCAATGATTTTTGAGAAGTCCCCTTGATAAGGGGTGCCCTAAGAATAACCCACCCCGCAGCCACCGTACCAGTAGTCTGTATAAAAGACCTTCTATTGATATTTTCTGTCCTCTTCCCCATTGATCATTATATCTAATGAATTTATAAAAACTTGTTTAGACTTAAATCTGGCTTTTTAATTGATGTATCCTCGTTCAAAAATTGGATATTCCATCTATCCACTACTAAAGCTAATAACATTTATATATCTTACTCGATTCTAAAGTATTGATATTGTCTAGTAAACCCGGGGAACTTCCCCCCGAGTTTCTCATAGATCCGTGCATGATAGTCTCCCATCACACGGCTCTTATTATTTAATACACCTAAGTCTTTATTTGACTTAGCGTGT
>SCQT01000119.1 GCA_004322015.1 Chitinophagaceae bacterium
CTGATCCTTTAATTGTTTGTCATTGAGATGGGCTACCAATTTTAATGTTCGCATACTTCAGGTTTTTATACCCAAAGATACAAAAAATATATATTATCATTATTGATAGCGGTTTATTATAAATACCACTTTCAGGATGTCTTCCTGTCCCGGCGCTACCGGGTTTTTAGGATAATCAGGAATAGTGCAACCGCAGGTAGAGGATGCTTCACTGATAATCAAAGGCTTAGAACCGGTATTTTTGAATCTGAATGCGAACTGAACAACGTCGCCTTCCTGAATATTGCCGAAATCAAACGCTGTATCTGCAACGCTGAAAACCGGATATTGTTCAGGATAGCCTGTCATGGCTATACTGACCGGCTTATCTGAATGAAATTGCCTGGTGTCATTACTGTTGGCAGAATGGCAGGACATAACCCACATTCCGCAAAAGCAGCCTAATAATATGAGCGAACATTTTTTCATTTCCTGCTTCAGATAAAAGCGGCAAAATTACGGGTTTATTTTTTGATACGCTCTGTTTTCCGGATCTTTTGGGCTGCATTCAGGTCTTTTAATATATTATCCAAAATTCCATTGACAAATTGTCCGCTTTGAGGCGTACTGTATGTCTTTGCCAGATCTATGTATTCGTTAATTGTTACTTTGGAAGGAATAGTCGGAAAATATAAAAATTCGCAAATACCCATGATCATCAGCAGCATATCAATAGATGCAATGCGGTCGGGATCCCAATTCTGTAAACGGGGCTTGATCAGTTCCATGCAATAAGTCCTTTTTTCAACAGAAGTCTGTAACAGATCAAAAGCATATTCCTTCTTTTCGGTACTGATGAGCAAATTGAAATTGAAAGACTGAGGCTTGTTCAGATAATTCGACACCAGCATATCCATCATTTCACTGTCATCTGACCAATGAATAAAATTATCCTCCACCTGCTGTGTGAAATCGGGATCTTTCAGCATGATTTCGCGGAAAATATAAAGTAATATTTTTTTATCTTCCTTCTCATCCGGTTCGGCATGAGTGGTATAATGAATGTATTCAGGAGCCGGAATAAGCTTATGATATAATTTCTTAATGAGTTCGATGTCAATCAGATTCACCGGATTCCGGGGGTCAGGTTTTGATTCATAATTCAAATCTTCCATCATCCTGGCTACCAGCCGGTTTTCCGATATACGCGTATTGACATTCAGGTCGTCGGAAGTGACCAGGTATTTGGAAGACCTTTGCCGGGCATCCGTTTTTGCATAACGCGATATTTCTATCAGATTGTATAACAGGTATTTGAAAAGACGTGAAGTCAGTTCCAGATGTTGCTGTAATAATTTTTTCGCCTGGGGTAAAATGTCATTGTTGACAATGCCATCGTGGAAAGGATTGTCATATAATTCGAGCGAATACAAGGTCTGCATTACCTTCACACGAATATTTCTTCTGCTGATCATCTATTCTTAAAGAGCCTTTAGCGCAGCAAAGGTATAAAAAGCGTTTGGGTAAAACTAATTTATGTCTATTTGTAGGGAAAATATATTTTAATTGGGAGGAGGCATAAATTTATTTTTATTGACAGTTAAAGATCATCCTCTCTTTCTAAATCTTAATTTCTCCTTTAAAAACAGGTCAATTCCCGAACGCTCACCTGAAATAATGGCATACCGGAAAAAGGCTTACCTTTGCTGCCCTGTCAGTTAGCTGAAAAATTGACCTGTTTGGCCTTCTGGCATAATTATCGAGAAAGGAAATGGAGAAATTTTTTAAAATTTTTCTCAAGTATTCATTTTTAAAAATTCAATAACCATGGCAAAAAACTTAAGTATTAAACCATTGTCGGACAGGGTTATCGTAAAGCCCGCCGCTGCTGAAGAAAAGACCAAGGGAGGAATCATCATCCCTGACACTGCAAAAGAAAAGCCCCAAAAAGGGATCGTGGTCGCTGCCGGCCCCGGTAAAAAAGACGAACCCGTCACTGTAAAAGTAGGCGACAGCGTACTTTACGGTAAATATTCCGGTACCGAAATTACTTTCGAAGGGGACGATTATCTCATCATGCGCGAATCTGACATCTTAGCCATCGTATAAGATTTTTGTCAGTTTCCATTCTCAAACATTATTTTAAATCTTTAAAAAACAACCTTTATTATGTCTAAACAATTGCATTTTAACGTGGAAGCCCGCAACAGAATGAAGAAAGGTGTGGACGCTTTGGCTAATGCTGTCAAAGTTACCCTCGGGCCAAAAGGGCGTAACGTCGTTCTTGAGAAAAAATACGGCGCTCCTACCATCACTAAAGATGGTGTTACGGTAGCCAAAGAAATAGAATTAGAAGACGCTATCGAAAACATGGGTGCACAAATGGTAAAAGAAGTAGCTTCCAAAACTGCCGATATTGCAGGTGACGGCACTACTACTGCTACTGTGCTTGCTCAGTCCATTATCAGCGAAGGCTTGAAGAATGTGGCCGCCGGCGCTAATCCTATGGACCTGAAACGCGGTATTGACAAATCCGTAAAAGCCGTGGTGGAAAGTCTGAAAAAACAATCCGAAAAGATTGGCGCTGACAACAGCAGAATTCAGCAGGTGGCTGCCATCTCTGCCAATAATGATGAAGAAATCGGTAAGCTGATTGCTGAAGCTATGCAGAAAGTGAGCAAAGACGGCGTGATCACCGTAGAAGAAGCTAAGGGTACCGACACGTATGTGGATGTAGTGGAAGGTATGCAGTTCGACCGCGGATATCTTTCTCCTTATTTTGTAACCGACAGCGAAAAAATGCAGGCTGTATTGGAAAATCCTTATATCCTCATTTATGACAAGAAGATCAGCACCATGAAAGATGTGCTGCATATTCTGGAAAAAATTGCTCAGCAAGGCGCTCCGCTGCTGATCATTTCCGAGGACCTGGAAGGGGAGGCTTTGGCCACCCTGGTAGTGAATAAGTTACGCGGTACTTTGAAAGTAGCTGCCGTAAAAGCTCCGGGCTTTGGCGATCGCCGTAAGGAAATGCTGCAGGATATTGCCGTATTAACAGGCGGTATCGTGATCAGCGAAGATCAGGGTTACAAACTGGAAAATGCTGACCTTACTTACTTAGGTAAAACCGAATCTGTTACTATTGATAAAGACAACACCACCGTCGTAGGCGGAAAAGGTAAAAAGAGCGATATCACCGCCCGTATCAATCAGATCAAATCTCAGATTGAAACGACTACTTCCGATTATGACAAGGAAAAATTGCAGGAACGCCTCGCTAAATTAAGCGGCGGTGTGGCTGTATTGTATGTAGGCGCTGCCACCGAAGTGGAAATGAAGGAAAAGAAGGACCGCGTGGACGATGCGTTACATGCTACCCGTGCAGCCGTGGAAGAAGGTATTGTAGCCGGCGGCGGAACCGCTTTCATCCGTGCTATTGAGGCCCTCAACAAACTGAAAGGCGACAACGAAGATGAAGATACCGGCGTCAATATCGTAAAACGCGCGATCGAAGAACCGCTCCGTCAGATTGCCGAAAATGCAGGCGTGGAAGGTTCCATAGCCGTGCAGAAGGTAAAAGAAGGCAAAGGTGATTTCGGATTCAATGCACGTACGGAAGTATATGAGAAACTATTTTCTGCCGGTGTCATTGACCCGACCAAAGTTACCCGCATTGCGCTGGAAAATGCCGCTTCTATTTCCGGAATGGTATTGACTACCGAATGTGTGGTCGCCGACAAACCGGAACCCAAGCAGGCTGCCCCGGCTATGCCAGGCGGTGCTCCTGGAATGGGTGGAATGGATTATTAATCCCTTTTTCATAGCAATAAAAGCTCAAATCCCTCCGGTGAATACCGGGGGGATTTTTTTGTTTATACAAAGCAGTAAAAGCTTATGTCAATCATCCTTGTCCCTGATCTTAATCATTTTAAATTTTCATCTTTCAGATTTCTTTTGCATGTAATTATTTTTTAATGATACGGAAAACTTTGTTAATCTGCGGCGTACTTTCGTCATTGTTTTATGTCGGGATTAATATTTTTGTGCCTCCGTTATTTGAAGGCTATAGTTCAGTTTCACAAACCGTCAGCGAACTTTCTGCTATTAATGCTCCCACCAGAACATTATGGATTTTACTTGCCGTGATCTACATTCTGCTTTTTGGCGCTTTTGGATTCGGTGTCAGAATGTCTGCATTGGGTAATCGCAGGTTACGCATAACCGGACTTTTGATTATCATTTACGTGATTATTAACGTTTACTGGCCACCTATGCATCTCAGAGGAAATGAACCTACTCTTACGGATACTTTACACATTGTATGGGCAATGATGACCCTCATTCTTATGATGACCATTATGGGTTATGGAGCGGCTGCTTTGGGAAAGCCGTTTCGTATTTATACCATATTGACCTTTCTGATTTTTATTGCATTTGGCGTATTAATCGGTGTGGACGCTCCCAATATTCCAAAAAATTTGCCGACTCCTCAGATAGGTATATGGGAGCGCATTAATATCGGCGCTTTTATGCTTTGGGTAATTGTGTTTGCAGTTGCATTGCTCCAAAAAAATACAAGTTTGCTTTCAAGAAAATACGAACACTCAAGGGAGGTTTCACATCAAACCGGCGGAAGCGCTTAGTTTGGCAGTTTTTGCGTGTTTGAAATTTATTTATAGGAAAAGGAACTTAATGAACCCCCGATTGATTACTACATATTCATTCGAAACATCCTATTTTTCTCTTTGTAACATTAGTAGCAGATTGTCTGCTTTTATTCAGGCAATTTTGCACCTGAATTGATTATTACACTTTAAATAAATCGTTATGAGCTACTCATTTTCTAAAACAGTTGATTATAGCTTCGAGGAAGCGATCTCGAAAACAACGGATGAATTAAAGAAAGAAGGATTCGGTATTCTCACCGAGATTGATGTAAAAGAAACATTGAAAAAGAAATTGGACGTTGATTTCAGGAAATATAAAATTTTAGGCGCATGCAACCCGCCATTTGCTTATCAGGCGCTGCAATATGAAGATGAGGTCGGGACCATGCTTCCCTGCAATGTCATTATCCAGGAAATCAAAGAAGGAAGTGTCAAAATAAGCGCGATAGACCCGGTGGCATCCATGATGGCAGTGAAGAATGAAAAATTGGCGACAGTAGCCGCTGAAGTCAGGGAGAAATTGAAAAAAGTGATTTATAATTTATAATACCGGTGAGTATCGAATGGTTGGAATAATTTCAAAAAGGGATTGACAATCACAAAAAAAATAAAATATGGCACACGAAATTGAAGTTCAATGGATGGGGAAAATGCAGTTCAATGCATTGGTTAACGGGCATACTATTGTGATGGACGGGCCTGAAAAAGTGGGCGGTGAAGATCAGGGTACTATTCCTAAACCCTTAGTACTGACAGCTTTGGCAGGTTGTACAGGCATGGACATTGCAGCCATTCTCAGAAAAGCAGATAAGAACCCTGATGATTTTGAGATGAAGGTCACGGGAGAGATCAGCAAAAAGCCGCCGATAGAATACGTCGCTATTCATGTTGTTTATAATTTTAAGGGTAAAGAGGAAAACGGCGAAGCTGCGTTGAAAGCGGTAACCGACTCGCAGGAAAAATATTGTGGAGTAAGCCACATGCTGAAAAAAGCGCTGCCCGTAACATGGGAAGTTAATTATAACGGTAAACAAATTTTTAATAATAAGATCGAGATAGCTGAAGAATTGAGCATGACTAATCTGGAGAATTAATGACAGGTCAGACAAGAAGGACAGATTTAAAATAAAATATCCGAATAATGTTACAAATGTTTAAGGATCTATTAGGGTTTGGTACTAAAGCCGATTACAGTGAACTGATAAAGCAGGGAGCTATTATTCTGGACGTAAGGACCAGATATGAATTTGCTGCAGGGCATATTAAGAATGCAATCAATATTCCTGTGGATTCGCTGAACAGCAATTTATCGAAGCTGAAAGATAAGGATCAGTGTATTATCTGTTGTTGTGCTTCGGGTATGAGAAGCGGAACCGCCAAAAGGATCCTGGAAGGGAATGGGTACAAATCTGTCTTTAATGGTGGGAGTTGGGTGGGGCTGCAGAACAAACTGTAAATGCAACGGCGCTTATTGCCGCACCTTGAATACAAATACAATAGTGCCAAACTGTATGGGAGGGGCGGCGGCATTTGAATTAAATCTTACCTCTCTGATCTTCCTTTCAGCAAGACGTGCAATAGTGGGATTATCGGAGCCTACAATATTATAATGGACAATATTACCATTCTGATCTACCTGTATTTTCATAGTCACTCTGCCGCCTTCATTAAATTCACCTTCACGGGATGGGTATTGCACTATTTCGCGGCCGGCAAGGCTATAGCTCAGACCCGTTCCCCCCAATCCTGAGTACATCCCATTATGGTTTGTGGCAGTCGGGCTGCCATTGACTGCTCCCTGGTCGCCTGGTTTGCCGGTAAGACCCTCGTTCACAGAACCATTGCTGGCGCCGGAATTATTACCGCTGCTGCGGCTGTCGGAAGTGCCGCCGCTGTATATAGCTTTGGGTCTCGGTGGGGCAGGTTTAGGCTCTACAGGGGCATCGGGACGCGGATGCCGGATAGTGTGACGGGTGTTTTCAGTAAGATCTTTAGAGAACTGGGGATTTTTCTTCTCCTCGGTTATTTTTTTAATGACCGGAGCATCCTCGTTATCCTGGGTCATCATATTTTCCGTTCTGCCCCCTGTCCGGTTACTTGCCGGACTTGCCTGAGGCTCATGTGTCCTTGCGCTTTGCACCGCCGGCGGATTCGGACTTAATGGTTGCACGTTTCCCATCCCTTCCGTGGAAGTGCCTAAGTTGATCTCCATGCCCATATCCTGATTAGGAAGAGGTGGAGGAACTGAAAAACCCGCTAACAGGCAAGCGCCGATCACCACGCCGTAAGTGATCAGCGAACAAACTAAGGCTTTGGTATTTTTATCTTTGTCAGCCTGGCTCATTTCTAGAGGGTTTTGTACGTGGTTTAAATAATGGGTTAGCAATAGTACGATAATGGGTTAGCAATAGTACGATCCAAAGTTAAACATTTTATAAAAAGTTATCATACGATCTTTTTTATTTTAACGCAATATTCACACCCAAATGATATTAATGTGCATAATCTTTTTCAAAATCTCCCCTGATCCGTTCCATAGGAGGGTTATAGTATCCGAATTTAACCAATGGAAATTCTTCGTGAATATTTTCCATCATCTGCTTTACACCCATACATTCTCCTGAATCTGTTACGCCGATACGGCCTAAATACCAGTCGGGATCAATATTAAAATTCCGCCACTGGATCATATTCAGTCCGGTACCCCGTATCAGTTTTCTCAATGCTTCGTATTCTTGCGTGTTATCAGTCATTCCGGGAAAAACGAAATAATTAATGGATGCCCAGCCGCCATGTTTTCTCACCACAGAAATGCTTTCCACTACATCTTCGAACGTATAATTATTAGGGCGGTAGTAGGCCAGATAAATATTTTCTCTTGCGGAATTCATGCTGACACGTATGCTGTCCAGACCAACTTGCATCAGCGTTTCGACCGCTTCGGGCATGCTGCCGTTCGTATTGATATTAATGCTCCCCTTCCCCGTATGTTTACGGATTTCAATAATAGCGTCACGGATAGTTTGCCACATCAGCAGAGGTTCTCCTTCGCAACCCTGCCCAAAGCTGATCACCGGAAAAGACGCTTGTTCCAGATGAGGAACCGTATATTCCACTATTTCTTCCACACTTGGACGGAAAGTCAACCTGTCCTGTGTAGAAACAATTTCTTCTTCCTGCGGCTGGAATGAAATACAGCCGATACAATTGGCATTACAAGCCGGAGAAGAAGGTATCGGACATTCCCATCTGCCTAAAAAATAATTACGGGCAGCAGGACACTGATAAGTCAGGGCACAATTTTCTGCCAGATGTTTTACCAGCCGGTTGTGAGGATAATGATGCAAAAGTTGTACAGTGCCCGATTTCACCTTTTCCTCATCGTACCCGCTGCATTCCTGCCGGATATCTTTTTCAATACGAATGGCGGGAACATAGAATTGATCCCGATACCATCCTGCAGCCGTATAACAAAACAATGGCAGGGTGGGGGCTTCATGAAGGGTTTCATAAGCAGCCATATAAAATCCCGTGTGCGCAGGAGGAATAAAGGCTGCTACCGCCCATCCTTTTCCACAAAGCCTCATTTCCCCTGTTTGTATATCTATCCCGATGCCGCGCCTGCCGGGCAGCTCATATAATTGTCCCCCCTCGGGAAGTAATATCCATTCATCCTCAGGAACGGGTACGGCATCCCATCCGCTGCGACCAACGGCATATAATGACCTGTCTTCGAAAATATTTCCTTTCCCGTCAGAATACAAAAGAAATGGCTGCATATTGGATTTATTCTTAAATGGCTGTATTGTTATGCTGTTGAATGGTTTTATTGCTTTGGGGCCAAATTTTCTTCACAAAATGCATTAAAGGCTATGGTGTTCTTTTCGTTTTCGCTATGTGACAACGATAACTGAACAATCCTGTTATTTATAAAATCCAGCGTCAATAAATCATCCCGCAAAATGATATGATTGAATTGACTCCATGGGTATAATTGTGATTTAAAAATCTTGGGGAACATTATCCCGTCTTTATTTACTCGTATTATAAACGGTTTATTCCATCTTTCTTCCACACGGTAAATGATAAAAAAAGCAATGCCAATGATGATCATAAATATTCCGAATACCGGATCGTGATCGCGAAATAACACCCATGCATACGCCATAAATGCTATCCCTGCCGACAACCTCAAAGAGCTTCCCGAATGAGGAAATTTCCGTTGCAACCTCCGGGAAAAGAATGCATACAGGATTTCTAAAACCGCAAAGATAGAAAAGATCACTGCCACCCATCCGGGATAATGGCCCGCTTTGGCTTCATACCAGGCATTTACTAATAGAAAAGCTGCCGTGAAATGGAGCAACACCTCCGGAAACCGATTGCTGCGTGCATAAGGATTTCGTATGGCGAGCAAAAACTCATTCACATCCCTGCTGATTTATTTTCAACTAATTCACTTTTCATTTCATGTTTCACCATCAGGTTACACAGCTTAAAAAGGATCCTGGCGCTGACATTTGCATCGAACTCATCCTGGGCATAGCCTGTTTCTACCAGATCAAAGCCTATCAGCCTGCGTTCGCTGTCCATCATTTTACTCAGTAAATAGAAAAGTTGATCTATCTCTAATCCACCGGGGACGGGCGTTCCGGTATGAGGGCACAGTTTAGGGTCCAATCCGTCAATATCCAGGCTGAGATAAACCTGTCCCGGTAATTGCTCAATAATTTCTTCGCAAATGGATTGCCAGGTGGCGCCTTCATATTGTTGTTCTTTTATACAATGATCGTAAAATACTGCAATCCTTTCACCTTCACTTTTCACCATTTGCAGCTCTTCTTCACAGTAATCACGGGCTCCCACCGAAACTAATTTATTAATTTTAGGAACTTCCCGCAATGCATTGTACATGATGGAGGCATGAGAATAAATAAAACCTTCATAACCTTTTCTCAGATCGAGATGAGCGTCAATATGCAGGATGCCGAAGTCTCCGTATTTCTCCGAAATGGATCTATAATATCCCAAAGGGGTGCTGTGATCGCCGCCGACCAATCCGATCAATTTATTGTTTTCCAGTAATTCCTTTGTCTGCTGATATACCCATTCATTCATCTCCTCACTTCCTTTATTGACTTCATTCAATCCGTTTTGCATAAATTCATTCTCGTCCAGTTTATTTCCCTCTTCGGTCTGGAAATGAATGTATAACTCCGCTTCTTTCCGCAGATAATCACTCCGCATCAGGATATTCTTATCCGCCGGCCGCATAAAAAATCCCTTTTTCCAACCCGCCGGGACATTATAATCGTAAAGGTCAATCTGTTGGGAGGCATGCAGGATGTGTTCAGCAGCGCGGGCAGTACCGGTCCCGTAAGAGACTGTTACTTCCCATGGTACAGGCAATAATACTACGCGGGCTTCTTCTTCTGTAAAGGGGAGTCCGAATAAGTTACGATTGGCAGCAGCAGGTCCGTTGGGATCAAAACCGGTCAAAGACATAGCATGAATTTTGATGCAAAGATACCTTTAAATTACCGGCTCTCTTTACCTGATGACAATCTCTTCAAAAGCTCGATCTACGACGACTTTCACCGTCCCCACTGCAAAGTTACGCGCACCCAGACGATGCACGCGCCCGTCCACTACATATTCTGTGGCTGCAAAAGGGATACCGTGAAAAATAACCCTGTACCGAAGATAATCGGAATCAAAGCGGCCTATATATTTTTTCTTTAATTTTAAACCACGATCGTCTGTCATCAGTTTAAACCGGATCGTATTAAAATTCCCGTCTAAATATCCATAGTTATCCCCCGCATCTTCATATAATACACTATGGCAAATTTCACTGCTGTAATACACATGCAGGGTCATTTCCAGAATACGTTTTTCACCCACGTATTCTAAATGCGGATATTTAGGGATAACGGCGCCTGCTTTAACAAACAGCGGAATTTCATCAAGCGGTGTCGGAATAGTGATCTCACTGCCTCCTTTGAATTTTTTGTCATTCCAATAATAATACCATTCTCCTTTAGGCAGGTAAACGTTTTTCTCATTCAATCCAGGCTCACCTACATGGCTGATGAGAAATTGATCGCCAAACATAAATTCGCTGTTTCGATTATAAGTAGCAGAATCATCCTGGGCAACAAAGCTCAGCGGGCGCAACATGGGAGTTCCTTCAGTGGCATATTGCCAGAAAGTAGTGTAGATGTACGGGAGCAGGCGATATCTTAATCCTAAGAATTTCTTGGCAATGTATTCTATCCGAGGACCAAAAGACCAGGGGTCCTGATCAAATTTGGTTTCATTGCTGGCAGAATGAGTTCTCATGAACGGGTGAAAGGTGGCGAGCTGCAGCCAGCGGATGTACAATTCACCGTCCGGTTCGCCAATGAATCCGCCAATATCGCTGCCGGCAAAGGAAATTCCCGAGATGGAAAGCCGCTGGCACATGACCGAGGCGATCCAGAGATGTTCCCAGGTGGATAGATTATCGCCGGTCCATACAGAAGTCCAGCGTTGGGCCCCCGCATAGCAGGAACGCGTGATCACAAAAGGGCGATAGGGCATCAGGTGCTTTTTTAACCCTTCTGCAGTAGCCTTACTCATCAGGTGTCCATACACATTGTGTGCTTTCCGGTGGCTGCAATTATCTCCGTCATAATCATGCCTTACATCTTCGGGGAAAGTGCCGATCTCAAATACAGCCGGTTCGTTCATATCATTCCAGATACCGCGGATACCCAAATCCACCATTTTCTTAAATAAGCCACTCCACCATGCACGCACTTCCGGATTGGTAAAATCGGGAAAAACACATTTTCCCGGCCAGACATCGCCTTCCATCAAAGCGCCATCGGCACGTTTGCAGAAATAACCCTTTTGAACGCCTTGTTGATAAATATCATAATCCGGGTCCACTTTGATACCGGGGTCAATGATGGCAACAGTTTTAAAGCCCATCTCCTCCAATTCCTCCGTGAGTGATTTCGGATCGGGAAAATTCTCTTTGCTGAAAGTAAAACACCTGAATCCTTCCATGTAATCAATATCCAAATGAATGACATCGCAGGGTATATGCCGTTTGCGGAATTCGGCCGCCACTTCTTTTACTTTGGCATCAGGAAAATAACTCCAGCGTGATTGCTGATAGCCTAATGCCCATAAAGGGGGTAACTCGGGTGCGCCGGTAAGACGGGTGTATTGTGCAGCCACCTCCAAAAGCCCGGGACCATAGATGAAATAATAATTCATCTGGCCGCCTCGCGCCCAAAAACTGGTTGCTTCGGGCCTTTCCTGTCCGAAATCGAATAACGTGCGGAATGTATTATCAAAAAATATTCCGTAACCGATATGATGATGCAATCCGTAATAGAAAGGAATATTTTTATACAGCGGGTCCGTCCCTTTTTTAAAACCATAGGAATCGGTACCATAATTTTCCGTCCTTTTGCCTCTCAGGTTCAGTTCGGTCGGCTTATCGCCCATTCCGAAAAAACATTCGCCATCTTGTATCTTTTTGCTGCAATAAATAATTTTACCGCCCTTAAGTAAATAATATTGCCAGTGAAAACCTATCTCATCCTCATTGATTACATGACCGGCTTTGTCGGAAACAGTAATTTTCAGGTTTTCTTTTTCAATGTAAATATTGATTTTGGAGGTGCTGATCTCAAAAGAATCTTCTAATTCATGTATTTCAAAAGAAATGATGCTTTCCTTTAGATTGGCAGGGACAGCATAAGAAAAATCACGTTTGAAATTACCGTCGGGAGCATAGCGGAAGCGAATAATCCTGTCTGAAATGATCCTGACTTCCAAAATAGTCTCCGAAGTGTAGAAATAAAAAAAATTCCCCTCTCTTTTCCATTTATGAACTGCATCGGGGAAATATTTAATGGAATATTTGTTTCCCGGCTCCTGTATCATTGTTTGCATAACGCACTTTTCCCGTTTAAGTTGTCACAAAAATAACATAATTCCCTGTCTGTCAAAATGACTAATGTGTACTATGTACATTTTGTGGAAAAATAATTTGTGCAATTCTTCCGCCGTTACCTGCCAAAAAAACAGTATGACCGTTTTTTGCCCTTTGCAACACATTGAACCCCATCGGGCTTAACCTGCTCCACGTAAGGCCTCCATCCACAGACAAATCTGTGCCCGAAGTTCCCGTACAAAGCAGTGTATCCGGTGAAAAATAGATCACACAGGAGCGGTAACCGAAAGGATTGACAATAGGCTTTTGATATTTCTTTCCTCCATTCCGGATAAGTAAGGCATTATTCAGCCGTACCAGATCATCGGCATAATCACCGCCCACACAAATACCGTTATTCTTATTAATAAAAGCTATAGAAAAAATACCCGTACTGCTTTTTCCCTGAAGCATGGCAGTATTCCGTTTTGTCCATTTTTTTCCAAAATCTTTAGAAAAGAACAGACGGGCCGTTTTGCCTCCGGTTCCTATCCAAATATATTTCGATCCCGGCAGATTAAAAATGGCGGAATTACTCGCTGCAAATGAAGCTTCACCTTGCATGGCTTCAGGCCTTTTCTTCAATGGCAATAATTTCCAGTGCTTACCCCTGTCCTTTGTGCTCAGAATAATGAATTTTCCGTTCACCGGATCGCCGTAAATAATTCCATCTTTTTTATTCCTGAAAACCATTCCGTCAAAGAAGAAAGCAGTATCGGGATTGGAATATACTTTTTGCCAATGATTACCTCCGTCGGAAGTCAAAAAGATAGTAGCAGGTGATCCGGCGTTGGCGACTACCGCATGGGAAGAATCAAAAGCTGTCAGACTGCGGAAATCCAGCCTTTCATGATCAGGATGCATCCATTGCCATGTACCGCCACCATTGGTTGTCTTACCCACAAAACCATTGCTGCCCCCGACCCAGACGACCGAATCATTGAGAATGTTCATGGCGCGAATGCTTGTGGAGACGCCTTCTGTAAGAAGATCAATGCGGATCTTCTTTTGTACCGGCTGTGCAGAAAGAAAACTGCCTGTAAAAACAGTGAAAAGGCCGGGGATAAAATATTTTACAGATGTTATTTTGCCTATAATACTAATAAGTTTCATTTTTCAGTAAATAGGGTTTCTCTTTATCAATCTTCAATAATAATTCTCCAAATAAGGTATTAGCCCAGGCGAACCATTCGCGGGTAAATTTCTCAGGATTATCTTTATTAAAAGATTCATGAATAAAACCTGATCCTGCATCGGTCGTTTTCAGCCAGTGCAAACATTCTTTTATTTCTCCATCATCTTCAGTGGTCATGGCACGAAGGATGATGCTCATGGGCCATACCATATCATCCAGTGTGTGGGGACTACCGCTGCCTTCTGCAAATTTTCCTTTGAAAAAATAAGGATTGCTCTTGCTTAATACGAACATACGCGTATTTTGATACAATGGATCTTTGAGGTTCACCGCATCTATGTACGGAAGCGCCAATAAACTCGGCACATTGCTGTCATCTATATAAAGATGATTGCCAAATCCATCAGTTTCATAGGCATACATTCTTCCGAATTCTGCATGGTTTACAACTGCATAATGTTCAAGTGCATGGGCTACTTCATCTGCCAGGGATGTACACTCCCCCGCAAAGGTATCGTCATGACTGATCCGGCCGGCCATTTCTGCCAGTTGTCTCAAAGAAACTGCCGCGAATAAATTAGAAGGAATTAAGTAGGGGAAAATAGTAGCGTCATCCGACGGACGAAAAATAGAAACGATCATGCCTACAGGCACTATCGGATTACCATAACCCCCCCCTGGCACCGTATCGGTTGACCAGGATGTGATACGTCCGAATGTATAAGGACCTTTACTATGTTTTCTCTGCTGCACTTTCATAGTTTGTACGGCTGATTTCATGGCTTGCAGCCATTTTTCATCAAAGGGAGTTACGTCGTTTGTATATTTCCAGTAATGATATCCTAAGCGGATGGGGTAACAGAGGGAATCTAATTCCCACTTGCGTTCGTGCAGCCACGGATTCATTTTAGTCAAATCTTTATCCCATTTACTGCCAATGGGACCGTCATTAAATGCATTGGCATAAGGATCAATCAAAATACATTTTGTCTGGCGGTTGATAACACCTGCAATCAGTTCCTGCAATTTGTGATCTCCCTGCATCAAAGGGAGATAGGGCCAAACCTGGGCGCTGCTGTCGCGCAACCACATGGCATGAATATCACCCGTAATCACAAAAGTATCCGGACGTCCGCTCGTCTTTTTTAAAAAGACGGTAGTATCCAAAGTATTCGGAAAGCAGTTTCCAAACATCCATGCCAGCTTTTTATCTTTAATAACTTGCTGCATTCTGGTGATGGTTTTTTCAACGGCAGAGCTGGTAAAAAGGCGTTTATCAGACGGGACCCTTACTACAGGAAATGACTGTAAAAAGGGTTTCCTTATAATAGAAGGCATGCTCATTGCGGCGCCTGCGAAGGCGGATTGTTGGATAAAATCTCTTCTGTGCATAAATTGTATTTTTAGCACAAAATAAGGCAAATCTTATAATCCGTTACTCCTTTTTGGATAAAGTCATGGTAGAAATGACCGGATAATGATCAGATAATATTTTATGGATGCATCGAAATGATCTGACAGTAAAAGAGGTTGATGCGAGAATATAATCAATGCGTAACGTAGGTGAAATGGAAGAATAAGTTCTGCCCAAGCCAAATCCTTTCTTCAAAAAGGCGTCCTGCAGGTTTTTACTGATCTTAAAATAAGAGTAAGAATTAGGTGTATCATTAAAATCACCGCACACAATGACCGGATAGGGGCTTTGACGGATCATAGCCGCTACCGTTTGTGCCTGGAACTCCCTTACCAGGAAGGCTTTTCGTAATTTGCCCATGATGATCCTGGAAGCGACAAAACCGGTATCTTCCTGGTGCATCAGCTTTTGCAGCCCCTTAAAATCTCTTTGGTTGAGATAAATGGATTGCAGGTGTACGGTGATCACCCTGAAAGTGTCTGTGGAGTTGCGGACAATATCTGCCGCAATGGCGCTTTCGCCGCTTTTGGCTTCTGATAAATCGGTTTTATAGGTATGGATGATCGGATATTTTGAAAAAAGAGCTACCCCTGCATGCCTGTTTTGAAAACTATGATCATTGCTGAAGAAAGAATAAGGCAGTTTCATTTCTTTCATGATGTCATGGAGATTGTCATTATTCTCCGAATGATCTGCGGTATAAAATTCCTGCAGGCACAAGATATCCGGAAAGCTGCTGTGTATTAAGGATAATATCTTATTCCTGAGAGTGACATTTTGTATAACTGAATAGTCAAAGTTTTTGAAATAACGCACATTATAACTCATGACCCTGATGTCGTTTACCGGATCAGCCGTGGGGGCAGTGGCAGGATGAAAAGCAAAAAGCACGATGATTGATTTCCACCCGATGATCATCGGGATCAGAGACACGAGGGTGTACCGGATATGAAAAATTAACCAGCATGCAAGGAAAAGAAGGAGTATAAAAAGTGCATACGGTAATGCCAGTCCGAAGAAGCTGACAGGCCAGAATTTAGCGGGGGAAATGACAGGTACCGTACACCCCATCAGAAATATCCCCGCCATTATGATATTTATGACCAGTAGAACTTTTTGTGTTATGAATCGGAGAAAATACACCGGAAATTATTTGTTGCAGGCTAAATTAAGGGTTTAGTCCACTTCTCCTTCCTTGCTTGCCCGGAGCAAAATCTCTTTTTCTTCTGGCGTAAGCGATCTATAACCCGATTCATTGATTTTGTCCAAGATATCGTCCACTTTACCGGAAGAGACAGGACCAATGCGCTTGTAAGGCGGATCCATTTTCCGGGTAGCCCTTTTTTCTTTTTTTCCTTTCACTTTAACCATTTTCAGGCGATCATCAGCCGGATCCATCACATGCCCGATAAAGTATAATACACGATTGAAGCCCGCACCCGGGTCATATCCGCTTTTCAAGCGTAAAGCAAAGACCAGTCCCAATAAAGCTCCGCCTGCCTGGGCAGCTATATATCCATAGGGAGAGCCTCCCTGTTGCCCTAAAAAGCTTAATGCCACATAAACGATGGCGACCACGTAAATGGGTATCCCTCCTCCCAGCATAGGAAATACACGGTATTTGGGAGCTATAATGGTCACACAAATGATTAAAGCCATCACACTGGCAGCCGCACCAATGTCAACGGTACTCGCGATTGCCTGATATGGACGCATCTCTGGTATTGCCGAATATGCCAGCACAAAGAACAAGGCCCCTGTGAGGCCCCCATACACATATACGGGAACTACCCTGCGATACCCCGAAATACCTTGCAGCAACTCACCAAACCACCACATCCAAATAACTGAAGTCAGTAAGTTCCAGAAACTGATATGAACAAACATATAGGTGAGGATGGTCCATGGATGAGTAAGTATGGTAGCGGGGTCTGCGGATAAAACGGCCCAGGGAACAATCTCTGTTTCAAAGATCGCCGTAGAGTGCCCGCCTATGAGAATCGCTACCTTGACAAATAATAAAGCGGCAAATATCACCAGGTTAACTACAACCAGCCTGATTGCCATATTATGATTGTCACCCAGCGAAAACTTCAACAGGGGACGACTATGTTCTGTTAAAATACCCATAACCAATGTTGTTCAATCACGCCATAAATTTAACAAAAAAAATCGTGTTCGGTTTTAAGGATTTTTTTTCTCTAATAACCTCCCTTGCCGATACCTTTGCTTATCCAGTATTTTGTCAGTATGAAGCCGGCCAAAGCTCCGCCCAGATGAGCAAAATGGGCTACATTGTCACCCGGTATTGCCGATACATTGTTTCTGATACCCGAATATAATTCAAGCGCTATATACCCGAGTACAAACCATTTTGTCTTGATGGGAACCAGGAAATAGAAATATAAATAACTGTTAGGGAACATGACCCCGAAAGCCACTAATACGCCGAAAATAGCGCCGGAAGCACCTAACATCGGTTCGGCAAGGAATTGTTCGATCACTGCCAATGGGAGGCGTCCGTTTTGATATTCCTGCATCAGGTGATGGAACTGGAAAGTCTGCGCACCCAGAAAACAGATGGCCGCTCCTAAGCCGCAAACCATATAAAAGATTAAGAAACGTTTCGATCCCCAGATATTTTCTATGGTATAACCGAACATCCATAAAGCAAACATATTAAATGCGATATGTGCGAGCCCTCCGTGCATAAACATGTGTGTAACAAGCTGGTAGGGCTTGAATAGAGGAGATTGCCAATAATGCAGTGCAAATAAGTAACTTAACGGATAATGAAAAACCCGTAACGCTACTTGCTGGGCAAGAAATATCAATATGCAAATGATAATAATATTTTTTACTACAGGCGGTAATATTTTGAATCCGCCTGGTCTGAATTCTGCCATATACCTGTTGCTGGTTATTTGTTACTGGTTATTTATCGCCGGTTTGTTTTTGAGATGAAATACCTTGCGTCTCCGCATTATTTTTTATCTTTTTTAACAATACTACATTTTCAATATGTTGTGTATGTGGAAATAAATCCACAGGTTGAATTTTTTCCACGGTATATTTTTCACACAGCTTTATCAAATCTCTCGCTTGCGTCGCCGGATTGCAGCTTACATAAATGATCCGGGGAGCTTCCATCTCAAGCAATCTGCTGATCAGCCTCTCATGCATGCCCGCTCTCGGCGGATCAGTGATGACTACATCAGCTTTTCCATGTTGCGCAAAAAAAACATCCGTGCAAATATCAATCACATCGCCTTCAAAAAATTCCATCCCGTTAATATGATTGAGCAGGGCATTTTCTTTGGCATGTTTTACCGCTTCGGCTATTTGTTCCACACCAATGACCTTCTTTGCATTTTCCGAAATGAATATTCCGATGCTCCCCGCTCCGCAATATAAATCATACACTGTTTCAGACCCCCTCAATCCTGCAAAGGTACGTACCACATTGTATAATTTTTCGGCCTGTCGTGTATTTGTCTGGAAAAATGATTTGGGACCTATTTTAAAGGTATATTGCCCCAATTTTTCCAATATATATCCTTTACCGTAATAAACTTCCGGATGAAGGTCGGCAATACTGTCATTTTTCTTTGGGTTAATGATATACAGCAATGTGGTAATTTCCGGAACCTGCTGAAGCAGGTGATTCAAAAGCGCTTTTCTTTCCTCCTCGTCCTCATGGTGTAAACACAGGATCACCATGACCTCGCCGGTGGTAGTGGTACGGATGATCAGGTTCCTCAGCCATCCTGTCTGAGCACGATGATCATAAAACGAATATCCTTTTTGCAAAGCAAAAGCTCTGACGGTATTTCTGATCTTATTGGATGGCTCTGCCTGTAAATAGCAGGTGTGGATATCCAGAATCTTATCGAATAATCTGGGGAGATGAAATCCTAAAGCATCTTTCTGATAGAAACCTTTATCCTTTATTTCTTCTTCACTTAAATATGAACGGTTACTGAAAGTAAACTCTAATTTGTTCCTGTAAAATTTAGTTTCGTCTGCACCAATGATCGGACTTGTATCAGGCAGCGCCAGTTTGCCTATATGATGCAGCACATCGGTTACCTGCTGCTGCTTATAAAATAGCTGTTTTTCATAAGGCAACATTTGCCATTGGCATCCCCCGCAGGTTCCAAAATGTGCACAGAATGGCTGAACCCTGTCTTTGGAGTATGCATGGAAAAAAACAGCCTTCCCTTCCGCCCAGTCTTTTTTATTTTTATATAAACGCACATCCACTATGTCGCCCGGGACGGCCCCGCCTTCTATAAAAACAATTTTTCCATCCGTTTTTCCCAGACTTTTTCCTTCCGCAGCATAATTCGTCACAGGGATCTTTTCCAACACCCTAAAATCCTTCTTCCTTTTTGCAGCCATGGGTGCAAAGGTAATGTTTTACGCCAAGGAGGGTAGGATCAGGTAAAATCATGTAGCTTTACGCTTTTATATATTTAAAATATCCCGGGAAATGAGCCGTTTCTTCATTTTCATTGTGCTGTGTTTCTTTACATTTTCTTTTGCTTCCGGGCAGTCTCCGGCCGGTCATGATGTCCGGGTGCATCTGAAGGATTATCATGGAGGAAAGCTTTATCTCGGTAATTATTATGGACAGCAGACTTACCTGATTGATTCTGCAGAAATGGATGACCGGGGAACTGCTATTTTTAAAGGAAAGGATACTTTGGAGGGGGGCATTTATTTTATTTTGTTGCCTGAGAAACAGCGATATTTTGAATTATTGATAGATAAAGATCAGCATTTTAGCGTGACAGCCGACACCACAGGCGGGTTTAAAAATATTGTTTTTACCAATTCTCCCGGTAACGTATTATTCTCGGAGTATAACCATTTTCTGAGAAAGGAACAGGAAAAAACGGCAGAGGCAGAAAAAAGAGGAGATGATTCGGCTGTTATTAATCAATTGCAGCAAAACGCCGGAAAAGAGATCCAGGAGTACCGTATTAAATTTCTGCAAGAGCATCCTGAAGCTTTATTAAGCATGATCTTTCGTGCCATGCAGGATCCGGAACTTCCTGCCGACTTGAAGGATGCTAAGGATTCTACGGATAAAGCGCTTGCTTTTGATTATTTTAAAAAACATTATTGGGATCATATTGATTTTGCAGATAACCGGATCGTACGCACCCCGGTTTTAGCGACGCGGTTACAGCGGTATTTTACACAAATGGTCGTTCCTGTACCCGATTCAATCAATAAGGCGGCAGATAAGATCCTGTCAAAAGCAAACGCTAATAAAGAAGTATTCAAGTATGTGTTGTGGTGGCTCACGTATCATTATGAGACCTCTCCCTATATGGGAATGGATGCCGTTTTTGTTCATTTAGTAGAAAAATATTATATCACAGGACAGGCATACTGGCTCACAAAAGATCAACTGCAAAAAGTGATTGACAGGGCATCTCAAATTGCTCCTAACCTTATAGGTAACATTGCTCCCGATCTCTCGCTCAAAACCCGGGAGATGAAACCTGTTTCACTGTGGAATGTGAAATCCAAGTATACCATATTGGTATTTTGGGATCCTACCTGCGGGCATTGCCAGGTGGTGGTGCCTGAATTAGATTCAGCTTACGAGCATCATTGGAAAAATGAAGGGGTTAAAATGATCGGTGTCGTGGCGGGGGGTACGCAGGATCAGTGGCAGCAATTCATTAAAGATCACCACATGGAAGATTGGGTAAATGCCTGGGATCCGGATAACAGCACCAATTATCGCAGGCTATACGATGTGTATATGACACCGGTGGTTTACCT